>CATLHF010000010.1 GCA_949948835.1 uncultured Clostridia bacterium | reverse complement strand
TACAAAGTCATATATTGGAAAAATTAACTTTACAAAATGAAAAGTATTATGCCGCAGATGTAAATTATGATAATAATGTTAAAATTAATGATTTAATTTTGGTACAAAGTCATATTCTTGGTAAAGTTGTTTTGTAGTAAGGAGAAAAAAAATGAAAAAAGCTAAATATTTTATTTATTCATTAATATTGTTTGTCGTAGGTTTAAATGTTTGTTTTGCAGCATCTTTATCTGTAAGTACAAATAAAAAAAATGTTACAGTTGGAAATACATTTACTGTGACAGTAAATGCTTCAGGTGCAAGTGGTTGGGAGTATTGTCTTAATTATGATTCGTCAATGTTTTCATTAGTTTCTGCAACTTCAGATACTGGTGGAGCATGTGTAAGAACAGGAAGTACATTGATTGGTTATAGTAAGGTAACATTTACATTGAAATCAACAAAAAGTGGAACTTCAGTTATCTCATTAAGAGACGCTGTGATGTATGGTGATGACGGAAATGAAATTAGTTCTTCAAAAGGCAGTGTGTCAATAACAGCTAAGACTCAACAAGAAATAGAAGCTAGTTATAGTAGTAATGCTGATTTAAAGAATTTGACTATTGAAGGGTATGAACTTAGTCCAGAATTTAATAAAGATACTTTGGAGTATAGTTTAGAAGTAGAAAATGATGTTGAGAGTGTACGTGTTTCAGCTGTGAAAGCTGATGGTAATGCTAGTGTTAGTGGAGCGGGAGAAATAAGCTTAAGTGAAGGTATTAATAAAGTAGAAATAGTTGTTACTGCTCAGAAAGGTAACAAAAAAACTTATAAAATAAATATAACTAGAAAAGAATTAAATATAATAAAAAAATTGTTGAATAAAATTTTCGATACAAACAATACCGAAGATGAAGAATTAAAAGTATTAATTGATGAAAAAAGAATTCAAGATAAAGTAAATGAACTTGCAAAACAAATTGAAAAAGACTATGAAGGAAAAGAATTAACATTAGTATGTATTCTAAAAGGATCTACTGTTTTTATGGTAGATTTAGCAAGAAAAATAAATAAAAAAGTAAAATTTACTTTTATGCAAGTTTCAAGCTATGGAGGAGAAAAGATAAGTTCTGGGAAAATTAATTTAAAATTAGATTTACCAGATTCTTTAGAAGGAGAAAATCTACTAATTATTGAAGATATTATTGATACAGGAAGAACGTTAAGCTATTTAATTAAACATTTAAAAACGAAAAATCCAGATAGTGTTAAACTATGTACTTTATTAGATAAACCAGAAAGAAGAGAATACGATGTAAAAGTAGATTATGTAGGGTTCCAGATTCCAGATAAATTTGTGGTAGGATATGGATTAGACTATAATGAAAACTACAGAAATTTACCATATATTGCAGAAGTGGAATAAAATAGTTTACGAAGCAATTCTTGTACTTGACAAAATGATAATATTGATGTATAGTAAAGAAGCGTTATAAGCAAGTAACGTCAAATCGTAAAGTTGGTAACATGCAATGTTACCGTTGGGGGTTGAAACTTGTTTTGGGCGAGAAAAGACAAGTTTGAAATACAGATGGGGCGAGACCTGTCTGTATTTCTTTATGTTTGGGGGAAATATGTTTAATATTGAGAAAGAACTAAAAAAATTACCTGCAAAGCCAGGTGTTTATATTATGAAGGATAAAGATGACCATATTATTTATGTTGGAAAAGCGATTGTATTAAAAAATAGAGTAAGACAATATTTTAGAAAAAATCGAAAAACCAAAAGAATTGAGAATATGGTTTCTTTAATTGATCATTTTGAATATATTGTAACAGATAATGAGGCAGAAGCATTAATACTAGAATGTAATTTAATTAAAGAAAATAGACCTAAATTCAATGTCTTATTAAAAGATGATAAAACATATCCCTATATAAAAGTAGATGTAAAAAATGATTACCCAAATGTATGTATTACAAGAACGATCTTAAACGATGGAGCAAAATATTTTGGACCATATGCCAATCCTGGTAGTGCAAAAGAAATGGTGAATTTCATTAAAGAAAAGTTTAAAATTCGTCAATGTAAGAATTTTAAATTTAAGGATAGAGCTTGTTTAAATTACCATATTCATCGCTGTAGTGCACCATGCATGGGATATATTTCAAAAGAAGAATATAAAAAGCAAATCGACCAAATTTTAATGTTGTTAGAAGGAAAAATAGACCCGATTATAAAGGAATTAGAAGAAGCAATGAAAGAGGCTGCTAAAAAACAAGATTATGAAGAAGCAGCATACTTACGAGATAAAAAAATAGCAATTGAAAATATTAATCAGAAACAGAAAGTATCCAATATTACAGAAAATGATATTGATGTGATTGGTCTTGCAAGAAATGAATTAACAGCTTGTATTGAGATTTTTTTTGTTCGAAAAAGTAAAATGATAGGAAGAGAACATTACTTTTTTCAGGAATCAATGGATACTTTGGACGAAGAAATTGTGTCAAGTTTTATTAAGCAATACTACCTAACAAAAGAAGAAATACCACATAAAATCATGTTAAAAAATTTATTAGAGGAAAAAGAAGCAATCGAAGAATTTTTATCCAATAAGGTGGGAAGAAAAGTAGAATTAAAATCTCCACAAAAAGGAGAAAAATTAAGATTTGTAGAAATGGCAGAAAAAAATGCAAAAGTGACGTTAGAAAACAAAGCAAAAGATAGATATGATACTTTAATGGAACTAAAGAAAACTTTGAATTTAGAAAAAATGCCAAGAAAAGTTGAGACATATGATATTTCTAATATTTCTGGAACCGATATGGTAGCAGGAATGTGTGTTTTACAAGATGGTGTCGTAAATCATAAGCTATCGAGAAGATTTAAAATAAAAACAGTATTTACCCAAGATGACCCAAGATGTATGGAAGAAGTCATTACAAGAAGATTGAAACATTCCATTGAAAATGAAAAAAGTGGGTTTGGGAAATTGCCAGATGCTATTTTTGTAGACGGAGGAATTACCCAAGAAAGAGCAGCTAAAAGAGCAATTCAAAAATATAACTTAAGTATTCCAATTTATGGAATGGTAAAAAACGATAAACATAGAACAAGAGCATTAATTAATGAAAATAGAGAAGAAATACCGTTATCAGAAGAACTAATGAATGTTATTACTAATTTCCAAGATGAAGTTCATAAAACAGCAATTGAATATCATAGGAAAGTAAGAGCAAAACGAATGACAAAGTCAAGCCTAGACGAAATAAAAGGAATTGGAGAAAAGAAAAAACAAGACTTACTAAAACGCTTTGGAAGTATTGAAAAAATAAAAGAAGCATCTGTAGAAGAATTAATGGAAGTAAAAGGAATTAGTGAAGAACTTGCAAAGATAATCAAAGAGATTATGTAAAAATGTTATACTTAAATGCTATTCATTTTATTGAGTTCTCCTAAACGCAAATGTATAATAAAACAAAAAAGTAAAAGGAGACAAAAGAAAAATGAAAAGTACAAAAGGTATAACTCTGATAGCACTAGTTATCACGATTATTGTATTACTAATTTTGGCAGGGATTACAATAAACCTAACAATAGGTGAACACGGAATCTTAACGATGGCAAAAGAAGCAGGAAAGAACTATCAAAATGCAGCAGAATACGAGCAAGGTGCAATAGGAAAGTTCTTTAACGAAGCACAAAATATTATTGCTGGTGGAAATGGAACTGGAACAAATCCCGAAGAAAATGATAAGCCAGAAGAACCAGGACCATGGTTACTTGCAAGTAAAGTAAAAGTAGGAGATTATGTAGCATATGACCCAACAGCAGGTGTAACAGATACATCTAAATTAACATATATATCACCAAAAGGAACTGGTATGTCTCATGGAAATGGATATGAGATCCAAACATTTACTGCAAGAGCAACTGATAGGAATGGTGAAACATTGAAATGGAAGGTGTTAAAAAGCAATCCTGAGACTGGAGAGGTGGTTTTGGTAAACTACAGCAATATTGTACCTGAGGAAGATTATCATGGACTTTATTTAGTTGGAGCAATTGGGTATCTATATATGGAGGAAGAATTAAATTTAGCTTGTTCAATATTTGGCTATGGTAAAGGTGCGGATACATCTAAAACATTTACATATCAAACAGGAGATGTGCTAGAAGGATTGACTACTGGGAAAATTACAGGTAGTGGAGCAAGATCTATGAAGACAGAAGATGTTAATGAAGTTACTGGGTTTGAATTTTCTAATAATGATTTCAAGCTAGGTCGTACAGTTTTTCGGTCCTACTACAAGCAATGCTACTGGAATTACTACATCAGCTACAAGAAATGATTATAAAAATACGGCATATGCTTATGATTTATCAACTTTACTGGATGAATCAAGCCCATATTATTCTACCATTGTAAAAGGCCATTGGGATAAATACTGGATGGCTGATAGGGGAATCAAGATTGACTATGATGGCATAAGCCATGTTCAGTTCGGAGGATTCGTTCTTCGTGATAACCTTTATGTATCTGGAATTGCAGAGGGAAGAATGAATGAGTTATATGAAGAGAAGGCTAATTTAAATTATGCGAGCGCTATTAGGCCAGTTGTTTACTTAAAAACAACAATTAAAACAAGTGGACAAGATGAAAGTGGAGCATGGAATATAATTGATGAATAAAAATAAAGAGTTATTTTGCTTTTAAACAAAATGACTCTTTATTTTTTATAATATTTCTTCTAATTCTTTAAGTGATAAATCAGTAATTTGTTGTACTAAATTTATATCAAAACCGTTCTTTAATAATTTACTAGCAATTTCTTTTGCTTTATTGTACTTGCCTTATCTAAAACCAGAACTTACAGCAGTATTAAGTTCAAAAATTGCTTTTTGATGTAACTCTGCTAATCGTTGCATTTTCTCATCCTGACTTAATGTTTCTAACTTCTCATTTGCTTGTTTTAATTTTTTATTTTCTTCATCACCCTTTCACATTCTGGGTCATCCCAAAATAATAGCCAATCTAATAAGTTATCATTTTTATTTGAAACCTCAATTATTTTTGGTAATTGAATTTAGTTTACTATTCTGGTGGGGACGTTACTCCTTTAAGTAGTGTTTACATGATTAGAATATGGCCTGATGCTAGCACGATATCTCAAGGGGGGATATATTGCTACTCACAAGGCAACACGTGGAATACGCCCAGTTATTACTTTGTTTAATAATATCAAAACAAATGCGGGAAATGGAAGTAATCCATTTAAACTAGTAGAACAATAAAAAATAAAAATAATCAATCAAATACTTTTTGTTAATTTGATTGATTATTTTTGCTACTTAACGAAAAATTACATAAAATATTTGTAAAAAATAAGAAAAAAGATTGAAAAATGTGGAAAAGTTATGATATGATTTAATGAAGAAAAGGCATATTTCATCAATTACTTTCATATATATATTACAAGAACAAATTTGAAAGGGGAAATACAAATGATGGAGTATGCAAAAGATGAGGTTTTTACAATTCGTTATAATATGAAAAAGGACAAGCTTGAATATCCAATACAAAAGAAAATACGAGAAAAAATAAAGCAAAATAAAGTATTATCATTATTTTTTCTGATGGGGATTATTTTTACGGTTCTTGATATTACCTTTATTTATTGTTTTTTCTCACTATTAACTAAAATTTAAAGGATGAGGAAAGGAATATGGAAGTAATTGTACAAAAAGCGAATAGTAATTTAATAAGAAATATGACTAAAAAAATAAAAAAAATTGCAGAAAAAGCCGACTTAATTATTGTTGTGGGAGAAAAAGAAAAACCAGAAATGAAAAAAATATATGAAACTTCTCTAAAGCAAGTTGGAAATGCAATACTTGCTGGAACAATAGACGATTTATATTTGAATTATATAAGAAGATTTAAAACAGTAGGGATTATACAAGATCCCGCAATGCCACAAAGTAAATTAGAGACAATAGTAGATTTATTAAGAGATACACAAGTAGAGGGGTATATATATGAACATTTCAAATAATTGGAAAGATTATGAAATATTAGATATGGCAAATGGAGAAAAGCTAGAACGTTGGAAGAATATTGTACTAGTTAGACCAGATCCACAAATTATATGGAAGGAAAAAACAAATCCAGAAATGTGGAAAAATGCACATGCTGTATATAACCGTAGTAAACAAGGTGGAGGAGCATGGAATTATCAAAAAAGACTTCCAGAAAGTTGGCAAATAAATT
The DNA here is from genome assembly GCA_949948835.1 of uncultured Clostridia bacterium. Lineage (GTDB taxonomy): Bacteria > Bacillota > Clostridia > TANB77 > CAG-508 > RGIG8482. The sequence continues at coordinate 56,177 of CATLHF010000010.1, read as the reverse complement.
ATAAAGATTTGACATTTAATATTAAGCCAATGGGATTTAAGCATACAGGATTGTTTCCAGAGCAAGCAGTTAATTGGGACTGGATGATGGAAAAAATCAAGCAAGAAAAAAGACAAGTAAAAGTTTTAAATTTATTCGCTTATACAGGTGGAGCGACGGTTAGCTGTTTATCTCAAGGAGCAAGTGTGTGCCATGTAGATAGTTCAAAAGGAATGGTAGCATGGGCAAAAGAAAATGTTATCTCCTCAGGATTACAAGATAGACCAGTACGCTATATTGTTGATGATGTTGTGAAATTTGTAAATAGAGAAATTAGAAGAGGTAATACCTATGATGCAATTGTGATGGATCCACCATCTTATGGTAGAGGAGCCAATGGAGAGGTATGGCAATTTGAGGAAAATATTGCAGAACTTGTTTCTTTATGTATGAAAGTATTAAGTGATAATCCAGTCTTTTTCTTAATTAATTCATATACAACAGGAATTTCCGCCAAAGTTTTAGAAAATTTATTACAGATTAATATGAATAAAAAAATTGGGGGCAAGTTTTCTTCAGGAGAAATTGGATTACCAATGACAAATTCAAATCTTGTTTTACCATGTGGAATTTTTGGACGATGGGAGAAATAGGATGGAAAAATTAAATGTACTATATGAAGATAACCATATCATTGTGGTAGAGAAATTTCCCAATATTCCGTCACAGCAAGATAAAACAGGCGATATCGATATGCTTACACTAGTAAAAAAATATATTAAGGAAAAATATCATAAACCAGGGGAGGTTTACTTAGGCTTAATTCATCGTTTAGATAGACCAGTTGGAGGTGTTATGGTATTTGCAAGAACTTCAAAGGCGGCAGCAAGGCTTAGCGAGCAAGTACGTAACAAAGTATTTAAGAAAACATATTTAACAATAGTAGATGGAAGATTAGAGCCAAGCAGTGATACATTAGAAGATTATCTTATAAAAAATGAAAGAACAAATTTAAGTAAAGTAACAAAACCAGAAACTAAAAATGCAAAACTAGCAAAATTAGATTATGAAACAATAAAATATGATGAACAATTAAACTTATCTGTCTTAAAAATCAAATTATATACAGGAAGACATCATCAAATTCGTGTTCAATTATCGAGCCGTGGACATGGTATTTATCGGAGATCAAAAATATGGAACAAGAGGAAAAGGAAAACAAATTTGCTTATGGGCATATTCCTTAACAATTCTTCATCCAATTACAAAAAAGGAAATGAATTTTATATGTTTACCAGAGAAGATAGGTTCATGGAGAATATTAGATAATGTAGAAGTTTAAAAAAGAGCATTTTATAAAATGCTCTTTTTTTAAACTTCTATTGGAATAATGTAACAGAATCTTATTTATTATAAAGTTCTAACTGTTGCTTAAAAAGATCTCCATCTTGGCTTGTGTATAAATTCAAATTACTATTTTTATTTAAAATTTGACGTACCTTCCAAAGACCAAGACCAGTATTTTTAGCTTTAGAGGAGACACCTTTTTGAAAAATTCGTTCAAGATCAATATCTTTTTTACAACATGTGTTTTCTACAATTAATAATTGTCGATTTCTTGAAAGGTCTTTTCTCATTTCAACATTAATTATCTTTTTTTCACATTCTGAAGCTGCTTCAATTGCATTATCTAAAAGAATTCCTAAAATTCTAGAAAAATCATAAATTTTCATATTAATTTCATTCAAATTTAAAAATATATTAATATTAAAAGTAATACCTAATTCAGTAGCTCTATAATATTTTAAAGATAAAAGACGGAAGATGGCTGGATTATTAATAACAGTAGGATTTAGTGTATCTAAATTATTTAAAGCTTGGCAGTCATCTAATAATTGTGAGTAATAAACTTTTAATCCCTCCATATCATTGCTTGCAATATAACCTCCAATTGCTTGCACAATGTTACTAAAATCATGTTTAAAAGCCCTTATAAGATCATGAGATGTCTTTAAAGCAGTGTTATAAAGATTTGTTTCCTCCAAATATTGAAGGGCGTCGGCTAATTTAATAGATTTATGAATACCAAACAAAATTGTAAAAAAGAAAGAAGCTAGAGTAATAAGGATGGTAATTCTTACTAACATAGAAGGAACATAATTAAAAAAGGTAATAATGAAAGTTTGTAAAACAATGATTGTGATAGCTAAAAAGATCCCTGCAACACATAAGATTTTTGCTTTTTTATTCATTTGAAAAAATGACTGTATATTTAAGTAAATATGATTATATAAACGATGGTAAACATTGTGAAAAAAGTTCATAATTAAACCCTCCTGCCGTTTCTTTTGTTTTATTTTATATAAATATGTAAATATCTCCTGTAAGATTTTTATAATATAACTTAGTTTAAAAACAATGTCAAGAAAGAATAATAAAAATCGGAAAAAAGCGGAAAATAAATAAAAAAGACGATATATTGCTTGTTTCTCCATTATTTATATAAGGAATAATAGAATCGAAAGATTCATATAATTAAGCAAAAGAAAACAGGAGGAGAATGGGAGAAATGAAAAAAATAGTAAAACCACTTATGGTTATTATTGCTAGTGTATTTATAATTAGTGTAGGTATTATAGGAGTGAGAGAAAATTCGACCAATCAAAATACAATAAATGTATCTACACCAAGTTTAAGCAATCAAAAAATAGGTTGGGGAATTAAGAGGAACAATAATCATCTTCAACCAGATTTAGGAAATAAAAATAAAGAATTGATTGACAGATACAAAGGAATTGCTATGGGAAATAATGAAAAAAAGTATGTTTATTTAACATTTGATGAAGGATATGAAGCGGGATATACACCAAGAATTTTACAAGTATTAAAAGAAAACGAAGTAAATGCTACATTTTTCTTGACAGCACACTATGTGAATACACAAGAAGGTTTGGTAAAAGAAATGATACAAGGGGGACATACAATAGGAAATCATACGGTTAATCATAAAAGCATGCCAGATTTAAATGACGAAAAAGTAAAAACAGAGGTAATGGATTTACATACAGCAGTTTTTCAGAAATTTGGTTATGAAATGAAATATATAAGACCACCCAAAGGAGAATTTAGCGAAAGAACAATAAATATTACAAACAGCTTAGGATATGTCAGTGTTATGTGGAGCTTAGCATATGATGATTGGGATGAGAACAAACAAGGAAGAGAAGAATATGCAAAAAAGAAAATACTAGATAATATCCATCCAGGAGCTGTCATTTTACTTCACGGCAATTCAAAAGATAATACCAATATTTTAGATTACGTTATTAAAGAGATAAAAAATATGGGATATGAATTTAAATCTTTGGATCAGTTTCAACGATAATAAGAAAACAGGAGGAAATTATGAGAAAAGACAAAAGGCAAAAAACAAAAACAAGAATTACAAAAATGCTAGAATTACCACAGGAAGTTATAAGCAATGAACCTAAAATAAGTCTGGTTGGATTCCATGAATTATTAATTGAAAATTATAAAGCAATTTTAGAATATGAAGATTTCTATATAAAAATTAATACCCATATTGGAGCAGTTAATATTAATGGTTTTAATTTACGATTAAAAGAAATGACAGGGGATGACATTATGGTGTTAGGAACAATTGATAGTATTGATTTTGAGAGTATAACAGATGAGTAGTAAAGGGAGGACAAAGTTAAATGTTTGTTAAAATCATGATGTATTATCTATTTGGATATGCAACAATTAGTGTGGAAGGATATTTTATTGAGCGATTTATTAATATCTGCATTAGTAAAAACATTTTGTTATGGAATATGAAAAGAAAAAAATCGAGCTTCCTTTTTACCAATATTGCGATAAAAGATTTCAAAAAAATAAGACAAATTGCAAAAATAACCAAATGCCATGTAAAAATTGAAAAAAAGAAAGGGTTACCATTTTTACTACATAAGTATAAAAAGAGAAAAATATTTCTTGGGTTATTGATTACAATCATACTCATTATTATAGGACTTTCAAATTTTGTATGGAATATTGAAGTAACAGGAGATAACAACCTTTCAAAAGAAGAACTATTAAGAGAATTAAATCAATATGGGTTAAAAGTAGGAATGTTAAAAAACACAGTTGATACGAAGGAAGTAATTAATAACATTCGACTACATAGAGATGATATCGCATGGATTGGAATTAAAATGGTGGGAACAAATGCTATTGTGGAAGTAGTAGAAGCAGATAAGAAACCAGATATTATAAACGAAAGTGAATATTGTAATATTATTTCAGATAAAGAAGGTGTCATTACAAAAATAAATGTGCAAAACGGTACAGCCCTAGCAAAAGTAGGAGATATTGTAACAAAGCGGTAATACAATTGTAGGTGGATGGATAGAAGGAAAGTATACACGGAACAAGATATGTACATGCAAAGGCTGAGGTTGAGGCAAAGGTTTGGTATTCTGCTAAAGATACCATTAGTTTAAATTCTTATATAGAAGAGGAAACAGGAAATGAAAAAATAAACTACGGAATCAATATTAACAATTTCAAAATAAATTTTCCGAAAGGGGTTCCATATTTTGAAAATTATGATACAATAAATGAAAGCAAAAAATTAAAAATATTTTCAAACTTCTATTTCCCTATGGAATTCACAAAAACAACCTATAAAGAACGAACCAAAAAGCAAGTAATCTATACGGAAGAAGAGGCAAAACAAATATTAATTACAAAGTTAGAAGAAGAATTAAAAAAACAAATACAAGAAGAAGAAAAAATTGTAAACACACAAATTAATTCAAAACTAGAGGACGAAACAGTACAAGTGGAACTAATATATGAAGTACTTGAAAATATAGGCACAAAGGAAAAAATATTGTTTTGAAAGGATGATGAAACATGGCAGAAAGAGGATTACGAGTATTAGAACAAGAAAAAACTTTCTTTGGAAAAATAACAGGCACAATTACAAAACTACTAATTCCTACAAAAGTAGGAATTAATGGGCTATTAATTCAAGCAAAAAGAAACAATATGTTAAAAGCTTTCGAAAATTGGACAAATGAACAAAACCATGACGAAACCAATAAAAAAGAAATGTTATTAAAAAAATATGAGGAAATGTTTGCTTTATACTTAGAATCTATTGACAAATATATTATGGATTCTATTTATAAAAAAGTAAAAAATGATACAGCAACACCGTTTGAAAAAAATGCTTTATCAAAATATTATATGGTAGTGCATTTAAAAGAAACACAGTACATGGAATATAAATATCGAAAACAAAAATATTTATTAGAACTAGACTATGAAACCATACAGACTCAAAATAAAGAAAAATTATTAAAGCGCTATCAAGTTTTCTATGTTAATAAAATGGAAATGTTATATAAAGGAATTTTAAAAAATTATTCTATTCAACTTGCCGATCATCTTGTAACAAAACAAAGAAAAAATGAAATTTATGAGAATATTTTTCAGACATTAGAAGAATATATTGTCTCCATTTTACCATTAAAAATGGAAATAGAACCAAAAGAATCTTATAAAGAAATACTTTCACAATATGATAAATTTAGTGCATTTTTAGCGGGAAAATTAGACCAAAGGGACATGATTGAAAAGAAGTTATTGCTACTAGGAATTAGTAGAACACTATTTACACATAGCCTACCATTAATTGTAGCAGAACAATGTTATATTAAATTATTAAAAGATACAAGAAATTTAATCATAGAGGCAAAAAATGAAAAAAAACAAAACAGCGCTTATGAAATGCTAATTAACCTAATTGAAGATTATAATATTCGTTTATTATCAACTAAGATTTATTGGGACAAACCAAAACAAAGAGAAGAATACAAAAAATTCTGGGAGAACTATAAAAAAATTACAAAAATGAAAGACCAAGACCAAGCAGAATACTTAAAACAAAAGGAAATTCTATTTATTAGAAATGATTTAAAAGCAGTTAGTGTAAAAGCAGAAAAATATGAAAAAATTATTAAATTCTATAAACAAAAATTAGTAGAAATGGGAGCAATGAAAAACTTAAAAAATACTTGCAAAACATCACAACAAAAGACGATTAAGAAAAAAATTGTAGTAGCTTAAGTGGAGAAGTAAAAATGAATCAAATTGTACAAATTGAATATTTAGAAATAGAAGAAAATAAAGAGCAAGAAGAATTAATTGAAAAAGTGATAAAACAATGTTTTAAAGAAGAAGGGTTATTACAAACAAATTTGTATATTGCAATTACATTAACAAATCCAGAAAATATAAGAAAGATAAATAAAGAATATCGAAATATTGATAAAGAAACCGATGTGTTATCATTTCCTATGTTTGAAAAAGAAGAAATTACACAAATACTTATTAAAAAAACACATTTAGTAGAAGATGTGTTAGGAGATATCGTAATATCAATTGCAAGAGTAGAAGAACAAGCGACTGAATATGGACATAGTTTTGAAAGAGAATTAGCCTATATGTTAGTTCATGGGTTTTATCACTTAATGGGATATGACCATATAGAAGAAAAAGATAAAATCATAATGAGACCAAAAGAAGAAAAAGTACTACAAGATTTAAATATTGCAAGAATTTAGTTAGGTGGGAATATGAAAAAAAAAGAAACGCATAAGATGAAAAATGGTAATTTTTTGGATGCATGTCAAAATGCATTAGATGGCATTATCTATGCAATTACTACACAAAGTAATATCAAAAAACAGTTAATTATAGCAGTAGCTGTTATGCTGATTAGCTTGTTTTTTGATTTATCAAAAGCAGAATTTTTATGTTTAATGTTTACAGTAGTCCTAATTATTGTAGCAGAAATGATAAATACAGCAATTGAAACAGTAGTTGATTTGTACACAGACCTTTACCATCCAAAAGCAAAAATTGCAAAAGATGTGGGAGCTGGAGCTGTAGTGATAACAGCAATTAACGCAGTCATTGTGGCATATTTTTTATTCTTTGAAAAAATTAGTACAATTGGCCTAAAGATGGTAGAAGAAGTTGCAAATTCTCCAGTACATTTAGCATTTGTTTCTGTATTATTAACTGTTATAGTGATTGTTACTCTAAAGGCAGCAGCAACAAGAAATCATAAATTTATTAAAAAAGACTTTATGCCAAGTGGACAAACAGCAGTAGCATTTGCAGCACTTACCATTGTATGGCTAACAACTAGAAATGTCGTTATCTTTACATTAGCCTTAGTACTTGCTTTACTAGTTTCTATTAATCGCTACCAAACGGGAAAGCGTACCAAAGCAGAAATTATAACAGGAGCTTGTGTAGGGGTCTTAACAGTTGTACTATTGTATGGATTAGCAATTATATATTTACATATAACATCATTTTAAAACACGATGTAGGGAAGAGCATCACTCGTCCGTTTAATAAAAACGATGATTAAAAGGAGAAAGAAAAGTGAAAAATAAAGGAATTAAATTTTTAGTAATTATTTTAATAATATTAATAATTGTAGCAGGTGTTCTTTTAGCAATGAAAGTTGTTGAAAACAGGAATGGCGATGGACAAACAGGAAATGGGATTATTTCTTTAGGAACCGATACAGGAAAGAAAAAAGAAGAACAAATTAAAATATACCAAGGAAAAGATCGACCAATTGCTGTTATGATTGATAACCATAAAGGAGCATGGCCACAAGCAGGATTAAACCAAGCATACCTTGTTTATGAAATTATTGTAGAAGGTGGAGAAACAAGATTGATGCCAGTATTTAAAGGGGCAGACTTAGAAAAAATTGGTCCAGTTAGAAGTTCAAGGCATTATTTCTTAGATTATGCATTAGAAAATGAAGCAATCTATGTACATTATGGTTGGAGCCCACAAGCAGAAACAGATATTAAAAAATTAAAAGTAAATAATTTAAATGGAATTACACAAAGTTCAACTGATTTTTGGAGAGTAAAAGATAAAAAAGCACCACATAATGCAGTAACGAGTACAAAAAATATCTTAAAAATGGCACAAGCAAAAGGATATAAAACACAAACCAGTTCTAATACAAAAAGCGTATTAAACTACCAAGCAAGTGAGGTGGAATTAAACGAAGCAAGGGAAGCAAGCCATGTAGTAATCCCATATTCAACATCTCATACGGTTAGCTACACCTACGATAAAGAAAATAAACGATATATACGTTATGCAAGAAATGTAAAACAAACGGATTGGACAACAAAAGAAGATATTGTTACGAAAAATATTATTATTACATTTGCAAAAAATTACAAACTAAATGATCCAGAAAATAAAGACAGACAAGGACTAAATAATATTGGAGACTTAAAAGGGTATTACATTACGAATGGAAAAGCAATTGAAATTGTATGTAGTAAATCATCAAGAACAAGTAAAACGGTATACAAGGATTTACAAGGAAACGAAATTAAAGTAAATGATGGAAATACCTTTATCCAGATTTGTCCAATTGATGCTGATGTTGTAATTGAATAAGAATTGACAAGAACCCTCCGTCTCGCTTAAATAAAGGAGGCTTTACTCTAAAGTTTGTAATTAACTATATTAATTAGAGAAAAGGCTCCTTTACGTAAGGGGATATCACCGTAGGTGATTGGGGGTTCTTGTAATATCTTAATATAATTGATTTGTCAAGTAAAAAAAGAAGAAAAAAACATAAAATTTAACGACGAAAATCTACAAACTTAATAAAATAGAATAGGTATAATAAGAAAAAATAGAGGAAGAAGGAAACATGGAAGAATTTAAATCAGGATTTGTATCAATCATAGGAAGAACGAATGTGGGGAAATCAACATTAATAAATTCACTTGTGGGGGAAAAAGTTGCAATTATGACCAATAAACCACAAACCACAAGAACTGCAATTCGTGCGATTGTGAATAGAGAACATTCTCAAATTATTTTTATCGATACACCAGGTATTCATAAACCAAAAACAAAACTAGGAAATACAATGATAGAAACAGCATTTGGGAGTGCCAACGAAGTGGATATTGTGTTATTTTTAATTGAAGCAACTAGTGAGGAAATTGGAAGAGGAGACCGAATTATTTTAGACAAAATCAAAGAAGCTAAAAAGAAAACGATTTTAGTGATTAATAAAATTGATTTAGTAAAAAAAGAAACATTACTTGGACTGATTGAACAATATCGTAAAGAATATGATTTTAGTGCTGTTATTCCAATCTCTGCTTTAAAACAAGATAAAACAGAGGAAGTTTTAACTGAAATTGAAAAATTATTAAAACCAGGACCTGCTTATTACGATATTGATGAATATACCGACCAAACAATGAGGCAACTAGCAGAAGAAGTAATAAGAGAAAAAGCATTAAAATTGTTAGATGACGAAGTGCCACATGGACTATATGTACAAGTAGAAAAAATGAATTTAAGACACACCAAAAATGAATCAGAAATATATGATATAGAAGCAACTATTTATTGCCTAAGAAATTCGCACAAAGGAATTATTATTGGAAAAAATGGAGCTATGTTAAAAAGAATTGGAACTTATGCAAGACAAGATTTAGAGAAAATGCTAGATACAAAAATAAACCTAAAAACATGGGTAAAAGTAAATGAAGATTGGCAAGATAAAGATGGAATTGTAAAAAACTTTAAATTTAATTAGACTGTATAAATTCTGTAAAAACACAAAAGATAAGAAAGAAAAGGAGATGATAGATGTGATCAAACAAATTGCATGGAATACCTTTAAAAACACAGGTGACATCAATACATTCCTAGAATTAATCGAAGTAGAAAATACACAAAAAAATATAAATCGTATCAATGGTGAAAAAAATAATGGGAACATTCAAAACAAATGGAATCATAATATTGGAAAGTAATATGGGAGACTATGACAAGATGTTAACAATGTTAACACCTGGACTTGGTAAAATAAGCTGTGCTGCCAAAGGAGCAAGAAGAGCAAAAAGTGCACTTCTTGCTGGCAGTCAATTTTTGTGCTTTGGAGAATATATGCTCTATCAGGGGGCTAATACATATCATATCAATTCTTGTGAGACAATTGAAATGTTTTATCATTTACGAACCGATTTAGATAAACTAAAATATGCAAGCCATATTACAAAAATTATCTATGATGTTACCAATGAAAATGAAAATAGTTATAAAATATTGCAGTTATATTTAAATACACTATATACACTATCTGAAACAGATGAAGATATGGATTTTGTATTAGCGATTTTTAAAATCCGATTAATGTGTATCTTAGGATTTACACCACACATATCGTCTTGCAAACAATGTGGAACAAAAGAAGATTTGTTATATTTTAGTTTTAAAGATAGTGGATTTAAATGTGGTATCTGTGGAAAAGTAGACAAAAGTGTTATGCAAATTGCACGGAGCAACAAAAGATGCTATTTCTTACATAGTACTCGCCCCACCAAAGAAGCTATTTTCCTTCCACATTAGCGAAAACTGTAAAAAAGAATTAGAATTAATAGCCAAAATCTATTTAAACGAAAAACTAGAAAAAGAATATAAATTAGAAGACTTATTTTAAATATTCATAAAAAAATTGCAAAAAAATAAAATATAGTATATAATCAAACTACAAACAAAAGAAATACATGAAATAAAGAAAGGAAGAGAGTGTTATGAATATTAAAATAACAGGAAAAGATTTACAAGCAACAGAAGCAATGAAAGACTATGTTGCAAAAAAAGTAGAAAGATTAGTAAAATATTTTGGAGAAGACTTTGATGTAACGGTAACATTAAAATGTGAAAAAAATGAGCAAATTGCAGAAATGTTAGTAGTTGTAAGTGCAGATACGTATAAAGCAGTAACAGCACATAAAGACCTATATGCTGCAATTGATAAAGATATTGATATCTTAGAAGGACAAATTAGAAAAACAAAAACGAAAAAAGACAAAATGAACAAAGAAGATTCAATTAAACAAAAAGAATTTTTGAATGCAGAAGTAAAACATGAAGTAGAAGATGAAGTTATTAAAACCATCTACTATGAAGCAAAACCAATGTCTGTAGAAGACGCAATCTTAAAATTACAAGAAAAACCACAAGATATATTTTACACATTTATTAATGTCGATACCAACAAAGTAAACGTTGTATTTAAACTAAAAAATTCAAAAAATTATGGTATTGTAGAACCAGAATAAAAACAAAATAAAAAAGGCAGGAATACATTTCCTGCCTTTTTATGTATTACTACGTAAAAAAACAAAAAATATATTCCCACTCTTATTCTAATGATAATCTAGTATATAAAACTATTTACCGATCATGTTGTTTTCAGCTTGTTGAATCATTTTTCTTACCATGTTACCACCGATTCTTCCAGCGTCTCTAGCTGAGATGTTTCCGTTGTAACCATCTTTTAAAGTAACACCTACTTCGCTTGCTACTTCATATTTGAATTTTTCTAAAGCGTCCATAGCTTCTGGAACAGCTTTTATATTACTATTGTTTGATGCCATCGTTTATTCACCTCCTGCAAAAAATATTTTACATTTTTGAAAAAACATTCTTGCTTCTTCGTTATATAGAATGTGCAATAAATTTTAAAATAAACTGGTAATTTTTTCATATGTAAAAATATTGTGATTTTTATTGTAAAAAAATTTTTTTATTTGTATAATTAAGTGAAAAATGAGAAACAAAGGAGAAAAATATGTATAAATTAGTTGCAATCGATTTAGATGGAACCCTTTTAAATTCATATGGTGAAGTAAGTAATGAAAACAAAGAAGCAATCAAAAATGCGATTCAAAAAGGAAGTATGGTGGTGATAGCTTCTCGGTAGAATGCCTGGGGCAGTAAAAGCACTTGCAAACGAAATCGGGGCGAATCAATATGCCATTTGTGGAAACGGTACTTTAATTTATGATTTACAAAAAGAAGAAATTATATACGATGCCTTTATGGAAAAAGAAAAGGTATTAAACATTATTAAAATTTGCGAAGAAAACAGTATTTATTATAATATTTATACCGAAAACGAAGTAATAACCAAAACATTAAATTACAATACTCTTTTTTATGATAAAGAAAACAGCAAAAAACCAATTGAGAAGAGAACAAACATTAATGTTGTTGACAATGTTTATCAATATATTGAACAAAAAGAAGAGATACAAATTTTAAAAATGACAATTTGCGATCGTAACAAAGTTATTTTTGAAAGCATTATTCGAAAACTAAAAATGATACCGAAAATCGATATATTAGAAATAGAGCATATGTCACGAAAAATCATAAAAGATGGAACGCAAGAGGTGCCAATTGAATACTATTATACGGAAATTGCGAAAAAAAATACGAATAAATGGACAGCCATTGAATATTTATTAAAGGAATTACATATGTCAGAAAAAGAAGTAATGGCAATTGGAGATAATGCAAATGATAAAGAAATGGTAGAAAGAGCAGGATTGGGAGTTGCAATGGGAAATTCTATGCTTTCTGTCAATCGAATTGGAGATGTTATCGTTTCAGATAATAATGAAAATGGTGTAGCAGAAGCAATAAATCAGTATATTAATAATACATAAAAATAAATATTACAACCACATTACAACAGGATTATTTTTACATGACAACTACGAGAATTTGTTGTTTTTGGTTGTAATTTGTTATACAATGAAATAAATAGTGTTATTATGTCATAACCATATAAGGAGGAATTTAAAATGGCAACAAACCCAATGCAAAAAAAAGCAAGAAATTCAATGTTAGTAGGAATTATTATAGGATTGGTAATTGGCTGCGTAGGAATCGCATTTTTCTTTATGCAGGCAACTACTTATAAAAAACAAATAGAAGAGGCAGCTTCTAATACAAGAAGAGCCTATGTATTAAGAAGTGACATTAAATCGGGAACAAACATTACAATGAGTGATCTTATGGAAGTAAGTGCCCTAAAAGATGTAATACCAACAGATTATGTAACAATTGATGATATTACAGATAATACCATTGCAAAATTAGATTTAACCAAAGGACTTGTTCTATCAAAATCAATGATTCATGAATCAGATGCAAAAATAACAGCAGACTTAAGAGAACAACAATACAATATGCTTGTATTACCACAATATTTAGATATAGATGATTATATTGATATCCGTTTAACATTATCAAACGGACAAGATTACATTGTTGTTTCTAAAAAACGTATTAAACAACTTTCAGAAGATACTATTTGGATTGATATGTATGAACAAGAAACATTAGTTATGACCAATGCAATTGTAGAAGCATATAAAACACCAGGATCAAAATTATACGCAACAAGATATGTAGAACCAGGAAACCAAGCAGATGCAGTACCAACCTATGTACCAAGTGCAACTGTTATTAATTTAATGAATTCAGATCCAAACATTGCACAAGAAGCAAGACAAGCGTTAGCTGCAAGATATGCTAACTTAATGCCAAGAAGAGAACAAGATATTAATGGACAATTAAATGCAGTTAGTCCAGAAGATGCTAAATCAAATTTAGAAAGTAACTTAGAACAAGAAATTACAAAATCAAAAGAAGCAAGAAAAGAATACTTAGAGGATTTGAACGCAGGATTATAGAAAAAAGGAGAGAAATATGGAAACCGTAGGATTTATAGGAAGCTATGATAAAACCGATTTAATTATATATGTGGCAAAAGTACTAACCACAGTAGGAAAAAAAGTTTTAGTAATTGATAATACGATTACACAAAAAGCAAAATATATTGTACCTGTTATAAATCCTACGAAAGCCTATGTGACCGAATTTGAGGGGATTGATGTTTCTGTTGGATTTAGTAATTTTGAAGAAATTCGAAAATTTTTAGGAATTCCAGAAGGAAAAGATTTTGAATATGATTATTGCTTAATTGATGTGGATAGCAATGAAAACTTTGAAACATTTCATGTAGATAACAGTAAAAGAAACTATTTTGTTACTTCATTCGATTTATACTCTCTAAAAAGAGGACTTGAAATTATTAATGATTTTAAAGAACCAGTGAAATTAACAAAAATTTTATACTCAAAAGATATATTAAAAGAAGAAGATGATTACTTAAATTATGTATCTTTAGGAAGTAAAGCAATATGGAATGAGGATTATAGAGTATATATTCCTTTTGATAATGGAGACCAAAGTGTTATTTTTGAAAACCAAAGAGTATCTAAAATTGGAATTCGAAAATTAAGTAATTTATTTAAAGACAGTTTATATTATATAGCACTTGATATTTTGGGAGAAGATAAGGAATCTGAAGTAAAAAGAGCATTTAAAATTTTAGAAAAGGAAGTGTAAAACATGCCAATTATAACATTTTGGAGTAACACCAAAAAACAAACAGGACAAACAATGTCTCTTACAGCAATTGCAACAAGTATGGCAATTGAGCACGAATATAAAATTTTAATAATTTCAACCAAATATAATGATAATACATTACAATTATGTTTTGGTGAAATGAATAAAAATAAAACATTATTAAAAAAACTAATGCAAAATCCTGGCATGGCAGTCGACAATGGAATTGAAGGTTTATCTAAAATGGCATATAGTAATAGAATGACACCAGATTCTATTCAAAACTATACACACGTTATTTATAAAAACAGACTAGAAGTATTATATGGATATAAAGAAGTAGAAGATAGACCAACGAAAGAGGAATACCTAAAAATAAAAGATAAATACAAAGATATTATCTATAATGCAAGTAAGTTTTACGATATAGTATTTGTGGATTTGGATAAAGGATTAGAGGATGATGTAACAAAACAAATCTTAAAAATATCAGATATAGTTGTTGTCAATGTTGAACAAAAGATGGAAATGATTAATGGATTTAATGATTTGATTCATTCACAAAGTGAGTTAAAACCAAACAATATCATCTTAAATATAGGAAGATTTGATAGTCATTCAAAATATAGCATAAAAAACATTTCAAGATATACAGGAATTAAAGAAGATATTTTATCGATTCCATATAATACATTATTTTTTGAGGCATCAAGCGAAGAAAGCGTCGCAGATTTATTTTTAAAAATCAGAAAAATAGATGAAGCAGATAGAAATGCGACATTTGTAAAATCCGCAAAAGATGGAGCAGAAAAACTAATTTATAAAATGAAAGAATTACAAATGAGGATATAAAAACAAAGGAGGAGGACCTTATGCTAATCAATTTTATCTTAATTGTTGTTGTACTATTAGGATTCGTTATGATTCTTATGCGTTCAATTACAAAAAAGAAAGAGCAAAAAGTAGAACAAGAAGTAGAATTAGATGATAAGACATATACCTTAGAGAAAATGACAGAGTTCGTTAAAAGAAGGCTAGATGAAATTACAAAGATAAATTTATATGATATAGGTCTTTCAGAGGAAGAATTAAAAAGAAGAAAAAAGAAAAAATACGAACTTAAAAAAGCATTAAAAGGATGTACCTATGGAGATGTAAATGACAAAAAATATGTTAAAGAGTTAATCTATGACTTATTATTAAAAGAATATGGAGTGAATGAAACCAATATATCAAAAGCAATTCCATTTGATATACCATCTTTATTAACAGATCAAGATAAGTTTGATATTCTAATTTATATGTATAAAAAAGAATTTGCTTATGAAGCTTTAACACAATTAATCAAAAAATATAACTTAGCAGTTTTAAAATATATATCAGGAGAGGCAAAACCATCTTATGTCATAACAGGAGAAGAAATTAGTGATATTTTTGAAAAAGAACAACTAGTGTTATCTTTTTCAGATAAATTAAATGTTATTGTACAAAGAATTTATCAACATTACAAAGGATATAGTACCATTGATGAAGTAAGAGATATGAATATTGATGGAGTATCAGGTGGTGTATCTGGACTTCCAGAATCTTTCCTTTCACAAGTAGCACAAACTGATGGAGATTATTTAGACCAAGTATTAGAAAATAAAGTACCACGTGCATGTGATAGTATTTGGATTTTCTTCCAAGGTAAATCGATTCGTTTAGCATTCCTTTCTTTTGGAACAGAAAGCGAATTAAAAAGAGTATGTCAAAATATTTATAAATATAATAACCCAGGACAATTATCTGATACCAATGGTTATAAAATTAATGAAATGAAAGACGGTTCTCGTGTTGTTGTTGTAAGACCATCTTTCTCAGAAACATGGGCATTTTTCGTAAGAAAATTTGACGTAAAACGTGCCACCCTAGAACAATTAATTGTCTTCCCAGGAAAGGATAAAGCAATTGACCTACTAAAATTCTTAGTAAAAGGGGCAAGAATTATATCACTTACTGGTGAGCAAGGTTGTGGTAAAACAACAATGCTTATGGGTATGATTGAAAATATTTATGAAACAATGAACATAAGGGTTCAAGAAACGGCATTCGAGTTACACTTAAGAAAAATTTACCCAACCAGAAACATCTTAACCTTTAGAGAAACGGAAACCATTTCTGGACAAGAAGGTTTGGACGTTCAAAAGAAAACTGACGGTTCTGTTAACATCATTGGTGAGGTTGCAACAGATCCTGTAGCATCTTGGATGATTCAAGCAGCCCAAGTTGCATCTAAATTTACCTTATTTACTCACCACGCAAAAACATTCCCTAACTTAGTAACAGCACTAAGAAACTCTATGTTAAGAACAGGTGTATTTAATGATGAAAGAACAGCAGAAGAGCAAGTTGTTCAAGTATTAAATTTTGATATTCACTTAGTAAAGGACTTTAGAGGAAGAAGATACATTGAAAGAGTAACAGAATGTATTCCACTAGAGGATAAAAATGAATACAATTTTGACCACAGAAAAGAAAAAACATTAGAAGGAAAAATGGATAAATTCTTTGATAATGCAACTCATTACTTTACAAAAGTAACAGATAGACAATTATATAAATATGTCAATATTATGGAATATATTGATGGAGAGTATGTATTAACTAATAAAATCTCAGACCAAAACATAAAAGAAATGAGAGCTAATATGGATGAAACCGATATGGAAGCATTTGATAAATTCGTAGAAGAAAATTGGGGAGTAGCAGGTAAGGTAGCACAAGGAAAAACTCCAGCAAAAAGAGGTAGAAAACCAAAACAAGTATTAGAATCATAAAACACAAAAGAAATAGAGCAAAGGAGGTGCAAACGTTAAAATGTCAAATCAGCTTATGTTATATGGACTATTAGGAATAGCAGGATTATTTGTTATTGTTATTATCGCCTATGTTATTTTAATGAAAAGAATGAATCGTAGTGATGTAAGACAAGCAATGGCATTAAAAGCAGGTGTTGAAACAAAAGGGTTTTCAGCAGATGTCATTTATCAAAAACTATACATGATTTACATTAAAATACCAGGTCTTAAACGATATTTAATAAAATTAAGAAGAAGACTTGAAATTATTAATATTGAAGATGAATATTTAACAAGACGCCAAAGTGCTAAAATTTTAACCAATGCACTACTAATTATTGTTCCATTAACTTTACTAATTATTGCGTTTGCAAAACAAAATACATTATTAATGTCAATTTTATTAATCTTTGAAATCTTTATGATAGAAACTTTAATAGATGGTATGGTAGATAAAATTGATAACAAATTATTAAAACAACAAATTGATTTTTTTGCAGAAATTAGACATGCTTACCATGAATGTAACATGGTTGAAGAAGCAATTTACCAAGTATCACAAGACGATGAAGTAGAAGTTTCTCGTCAAGCAGAAAAAATATATGAAGTATTAATATCGGATGATCCAGAAGCAGAACTTGAAAAGTATTACGATATTGCACCAAATAGTTATTTAAAAGAATTTGCAGGAATTTCGTATTTAACAAGAGAATTTGGTGATAGAAAAGACCAAAATGGAGCATCACTATACCTAAAAAATTTAAATAACATTACACAAGAAATGCAAATTGAAATTTTAAAAAGAGATAAATTAGACTATGTATTTCAAAGTTTATCTGTTATCTCAGCAGTGCCAATGTTATTTATTGAACCAGTTAAAAACTGGGCAGTATCACAATTTAGTTTTACAAGTCAATTTTATGATGGAAAAGGCGGATTAATTGTACAAACTTTGATTTTAATTTTAACATTTATTTGTTATGTATTAATTCGAAAAGTAAAAGACAATTCTTCTACCAACGCAAATATGAAAAATACAGAAAATCCATGGCAAGCAAAATTATATAAAAATAGGATATTTAAAAAACTGGTTGATTTACTAATGCCAAAACAAGGAACAAAGGACCATAGAAAAATAACAGGACTTTTAAAAGATGCCGCATCAAAAACAAAGATTGAATGGCTATATGTGAACCGTATTGTACTTGCTGTTTCAACTTGTATTATCTCAATATTCTTATTTTACCAATTACATAGAATTTCAGTTCAGTACATATATGAACAACCGACAACAGATTATAATATCTTAGGACAAATGTCTGAAATTGATGAGAAAAAAGCTATGAAGACAACTGAAAAACATAACTATTTCTTAAATCAATTTAAAGGAAAACCAGACACAACCCAAAAGCAAATTGAAAATGCGATGAAACATTCTGCTTATTATGAAGAAGCGACAGACAAAGAAATTGAAACAGATGCTGAAGCCATTTTAGTAAAACTAAAAGTAGTTAATGGGGAATATTTCCAATGGTTTGAAATGCTATTATCATTAGTATTTGCATTCTTAGGATATATGGCACCAATTTGGGTTTTAATGTTCCAAGTAAGAATGAGACAATTGGATATGGAAGATGAAGTAATGCAGTTCCAAACAATCATTTTAATGTTAATGAAAATTGAGAGAGTTAATGTAGAAATGATATTAGAATGGCTAGAAAGATATGCTAATATCTTTAAAGAGCCAATTACAAAATGTGTTAATAACTACGAATCTGGTGCTTGGGAAGCATTGGAAGAATTAAAAAATGATGTATCTTATATACAATTAATTCGTATTATCGAAAGTTTGCAAGCAGCAGTAGAGAAAATTCCAATTCGAGATGCATTTGATGAACTAGATACCGAAAGAGCATACTACCAAGAAAAAAGAAAAGAATCAAATGAAAGATTAATCTCTAGAAAAGGAATGATAGGAAAAGTAATTGGATTTGCACCAATGGTATGTTTATTTGTAGGATACTTAATTGTTCCATTAGTTGTAATTGGTATGTTAAGTATGACATCTGCA
The DNA here is from genome assembly GCA_949948835.1 of uncultured Clostridia bacterium. Classification (GTDB taxonomy): domain Bacteria; phylum Bacillota; class Clostridia; order TANB77; family CAG-508; genus RGIG8482. Next base: position 36,932 of record CATLHF010000010.1, on the reverse strand, counting down.
TTCGATACTATGTCAAGCTCAATGTAATAAGGAGGTACGAGATGGAAAATGCATCAAAAGCACTATTAATTGCGGGTGGAATATTAATTGCTTTACTGATTATTGGACTTTTAGTGTATAGTTTTGGTAGTATGAGCGGATATTTTGCCAGCGAAGAAGCAAAAGAAGAAGCAGAACAATTAGAGGCTTTTAATAAACAATATGAAGCATATCATAAAAAATTATTACGAGGAACAGAAGTGATTTCTGTTGTAAATAAAGTATTAGATAATAACAAAAAATATGAAAATACAGAACCAAACTATATGATGACAGTAGAATTTGAAATGAAAGAAGGATTTGTTTATAAAAAAGATAATACAACAGGAACTAATAAAAAAGTAGACAATGTTACCTTCAAAGTGGGACAAACTTATAATCAAAATTCATTAATTGAAATAAAACAAAGTACAGATGCTTTTAATGACTTTAAAAGAAGAGTATTTGATTGTGTGGATGTGAAATATCATAAAACCACTGGAAGAGTAAATTACATGAAATTTGTAGAAAGAAAAATGAACAATTATGAAATAGACTATTAAAAGGAGGAGAGTACGAGATGGAAAATGCATCTAAAGCATTAATTATATCAGCAGAAATATTATTAGGCGTACTCTTACTAACCCTTATGGTATATGCATTTCATGCAATGGGCTCGTTTTCAGATACAATAGATAAAAATATTGAAACCAAAAATGTAGCTGAATTCAATACAAAATTTGAAAGATTTCAAAATAAAGATTTAACAGCACAAGATATTGTGACAATGATTAACTTAGCAAAACAACACAATGAAAAAATGGAAGCAGAAGCAGTTACAATTTTATTAAATGGAGGAAAATTACAATTAAATAAATATACAGAAAAAGAATTAAATGATTTTATACAAAGTAATTCATTTAAAAGTAATGATGAAATACAATATTTTACATGCATTCAAATGAATTACAACAAAGAAACTGGTAAGATCAATCAAATTGTGTTAAAAAAAGCACAATAAAAGTTGAAAAAATAAAGAAAAAATAGTATAATGAGAAAGGAAGCTTTTTCATGAAAAAAACATTAATTATATTTGGCATTTTGTTTTTAACGATAGTGATAGTAATAAGTGTTTCACTTACAAAAAACAAAGAAAATTTAATGGTAATACAAAAAGAAAATGCAGAATATGAAAAATATAAAGAAGGACAAGTTTTTGGAACCCAAGTAGCAAGCCTTATTAATAAAGCTACAAATGAAAACTTAAAAAACGAAATAAAACAAGATGAAAAAGGATTCTTTATAGAAAATGAAACCAATTCTGTAAAAATCGAAATCAAATTACAAAATGAAAAAGACCTAAAAACATACCAAATGGAAACTATACAAAAAGTAGGAACCGATGGATTTATTAAAAATTTCAATCTAATCTTGTTCAAATGTACTAACATAGAATACCACGAGCAAACCAAACGAGTTTCAAAAGTGGTATTTGAACAGATTGAGGAGTAAACAAAGTTATTAACTTTTAGATTTAAAATAATCTAAGTTTATATAAAAAAATAAAAAGATATTCAAAGGAGGAAAAGATTATGGAGAATGCATCAAAAGCGTTATTAATCGCTGGAGCAATTTTAATCTGTATTTTATTAATTGGAGTAGGTATGATGGTATACCAAGGAGCATTAGGAGGAGTAGAAGAAGGTATTGCTAAAATGAGCCAAAATGAAAAAAGAATGTTTAATGAAAGTTTTACAAGTTATGAAGGAGAGAAAGTTTCTGGATCAAATGTAAAAGCTTTAATTAGAAACATTATTTCTAATAATGGTACAAATGTAGAAATAGAAGGAAAATTAGTTTCAATTGATGGAGACAAAAAAATTGAAGCAACATCAGAAGACTTACAAACAAATGCAATGTCTGCATATAGTGCACAAATTAATACAGGTGCAACTTATAAAGTAGTATTAGAATATTCAAATGCTAGTTTGGTAAATAAAGTTATTATTACAAGAAACAAATAATTAGGAGGAGAGTGTTATGGAAAATGCGGTTGATGCACTAAAAATTGCTTTTGGTTTATTAGTATTTGCAATTGCCATAACACTAACTTTTTCTGTAGTAGGACAAGCAAGAATCACGGCAGATGCTGTATTTAGGGCAACCGATAAAACTGCGTTTTACGATTATGCCGAAGAAGGCGATTATAATGCCAAAGAAGACAGAATTGTTAGTTTTGAAACTTTGCTTCCTACCATACATCGTTATGCAAAAGAACAATATGCAGTAACAATATTTGATACAGATGGTACACCAATTGTACGTTATGACCTTTATACAGAAGGATTTATGCAAAACTGGAATGAAACCATTAAGAACAAGGAAAGAACGGGAACAAAAATTGGAGAAGATGCTAAACAAGCATATACCAATGTAGAAGAAAGACTACAACAAGTGCAATCTGTTGTAAATAACCAATTAGGTACAAATGTTAATATTATGGACTATATTGGAACACAAGGAACAATATTTTCATATCATAACAGATTATTATATTATGGACAAACAGATGTAAGTTCAGTTAATATAGTAGCACCATGGGTCGGAGAACCAGATACGGATACTGTTAAAAGAATTAAAGCTGATTTAAATGGCGAAGACTATGTAAAAGATTATGGTTCTTACCAAATCACATACTATGGAAAAAACTTGAAGCAATATCAAGACAGAACATTTATGGAAAAATTTATTGAAGTTGCAACAAGTGGAGAAACACTAACCGATGGAGAGGACTCGATTGAAACAATACGAGGAAATAAAAAACTAGAAATTATCTATATTATGCAAGAAAAAGTATAAAAGGGGGAATTAAAATGGGTGATACATTAATTACAATTGTGGCAATCTTTTTAGCTGCTATATTAATGTTTGTGTTTCCACTTATGACCATATCAGAAAGAAATGATGATATTGCAGAAATGAGTGCACAAACGGCAACTGTAGAATTTGTAGACAATGTTCGTCAAACTGGAAAAATTACACAAGCAAACTACGATTCCTATATTCAAACATTAGCAGCAACAGGAAACAGTTATGATGTAGAATTAGAAGTAAAAGTATTAGATGAAAATCCAGGTAAAAAAACAGCAATTACAAGTGGAGATAAAATAGGGGAAAACCTTTATTATTCAGAATATACTTCACAAGTTTTAGAAAAAGTTAATAATAGCAAAACAAAGACAATGAAGCTAAAAGAAGGAGATATTGTATCAGTTAATGTAAAAAACACGAATACAACAATTGGTCAAATGCTAAAAAACTTCTTCTATAGCATTAGTGGAAACGACACATACAAAATATCTGCTTCCCATTCAGGTGTTGTTATGGCAAACGGAAGCGAAAAATAAAGTATCTATTTAATGTAAAAAAATCATGTAGGGGTCGCATAGTATGCGACCCAATTAAAAAGAAAAATTAGATAAGGTGAGGGTGATAAGATATGAAATTACAAAACATGACAGTTATATTTTCAATAATCATAATACCCGTCACCTTAATTTTATCTGCATACATTGGTATACAAATGGATACTGTATTAAGTGCACAAAAATATGATACCGCCTTAATGGGAGCAACACATGATGCTGTTGCTGCATTTGAACTAAATACGATTAGTAATAAATATTCGACTAATGCAGACTCAGTAAGAAGAGATATTAAAGCTGCAATTAATACATTTTCAACATCACTTGCTACTAAATTTGGTATGTCAGGGGCAAGCTCAAACTCTGTTATGCCATACATACCAGCACTCGTATTTACTTTATATGATGGGTACTATATTTATTCACCACATGAGTATAACTACGAAGCAAGTGGAGAACAAAAAACAGGATATGAACATATCCTAAAACCATATATTCATTATACAGGAAGATATAAAAAAGACAAAGACAACGATATAGTAGTTAATTATTCTTTAGACAATTATGTAACAATCTATGGATACATAAATGGTAAATATATATCTTATTCAGGCTATTTAATTGATATTAATAAACTAGTAGTTAATAATGGAAATGTAGTAGGTTACAAACTAAAAGGTGGAGATAATCTAATCTTAAGTGAAAATGATAGTGCAAAAAAATATTATCAAGAAGCTTATAACTTTACAAATTGGATATTAAAAGAAGAACCAAGTTTAATATCACTTGTAACACCAGGAAATGCCATAAGAAGTGATGGAACTCGCTATGAAGAATTTCAAGATGATGCCAAATATGCTAGAAAACAAATTTTAAACATTTCATCAGACAATGATCCAGAAGATAGAGCATCCGATTTTGTACAACATAAAAGAGAAATTATGAGATTATCCATTCAAGAAAACCTAAATAATGCGATTAAAGTATATAACGAACATTCTCCAAGCTTAGGAACACATTCCAATTTTAAAATGCCAATTTTAACAGAAGACGATTGGGAAAAAATATTAACGAATGTGAATATGATAAGCTTTATGGAAGGAATGCCAGTAGGAACGAAAATTTATAACAATTATACCATTGTAACAAGTACACAAAATAAACAATACATTAATCCAAATTCAATTTATTTTGTCGATAATACCGATACATATCACAGAATTAATTGTCCAGTACTTGCCGATAATGTAATAAGAAATGGTAGTGGACTTACAGGATATAAGAGTATTGATTTTAGAAGATTACCAGATGCGGAAAATAAAACGAAATACACATATAAACGTGAAGAATATGCATGTTATACTTGTATTGTTAATTCTTTAGATGAAGATGTTTCATTAGAAGAATTATCGTCGACATTATTAAAAGAATATTACCGAGCATTAGCTAAAGAACGTTATGAGTTAGATAAAGTAACAAAAATGATTGACTTTACAAAGACTCATAAATAACATGTTTGAAAAATAAAAAAATGGAAAGACTAATCATAAATAAAAAATAACGGAGGTCAAAATGAAGACATTTCGAAAAATATTTATGATTAGTTTTTTATTATTGTTACTTATGTATGTAGCAAACATCACATCCATTCCCAAAAGTATTATGCTATTTGAAGGCGAAAATTATAACATTAAAACACTTCTTGGTGTTAGTATAACCAAAAACGGGGGAAATTATGGGGCAGTTCAAGTTTCTAGTAATTTAGGTGAAAACACTAATAAAATAGGAAGAGTTGATTATACATTAAATCTATTTGGAGCCATTCCATTAAAAGATATTAGTGTAAACGTAATTCCGAAAACCTATGTGGTTCCATTAGGAAATGCGGTAGGATTAAAATTATATACAAGCCGGTGTATTAGTGGTAGGAATGGGAGAAATTGAAGGAGACAACAATACACGATATAAGCCATATGAAAACTGTGGAATTGAAGAAGGAGATAGAATTATCGCTATTAACCAAAACACCGTAACATGTACTGCAGATTTAATTAACCAAGTAAATGCATCAAAAGGAAATAAAGTAACTGTGGATTATATAAGAGAAGAAACGACGTTACAAACAAGTATTATACCTGCCAAAGGAAGTGATAATAACTACAAATTAGGACTGTGGGTAAGAGATGCAGCAGCGGGAGTTGGAACCGTTAGTTTTTACGAACCAGCAACCAAAACCTTTGCCGCATTAGGACATGGAATTCAAGACGTAGATACCGGAAAACTATTGCAAATTGCAAAAGGAGACTTTGTAACCACAAAAATTATTTCTATCACGAAAGGCAAAAAAGGAAATCCAGGTAAAATCCAAGGTTCTATTGAAAATAGTACAGTCATTGGACAAATATCCAAAAATACCGATTTTGGTGTCTTTGGAACACTAAGTAATACCACAAGCCTAAACATTAATGTAAATGATGCTATGGAAGTAGCCCCACGTGATGAAATAAGAGAAGGGAAAGCAAGTATTATTTGTACCTTAGAAGATGGCAAAAAGAAAGAATACGAAATAGAAATTGAGAAGATTTACAGAAATAATAATGAAAATAATAAGAGTATGCTAGTAAAAGTGACAGATAAGGAACTCCTAGAAAAAACAGGAGGAATTATTCAAGGAATGAGCGGAAGCCCAGTTATTCAAAACAATAAAGTAATAGGAGCACTAACACATGTATTAGTAGGCGACCCAGGGGCAGGCTATGCCGTATTTGCAGACCTTATGATAAAACAAGCAAGAGAAGCAGAGTAGGGGTATAGACAAATCGAAGAAAAGATGATAAAATGCATTATGTAACTTATGTATCATTCAAAGACTTATAGGAGGAAATGAGTATGGGAATGTATCTGTATGGTATGATTGGAAAGGTTAAGAAAAATGGAGGAGTTGTAAAATGTACTCCCGTTTTTCGGGATGATGTTAGCAAGAAGTATTATACATGTACACGAAATGAGGATCGAGAGGTAACATGTACACCTATTGATATAGGGTGTTATGGAGATCTTCTTTTCTTACCTGCATCAAAGAAAAAGATTGATGATGGGAAAGAATATTTCTTTATTTTTCAGTCTGAAAAATCAAAGCAGATCTTCAACTACAGAGTAGCTGTGAACCCTGATCTATGCGTAGGAATTTATAATAATGAAGAATTCTGCGTCTTTCGCAGTAATACGCATATGAGGGTGACGGAAGAAATGATGACAACAACATATCAAAGTTTTCCGAAAGGCATCGTTTTTTGGTAAGTCAAAACGAAAAGAGAGATTAGGTAGTATACCAAATCTCTCTTTTTGTTATTCTAATATCATAGGACCTAAGTCTGTTACGTTACCAGCACCTAGGGTTAAAATAATATCATGTGGCTTTGCATTTTCTTTTACATAAGAAACAATATCGTTAAAGTCTGAAATATATTCACAATGGTTTGAGCCTCTTGTTGAATTAATGCGGTCTACAATGTCTTTTGAAGAAACGCCATAAGTGTTTGATTCTCTTGCAGCATAAATATCAGCAATAATAACATGGTCAAACTGAGAAAGTGCACTTGCAAATTCGTCTAATAAATTCTTAGTTCTACTATACGTATGAGGTTGGAAGATGACCCAAGACTCATGAAACTTTTTGTTATTTAGTGCATTACAAGTTGCTTTAATTTCTGTTGGATGATGAGCATAATCATCCAAAACTGTAATATTATTATAAGAACCTTTATATTCTAATCTTCTATGAGCTCCTGTGAATTCTACTAAAGCATCTTTCATGTCACTACTTGAAATTCCATAATGGTCACATAAACTAATACAACTAAGTGCATTTAACACATTATGAAGCCCTGCAACAGATAGTTTTATATGTTCAAAAAATGCTTTATTTTTATATACATCAAATTCAGCAAAACCATTATCATCAAATAAAATGTTATCAGCTGTAAAATTAGCATCTTTATTTTCAATTCCATAAGTCGCATAAGAAGAAGCAGTATGATTTACTAAATCCAAACAGTTTTTATCATCTGCATTTAGCACTAAGAATCCATCTTCTGGTAATAGTTTTACATATTTTACAAAAGCATTTTTGATATTATCAAAAGTCTTAAAATAATCTAAATGATCATTATCAATATTTAAAATAATTTCTGCTTTTGGTCTAAACTTTAAGAAACTTTCTACATATTCACAAGCTTCAATAATAAAATAATCACTATTCCCAATTCGGTAATTTCCATCAATTTGTTTTAAAATTCCACCAACTTGAATGTTAGGGTCTCTACTAGCCTTTAAGAAGCAAACAGATACCATAGAAGTAGTGGTTGTTTTTCCATGAGTACCAGATACACCAATGGTATCCGAAAAAGCTTTTGTTAATTCTCCTAAAAAGTCACAACGTTCAATCATAGGAATACCAAGTTCATGAGCTAGAACCATTTCTGGATCATCAGCATGAATTGCTGCTGTATAAACAACGGCATCTGCTTTTTTTAAATTTTCAAAATCATGTCCTATGGTAATACTAATTCCATTACTAATTAGTTTATTTGTGATTTCCGATTGAGAAGCATCTGAACCAGTAACATTAAAACCCCAGTTATGTAAGATTTCAGCAATACCACTCATGCTAACTCCACCAATTCCAAGCATATGTACATGTTTATATTTTTTAATATTTTCAATATTTGCCAAAAGAATTCGCCCCTTTATATTTCATTTACTAGTATATCATTTACAACAGATAAATTATATACTGTAACTGCTTTTTTTTCAATATTATTTTATGTATTATGTATAAAAAATGTTAAAAATATGTATCCTAATAAAAGAACCGAAGAAAAAATTTCTATTTTTTGTAAAATCAAGAAGGAAAAAAGTTATTTATGACGAATAATATATCTGTACATAGATTGTACAAATATATTAAACATGAGAAAGAGGTGCGCAAAATGCAAATTACAGATGTACGTTTAAGAAAAGTAAATTCAGAGAACAGAATGAAAGCTGTTGCTTCTGTAACATTCGATAATGAATTCGTTGTACACGATATCAAAGTTATCGAAAGCCAAAATGGATTATTTATAGCTATGCCAAGCAGAAAAACTCCAAACGGAGATTTCAAAGATATAGCTCATCCAATCAATGCTGAAACAAGAGAGAAAATTCAAGCTGCTATATTAGAAGCTTATGATGCTCCAGATGCTGAAGAAGCAGAAGAATCAGCAGAATAATATAAAAATGAAAATGACCCTTAATGGGTCATTTTTTGTTAGATGATTTTAGGGACGGGGGTAAAAATCATCTTTTGATTAATTCATAGATAGCATTTGCATATATTTTTGTACTTAGTATTAAATTATCAATAGAAATAAATTCATCTACTTGATGACACATATCTTTACTTCCAGGCATATTGGCACCAAAGGATACGAAATTTGGGAATGCTCTTGCGTATGTTGCACCACCAATTGCAATTGGGGTTGCATCTAATCCGGTTTCTTTTTGAAAGACATTACAAAGGGTTTTAATTAACCAATTTTCTTTTGAAACATACAGAGCTTTCTTTTCTCCAGAAAATTGAACTTGTATGAAAGAGATGATAGAAGAGGTAAATCTTTCTTTTACCCAATCAATAGAAGTGTGAATTGGAATTCGTAAGTTCATGCCAATAACTAATTTGTTATCTTTTAAATCAAACTGAGCAACATTTAAGGTAAGAGCTCCAGATTCATCTTCTACGTTAATTCCTAACTTTTTTCCATCATGTTCTAAACCGATATTTTGATAACAGTAGTCTATTAATTCATTTTGAATAGAATACATGTTAAATAACTCATATAATACCATTAAAATTGGTGAAATAGCATTTTTTCCTAAGTCTGGGTGAGCTGCGTGTGCGCTAATTCCGTAAGAAGTTAAGATAATGTTGTTATTTTCTTTTTCAATATCAATTTTAAAAGAACTATGTTCCACAATTACTTCTAAATTGTGAACAACAGTATCTGCAGAAATAGAATGATCCACAGATAAAGTAATTTTACAAAACTTTGGAACGACATTAATCGCATTATTGTTACAGTCAATATCAATAATGTTTATTTTATCGTTTGCATCATAAGGAATAGATAAGTAAGTACTTAATAATGCTTTTTCAGCATAAATACAAGGAAAATCAGCATCAGGGCTAAAACCAAAAGAAGGTATTTCTTCATGTTTTTTATAATACTCAATACATTTCCAATCATTTTCTTCATTTAATCCTAGAATAAGGCGAACTCTTTTATTTACGTTACAATTATCCATAACAATTTTCATAGCATAAAGGCTAGCAATAACAGGACCTTTATCATCAATAGCACCACGTCCGTAAATATTACCATTCGCAATGGTTGCACTAAATGGAGGATATGTCCAGTTTTCTCCTTCGGGCACAACATCTAAATGTCCAATAATACCAAGTGTTTCATTTCCTTCACCAAATTCAATATAACCACAATAACCATCTACATTTTTTGTACGAAATCCTAACTGTTTCCCTAATTCTAGTATATGTTCTAATGCCATATTGCAATTTTTACCAAATGGCATAGAGGGATTAGAAGAAGTAGATAACACACTTGGAATTTTAATTAAATCACATGTTGAACGAACAATATCTTCCTTTAATAAATTAATCTTTTCATCAAACATAAAAATCTCCTTTCTAATAATAGTATTATATGAATAAAATGGAAAATTATCAATAGAAAAGAGGTGTATTCAGATGGAATACACCTCTAAGGTGACAAGAAATACTGTTTTACGATTCACCGGTTTCTGGGAACTTTTCTGCTTCTTCTACTTCTTCTGATTGCTCTTCTGTCAATTCTTTTTCTTTTCTAAGTTTTTTAGCACTTGCAATTTGCGAGAGATGTGTCGAAAGAAAGCTATAAATTGTATCTGCATCATCACAGATAAAAGAAACGTCAATTGATGATTCCTCAATTTTAAGGTCAACTTCGTTCATTGACATCGCACAAAGTGCAGACACAGCCCAAACATCCATACTTAGATCATTCATATCAGAGGGTGTTTTTCCTAAGTCATAAAGAAGAGTTAAATTACCAACTTCTTCTTTCAATGAATTGAAAAAGAAAAATCCAAGAATATAATTTCCAACCGATTCTGGATGTCTGCGTAAAAATTTACGCACCGAGTTTCTCTCACATTTGCTTGGATCAGAAGGGTGGAGCAACTGAACTCCAAAATGCCGATGATTCTCAATCTCCGACATATGATTTTTTAGAAAAGCATTAATGTGTGTTATTTTGCTTTCTAAATTAGGAATAGAATTATCCCGCGGAAATTGAAATGTTAAAGTAAACTGCATGATTTTAGTTCTCCTTTCGAGCGCCTTTATTGGCTTTATGTAATCAATTATACCACAAAATCAAGTTAAATGCAAATTTTGAAGGGAAAGAAGTGGAAAGCATAGGGAATAGGGAAATTAAGATTATAATTTCTAATATTAAAAATAAAAATTACAAAAATGTAACAAAATTGGAAAAATATGTTGACATAGCCTTATAAGCGTTGTATAATAGATAAGCATGTAGATTTGCGATGAAGTGGAATGTGGCTACATCCGTAAGGGTGGAGGGAACTTCCATGGAGTATGTCTTGGCTTAGACCGGGCGGTAAGAATAGCACTTATCCCAAGAAAGTCATGCGAAAACTTGGGTTTTTATATGGTGATAAAAGAAACACCAGGGTGCGTTTAAAACTTGCCAAGGTACAATTATATTTTAAGGAGGGAAAAATACTTATGGCAACAACAAATCAAATGGTAGGAAGCGAGAAAATCAGAATAAGATTAAAAGCTTATGATCATGTTGTTTTAGATCAGTCTGCTGAAAAAATAGTAGATACTGCTAAAAGAACAGGAGCTAAAGTTTCAGGTCCTATTCCATTACCTACACAAAAAGAAGTTGTAACAATTTTACGTTGTCCTCACAAATACAAAGATTCAAGAGAACAATTTGAAATGAGAACACATAAAAGAGTTATCGACATTTTGTATCCAACACAAAAAACAGTTGACAATCTAATGAAATTAGAATTACCAGCTGGTGTTGAAATTGAAATTAAATTGTAATTTTAAAAAACAAAAACCAAGCTGATAAACGTCAGCCAATAGTTAGGAGGAAATTTAAATGAAAGCAATAATCGGAAAGAAAATTGGAATGACCCAAATTTTCGATGAAAAAGGAACTGTTATTCCAGTAACAGCAATCCAAGCAGGACCTTGTGTAGTAGCACAAGTTAAAACAAACGAAACAGATGGTTATACAGCCGTACAATTAGGTTTCGGAGATGTAAAAGAAAAACATATGAACAAACCAGAAAAAGGACATTTTGCAAAAGCAGGAATTCAAAACAAAAAACATTTAAGAGAATTTAGAGTAAATTCAGTAGATGTAAAAGTTGGAGACGAAGTAAAAGCAGATGTATTCGTAGCTGGAGAAAAAATAGATGTTCAAGGAACAACAAAAGGAAAAGGTTTCCAAGGCGTTATTAAACGTCATGGACAATCAAGAGGACCAATGGGACATGGTTCTATGTATCACAGAAGACCAGGTTCAATGGGACCAACATCAACACCAGGTAGAGTATTTAAAGGTAAAAAACTTCCAGGACATATGGGTGTTCAAACTGTTACAATACAAAACTTAGATGTTGTAAGAGTAGACTTAGATAAAAACGTAATTTTAGTAAAAGGTAGTGTTCCAGGAGCAAAAGGATCATTACTAAAAATTAGAGAAGCTGTAAAGCTTGCGAAATAGAGAGGAAGGAGGATTTAGAAAATGCCTAAAATAGATGTATATAATATAGAAGGTAAAAAGGTTAGCGATGTAGAATTAAAAGAAGAAGTTTTTGGAATTGAACCAAATGAAGCAATCGTACATAGCGTACTTGTTAATTATTTAGCTAACCAAAGACAAGGTACACAAAGCACTAAAACAAGATCAGAAGTATCTGGTGGTGGTAGAAAACCTTGGAGACAAAAAGGAACAGGTCGTGCAAGACAAGGTAGTATTCGTGCTCCTCATTGGGTAGGTGGAGGTATTGCCTTAGGTCCAAAACCACGTTCATACAAATACAGAGTAAATAAAAAAGAAAGAAGATTAGCAATTCGTTCAGTTTTAAGTTCTAAAGTATTAGAAAACGAATTAACAGTTGTTGATACTTTATCTTTTAAAGAAATTAAAACAAAAAATATGGTTAATGCTTTAACAAACTTAAAAGTAGAAGGAAAAACATTAATCGTATTACCAGAAAAAAATGAAAACGTACAAAAATCAGCAAGAAACATTGAAGGAGTTAAAACAAGTTTAGTAAATACAATTAATGTATATGATTTATTAAAATATAAAAATCTTGTTATTACTCTTGATACTGTTAAAAAATTAGAGGAGGTGTACGCTTAAATGAGACCAGAAGATATTATTATAAAACCAATCATTACTGAAAAAAGTAATGATGGATTACAAGACGGAAAGTATACCTTTAAAGTAAGCAAAAAAGCAACAAAAGTTGATATAGCAAGAGCTGTTGAAAAACTTTTTGATGTAAAAGTTATTAATGTAAACACAATTACTGTTAAAGGAAAAGAAAAAAGAGTTGGAGTTCATACTGGAAAAACAGCAGATTGGAAAAAAGCAATTGTTACAATTGAAACAAATCCAAATGATATGAAATATCTAACAAAAGGTGGAAAAGAAGTAAAAGTTTCTAAAAAATACAAAGATTCCATCGAAGAATTTATGGGTGCATAAAACCCTTAAAAATATCTGGAAATAACCAGGAAAATAAATATTAAAAGGAGAGATTTAAAAATGGCAATGAAACATTTTAGACCTTATACACCTTCTAGAAGAAACATGACTGTTTCAACATTTGACGAAATTACCAAAAAAACTCCTGAAAAATCTTTACTTGCTAAAAAGAAAGAAAAGGCAGGAAGAAATTCATATGGTAGAATTACAGTTCGTCATCAAGGTGGAGGTAACAGACAAAAATACAGAATAATTGATTTTAAACGTAACAAAGACGATATGAGTGCAACTGTTATTGGTATCGAATATGATCCAAACAGAAGTGCTAACATCGCATTAGTTGAATATGAAGATGGAGAAAGAAGATACATTTTAGCTCCAGTAGGATTAACAGATGGAGACAAAGTGGTATCAGGAGCAAAAGCTGATATTAAACCAGGAAACTGTATGCCAATTGAAAGCATTCCAGTTGGTACATTAATTCATAATATCGAATTAAACCCAGGTCAAGGTGGAAAAATGGTAAGAAGTGCAGGACAAAGTGCACAACTTATGGCAAAAGAAGGAAAATATGCTCACGTAAGATTACCTTCTGGAGAAATGAGATTAGTTATGACAAGATGTAGAGCAACAATTGGAACTGTTGGAAATACAGATCATGAAAATGTAAAATTAGGTAAAGCTGGTAGAACAAGACATATGGGAATTCGCCCTACTGTTAGAGGTTCTGTTATGAACCCAGTAGATCACCCTCATGGTGGTGGTGAAGGTAGAGCACCAGTTGGACGTCCAGGACCACTTACTCCTTGGGGTAAACCAGCACTTGGATACAAGACAAGAAAGAAAAATAAACTTTCTAACAAATTTATTGTTAAAAGGAGGAAATAGTTAATGTCAAGATCAAGCAAGAAAAAACCATTTGTTGCACCTGAACTTTTAAAAAGAGTAGAAGCAATGAATGAAACAGGAAAAAAAGATGTTTTAAAGACATGGTCAAGAGCATCTACAATCTACCCACAATTTGTTGGACACACAATTGCTGTTCATGATGGAAGAAAACATGTGCCAATTTATATTACAGAAGAAATGATTGGACATAAATTAGGTGAATTTGCACCTACAAGAACTTTTAAAGGTCATGCGGGAGAAAAAGCATCTAATGTTAAGAAATAAAATTAAGGAGGGAATCTAAGTGGAAGAAATTAAGGACGAAGTAAAAACAGCAGAAGCTACCTTAAGATATGCTAGAATTTCTGCAAGAAAAGTAAAAATCGTAGCAGACTTAATTCGTGGAAAAGATGTAGCTGAAGCTTTAGCAATTGTTAAATTTACACCAAAAGCTTCTTCAGAAATTATTGAAAAGCTATTAAAATCTGCAATTGCAAACGCTGAAAACAACCACTCTATGGATAGTAAAAAATTATATATTGCTGAGATATATGCAAACCAAGGTCCTACTCTAAAAAGAATAAGACCAGCAGCAAAAGGTTCGGCTGTTAGAATAAGAAAAAGAACCAGTCATATTACAATCGTATTGAAAGAAAGAGTATAAAGGTGAAAGGAGGATTTTTAGCATGGGACAAAAAATGCATCCACATGGATTAAGAGTGGGAGTTATTAAAGACTGGAACTCAAAATGGTATGCTGATAAAAGAAACTATAGTGATTATTTAGTAGAAGACCATAAAATCCGTGAATATGTTAAAAAGAAATTATTTGTTAGCGGTATTTCAAAAATTGAAATTGAAAGAACAGCTAAATTCGTTAAAGTAAACGTATATACAGCAAAACCAGGTCTAGTAATTGGAAAAGGTGGACAATTAGCTGAAAGTTTAAAAAATGATTTACAAAAAATGATCGGAAAAGAAGTTAATTTAAATATTGTTGAGGTAAAAAATATTGATGTAGATGCTCAATTAGTAGCAGAAAATATTTGTGCTCAACTAGAAAGAAGAATTTCATTTAGACGTGCAATGAAACAATGCATGCAAAAAACAATGAAAGCAGGAGCATTAGGAATTAAAACATCTGTATCTGGAAGATTAGGTGGAGCTGATATGGCAAGAACAGAATTCTATAAAGAAGGAACTATTCCACTTCAAACATTAAGAGCAGATATTGATTATGGATTCTATGAAGCAAATACAACTTATGGAAAAATCGGTGTTAAAGTTTGGATTTATAAAGGTGAAGTTCTTCCAACGAAAAAAGAGAAAGTGGAAGGAGGAGACAAATAATGCCACTAATACCAAAAAGAACAAAATATAGAAAACAACAAAAAGGTAGAAATAGAGGATATGCTACAAGAGGAAACTTTGTTTCTGATGGAGAATATGGATTACAAGCAACAGAAGCTGCTTGGATTACAACAAACCAAATTGAAGCAGCTCGTATTGCAATGACTCGTCACATTAAAAGAGGTGGTCAAGTTTGGATTAAATTATTTCCAGATAAACCAGTAACAAAGAAACCAGCTGAAACTCGTATGGGTAAAGGTAAAGGTGCTCCAGAATACTGGGTAGCTGTTGTAAAACCAGGAAGAGTATTATTTGAAATTGCTGGTGTACCAGAAGAATTAGCAAGAGAAGCTATGAGACTTGCAGCAAACAAACTACCAATTAAAACAAAATTTGTTAAAAAAGAAACTGAAAATATAGGTGGTGATATTGATGAAGATAAATAAAATAAATGAAATGTCTTCACCAGAACTAGAAAAAGAGTTAAGTGAGTTAAAAACAGAATTATTTAAATTGAGATTTAGTCATGCAACAAACGGACTAGATAATCCATTAAAAATAAGAGAAGTTAAAAAAGACATTGCAAGAATCAAAACCGTATTAAGACAAAGAGAATTAGCAGATGCTAATAAATAGAATGTATTTTTCTTAAATCACTTTTATAAATTAAGAAACTAAGAGGGAATAGGGAAAAGTACAAAATTCTTCGAATTTTGAGAAAGGAGAAAACAAATTATGGAAGAAAGAAATCTTCGTAAAGTGATGATTGGTACAGTTGTGTCAAACAAAATGGATAAAACTGTTGTGGTAGCTGTTAAAACAAATGTAAAACATGATGTTTATTCAAAAATCATGAAAAAAACATATAAATTAAAAGCTCACGACGAAGAAAATGCTTGCCAAATCGGAGATGAAGTAAAAGTAATGGAAACTCGTCCACTTTCAAAAGATAAAAGATGGAGAGTTGTTGAAATTACAAAAAAAGCAATTGTAAAATAAGAAATGAAGATATCCGATAAAATCAGGATAAGGAGGGAAAAAAATGGTACAACAACAATCAATATTAAAAGTTGCTGATAACACCGGTGCAAAAGAAATTATGTGTATCCGTTGTTTAGGTGGTTCATATAGAAAATATGCTGGTATTGGAGATGTTATTGTCGCTTCTGTTAAAAGTGCTACACCAGGTGGTGTTGTAAAAAAAGGAGAAGTAGTAAAAGCAGTTGTTGTAAGAACTAAGAAACCACAAAGACGTGCAGACGGTTCTTATGTAAGATTTGATGAAAATGCTGCTGTTATTATTCGTGATGATGGTAATCCAAAAGGTACTCGTATCTTTGGTCCAGTAGCAAGAGAATTAAGAGAAAAAGAATATATGAAAATATTATCATTAGCACCAGAGGTTCTATAAGCTGTTCGCGAAAATGTCCAGTGGACATTAGAGCGTTACAGCTTATAGATGCGAAAACTTAGTATTTGTAAATGAGAGTAGCCCTTAGGCTAATCGAATGTACAAATAATTAGTTGTAGCTTCAATGGTAAAGTAATGAACACAAACCTTAAAATTATTGTAAGAAGAGGTGAAAAAGTAAATGAAAATAAAAAAAGGTGATACTGTTAAAGTTTTATCTGGAAATGATAAAGGAAAAACAGGAGAAGTTTTAGAAGTAATACCAAAAACCCAAAAAATCATTGTAAAAGGTGTTAACATTCGTAAAAAACATGTAAAACCTAGAAAACAAGGAGAAGAAGGTGGAATCATTCCAGTAGAATGCGCAATCCATTCTTCAAAAGTAAATGTTGTATGTCCAAAATGTGGAAAAGCAACAAGAGTTGGTTACATAGAAGAAAAAGGCGAAAAAATTCGTGTTTGTAAAAAATGTAATACAAAGTTAAAATAAGAAAGGAGGATTTTGAAAACTTATGGAAAAATTAAGAGAACAATATGAAAAAGAAGTAGTTCCAGCATTAATGAAAAAATTCAATTATAAATCGGTTATGCAAGTTCCAAAACTTGAAAAAATCGTAATTAATATAGGTTTAGGAGATACAAAGGATAATCCTAAATCATTAGAAAATGCAATGAATGATTTAAGCCAAATTACTGGACAAAAACCAATGGTAACAAAAGCTAGAAAATCAATTGCAGCATTTAAATTAAGAGAAGGAGCAAATATCGGATGCAAAGTTACTTTAAGAAGTAACAAAATGTATGAATTTGCTTACAAACTATTTAACGTAGCTCTTCCAAGAGTTAGAGATTTTAGAGGAGTATCTGCAAATTCTTTTGACGGAAGAGGAAATTACTCAATGGGTATTAAAGAACAATTAATATTCCCTGAAATCGAATATGAAAAAATCGACAAACTAAGAGGTATGGATATTATATTTGTAACAACAGCAAAATCTGATGAAGAAGCAAGAGAGTTGTTAACACTATTAGGAATGCCTTTTAAAGCATAGAAGAAGGGAGATTAAAAATATGGCTAAAAAGTCAATGATGATAAAACAACAAAGACCACAAAAATACAAAACAAGAGAATACAATAGATGCAAACTTTGTGGTAGACCACATGCTTATATTAGAAAATATGGAATTTGCCGTGTATGCTTTAGAAAATTAGCTCATGAAGGTGAAATTCCAGGTGTAAAAAAAGCAAGTTGGTAAAATGCTGGTTATTGCCAGAGTAAAAAGTACAAAAAGTTAGCTGTTTGAAGCGAAGTAAATTACAGATAACTTATGTAAATGCAAAAGCATTTACATTCATTAATGAAAAGGAGGTAAAATAAGTGAATATTACGGATCCAATTGCAGATATGTTAACAAGAATTAGAAATGCCAATACTTCAAAACATAAAACAGTTGATATACCAGCTTCTAATATGAAAAAAGCAATCGCTGAAATTCTATTTGAAGAAGGATATATTAAAGCATTTGAAGTAATTGAAAATGAAAATCAAGGAATCATACGTATCACAATTAAATATGATGAAAAAGGTAGTCGCGTTATTGCAGGATTAAAAAGAATTAGTAAACCAGGATTAAGAGTTTACGCATCAAGTGACGAATTACCAAAAGTATTAAATGGTTTAGGAATTGCTTTAATTTCAACATCAAAAGGAATTATGACAGACAAAAAAGCAAGAGAACAAGGTATAGGTGGAGAAGTATTAGCTTATATCTGGTAGGTAATATAAAACCTAAAAAGTGAAAAGTTAAAAGTGAAGAATACAAAATTCTTCAAATTTTGAAAGAGGTGAAATAAGAAAATGTCAAGAATAGGAAATAGCCCAATTACTGTTCCAGCTGATGTAGAAGTAAAAATTGATGGTCAAAATATTACAGTAAAAGGACCTAAAGGAACATTAGAAAGACAAATACATAGCAATATGAAAGTGACTCTTGATAATGGTGTTATTACAGTAACAAGACCAGATGATGAACCAGCTAATAGAAGTTTACATGGTTTAACAAGAACTTTAATTAATAATATGGTTCATGGTGTAAAAGAAGAATATCAAAGAGAGTTACAAATTAATGGTGTTGGATATAGAGCACAAAAACAAGGAACAAAATTAGTAATGAATTTAGGATATTCTCATCCAGTAGAGATGGAAGCTCCAGCAGGTGTTACTTTTGATGTACCAAATCCAAATACAATCATTGTAAAAGGAATTGACAAAGAATTAGTTGGTCAAACAGCAGCTGTTATTAGAACAAAAAGACCACCTGAAGTTTATCGTGGAAAAGGTATTAAATATGCTGAAGAAGTTATCCGTCGTAAAGAAGGTAAAGCTGGTAAAAAATAAAGTCTAACTTGTTAGATTTAGAAAGGAGAAAAAAATGGTAAAAAAGACTGATAGAAAGCTTGAAAGAACCAGAAGACATATCCGTGTACGTAGAAAAATAAGTGGTACAGCAGATTGCCCAAGATTATGTGTTTATAGAAGTAATTCTAACATCTATGCCCAAATCATTGATGACGAAGCAGGTGTTACATTAGTTAGTGCTTCTACTTTAGATAAAGAAGTAAAAGAAAAACACGCAAACAAAGTAGCTGCGAAAGAAGTTGGAAGCTTAATTGCAAAACGTGCAATTGAAAAAAATATAAAAGATGTGGTATATGATAGAGGAGGATATATCTATCATGGTATCGTAAAAGAATTAGCAGAAGCTGCACGTGAAGCAGGACTTAATTTCTAAGAAACTTAAGAGTTAAGTTAATTGTTACGAGTGAAGCAAGTCACAAATAACTTAGGCAACCGAAGAATGAGGTTAGCCACATTAAGAAATAGTAAAAAGGAGGGAAAATAGAAACCGATGGAAGAAACACAAGTAGAATTAAAAGAGAAAGTTGTTGCAATCAACAGAGTTGCAAAAGTTGTAAAAGGTGGTAGAACTTTCCGTTTTAGTGCAGTTGTTGTTGTGGGAGATCAAAACGGACACGTTGGTGTAGGAAACGGAAAAGCTGCCGAAGTTCCAGACGCTATCAAAAAAGCAATTGAAGATGCGAAAAAGAACTTAATTACAGTTCCAGTTGTAGGAACAACAATTCCTCATGAATATATCGGGAAATTTGGTAGTGCTAATGTTATGTTAAAACCAGCAGCAGAAGGTACAGGAGTTATCGCAGGAGGTAGCGTAAGACCAGTTCTAGAACTTGCAGGTTATAAAGACATTAGAACAAAAGTATTAGGAACAAACAATCCAAGAAACGTTGTATATGCAACACTTAATGGATTAGCAGAAATGAGTACAGTAGAACAAGTTGCTAAAAAAAGAGGAAAGAAAGTAGAAGAGATTCTATAATAAAACAAACAGAGAAAAATTGAGGGAGGTGCAAACACAAAATGAAATTAGATGATTTAAGCCCAGCACAAGAAAAAGTATCTAGAAGAAGAGTAGGACGTGGAACTGGTTCTGGTCTTGGAAAAACTTCAGGAAAAGGACATAAAGGACAAAAAGCAAGATCAGGTGGTGGAGTAAGAAGAGGATTTGAAGGTGGTCAAACTCCATTATATAGAAGATTACCAAAAAGAGGATTTAAAAACATTTTTAGAAAAGATTACGTAGAAGTAACTTTAACAATGCTTAATCAATCAAAAGCAGAAGAAGTAACAGCAGAAACTTTACTTGCAGAAGGTATTATTTCAAAAGTAAACGACGGTATCGTTGTTCTTGCTACAGGTAATTTAGAGAAAAAATTAACTGTAAAAGCAAAGAGATTTACAAAAGCAGCAAAAGAAAAAATCGAAGCTGTTGGTGGAAAGACAGAGGTGATTTAATTGTTTAAAACAATCAAAAATGCCTTAAAAACACCAGAAGTTAGAAAAAAACTATTATATACTTTAGTATTAATTGTTGTTTTCAGACTAGGTTGTTTTATTACTATTCCAGGAGTTGATACATTTGCTTTAAACGAAGCAATGGGATCTGATAATGGAATTGGTGGATTAATTAATATTATTTCCGGTGGAGCGTTTTCTAGATTTTCAGTTTTTGCTATGACAATTAGTCCATATATTACAGCATCAATTGTAATCCAATTGTTAGCTATGGTAATTCCAGCGCTAGAACGTTTAGCAAAAGAAGGTGGAGAAGAAGGAAGACAAAAAATGAATCGATATACAAAATACTTGACAATTGTTCTTGCAGTTGTAGAAGGATTAGGTATATACCTTTCATATCAATCTTCTGGAATCTTTATTAATCCAGGATTTTTAACAGGATTTATTGTAGTACTTTCATTAGTTGCAGGTACAGCACTTTTAATGTGGCTTGGAGAACAAATTACAAATAAAGGAATAGGAAATGGAATTTCAATTATTATCTTTATTGGTATTGTTTCTAGTTTACCAAGTGCTGCAACAACATTATGGAGTCTAATTTTTGGAACAGGTACTTTTAGTACAACAGGATTATTAGTATCTCTTGGTATTGTTATTGGTGCAATTTTGTTAATTGCAGGTGTTGTATTCGTACAAACAGCAGAAAGAAGAGTACCAGTACAATATGCTAAAAAAGTAGTAGGAAGAAAAATGGTGGGAGCACAAAATACCCATATTCCATTAAAACTTGCTATGGCAGGTGTAATGCCAGTTATCTTTGCAAGTAGCTTTATGACATTTCCAGCAATGATTTTACAAATGTTTATAAAAGATATTGCAACTCAAACTGGTTTTTGGGCAGGAGTATATAAATTTTCAATTGCAACATCAACATCAAATGTTCCAATTGGATATACGATTGCAAATGCTCTAGTATATTTACTATTAATTTTAGGATTTACCTTTTTCTATACTTATGCTACATTTAATCCAGCAGAAGTATCAAACAATATTAAGAAAAACGGTGGATTCATACCAGGAATTCGTGCAGGAAAACCAACTACTGATTATTTAACAAGTGTTATTTCAAAAATAACATGGTTTGGAGGATTTTTCTTAAGCTTAATTGCAATTCTTCCAATGTTAATGCGTTTTACAGGAATAAATGTAGCATTTGGAGGAACCTCAATCCTAATCGTAGTAGGTGTAGCACTAGAAACTGTTCAACAATTAGAATCATTATTAATGATGAGACACTATAAAGGATTTTTAAATTAAATGATTGTTTAGTAGTTTCGCTACTTATAAATCATTATATACGTAGAATAAACAAAAATAAAAAAACCAATGCTAAGGCATCGGTTTTTTTATTTTACAATTTACTATTTTTATGATATTATTAAACAAAATGTAAGTAGGGAGTATTATATATGAAGAAACCATTAATTATAGCAGGGTTTGCGGGAATCGGAAAAACCTCTTTAGCTAAAAGATATAAAAATGTAATCGATTTAGAATCTAGCATATATAAGTGGGATAATACAGGACTTGAAGATATTCCAGTTGAACAAAGAAAAGGAACAAAAAGAAAAGAAAACCTTAATTGGCCTAATAATTATATAGAAGAAATAAAAAAACAAAGCTTGAATTATGATATAATTTTAGTATGGATAAAACCGGAAGTGCTAGAAATATATGATGAAAATGATATAGATTATGTGCTTTGCTTTCCAGAAAAATCTGCAATAACAATATATGAAGAAAGATATAAGAAAAGGGGCAATAACAAAGAGTATATTGAAAAAGTTGTTGGTACTTATGATGAGAGATTTGAAGAATTTAGGCAAAAACCAGTGCCACAAATTATTTTACAAGGAAATGAAACGTTAGAAGATTACTTAATTAAAAATAATTATCATTTAATAAAGAGGGATTAAGATGGAACATTGGAGTGTAGAAGATTATAAAGAATATAATAATAAAGCAACAAGAAAAACGAAATATAGAGCAAATAAGACATCTGTTGATGGACATACATTTGATAGTAAAAAGGAAGCAGAATATTATTGTGATTTAAAAATGAGATTGCAAGCACATGATATAAAGGGGTTTTGTTTACAACCAACATTCATGTTAGCGCCAGGTCTTAAATATAAAGCAGACTTTATTGTATTTCATAATGATAATACAACAGAAGTAATTGATGTTAAAGGATATAAAACAAAAGAATATATTGCAAAAAAGAAAGTATTTGAAGAAAAATATGATCTAAAAATAACAGAAATTAATTAAAAATGGCTTGAATATTTTTTAAAAAAGTTATATAGTATTTAGGGTGTCTTTTTAGACACTCTAAAAATAATTATAAGGAGTTTGAAAAAGTATGAATATTATTATGCTAGGTGCACAAGGTACTGGAAAAGGAACCGTTGCAGGAATTTTAAGTGAAAAATTAGGGATTCCTCAAATATCAACAGGAGACATTTTTAGAAAAAATGTAAAAGAAGAAACCGAGCTTGGTATTGAAGCAAATAAATATATGAAAAATGGAGCATTAGTTCCAGATGAAATTACAGTTCCAATGGTTGCAAATCGTTTAGAAGAAGATGATGCAAAAAACGGAGTTATTTTAGATGGTTTCCCAAGAACAATTGCACAAGCAGAAAAATTAGACGAAATGTTAGCTGCAAAAGGAAATAAAATTGATTTAGTGATTAACTTAACAACACCAAGAGATGAAATTATAGAAAGAATTTTAACAAGAAGAGTATGTTCAAATCAAGCTTGTAAAGCAACATACAATATTGTCATGAATCCACCAAAAGTAGAAGGAATTTGCGATAAATGTGGTTCAGAGTTAGTTCAAAGAGAAGATGATAAAAGTGAAGATGCAATTCGCCAAAGACTTGCAATTTATGACGAACAAACAAGCCCATTAGTAAATTACTATGAAGCAAGAGGAGTATTAAGAACAGAAGAGGTAAGCACAAAAACAAATCATTTAGGTGCAGATGTAGCAAAAGAAGTAGTAGAATCAATAAAGGGGTAAGTAAATTGGTAGATATTAAATCAAAAAGAGAAATTGAACAAATGAGAGAAGCTTGCCGTGTAACTGCCTTAGTCCATAAAGAAATTGAAAAAGTAATTAAGCCAGGAATAACAACATTAGAATTAGATAAAATTGCAGAAAAAGTAATTAGAGAAAATGGAGGAATTCCAGCAGAAAAAGGGTACCCTAGTTATCAAAAAGGGGTACCTGATTTTCCTGGTTCTATTTGTGTTTCAATTAATGATGAAGTCATTCATGGTATTCCATCTGGAAGAACAAAAATAAACGATGGAGATATTGTAAGTGTTGACTTAGTGGTAGAAAAAAATGGATTCCATGGAGATGCTGCAAGAACCTATTTAGTAGGAGAGGTATCAAATGAAGCAAAAAGATTAGTGGAAATAACAAAACAAGCATTTTTCGAAGGCATTAAATATGCGCGTGCCGGCAATCGTTTGGGTGATGTATGTCACGCTATTGGTGCATTTGTAGAAAAAAATGGTTATAGTGTAGTAAGAGAATTTCAAGGTCATGGAATCGGAAGAAGTATGCATGAAGATCCAGGAATTCCAAACTACGGAAAACCAGGAAAGGGAATAAAGCTTGAACCTGGCATGACTCTAGCAATAGAACCAATGGTAATACAAGGAAATCCGGACATTTTAGAGCTTGATGATGGATGGACCATTATTACTGAAGATGGAAGTTTGGCAGCACATTACGAAAATACAATTTTAATTACAGAAAAAGAGCCAGAAATATTGACAATCATTTAAAAATGTTGTATACTATATAAGCTAATTGTGTAAACATGAAAAAAATCACAAATTTAAGGAGTGAAAAACATTGGCAAAAGAGGATGTAATTGAAGTAGAGGGAACCGTTGTAGAGACGTTACCAAATACAAATTTTAAAGTAGAGTTAGAAAATGGACATCAGATATTAGCCCATATTTCTGGAAAACTTAGAATGAACTACATTAAAATCTTACCAGGAGATAAGGTGAAAGTGGAATTATCCCCATATGACTTATCAAAAGGAAGAATTACATGGAGAGCAAAATAGATTATATCTATTTTTATGCATATATTAACCCAAAGAGTTTAAAAATTACAGGAGGTGGATAAAGGTGAAGGTAAGACCATCAGTAAAACCAATTTGCGAAAAATGCAAAGTAATTAAAAGAAAAGGAAAAATTAGAGTTATTTGTGAAAATCCAAAACACAAACAAAGACAAGGTTAATTTTAAATTACAATCGATATTAACACAAGACTATTTATGAGCGGCTGAAGAAATAATAGTTTTGTGTTTATATACATTTCTCGTCAAAATATTTTAAAACACTACTTATTTACTTTTTATGTAAGTAAGTACATTTCATTTAAAATATGAGACAAACATAATAAAAAAAACAAAGAACAAATATAATTTGGAGGTGCTAAAATTTATGGCTCGTATAGCAGGAATTGATTTACCTAGAGAAAAAAGAGTAGAAATTGGACTTACATACATCTATGGAATTGGTGTATCAAGCTCAAGAAAAATTCTAGAAAAAGCTGGGGTAAATCCAGACACAAGAGTAAAAGATTTAACAGACGAACAAGTTAATAGTATTAGAAAAGTTATGGATGAAGAATACAAAGTAGAAGGTGACTTAAGAAGAGAAGTAGCTTTAAATATTAAAAGACTAACAGAAATCGGATGTTATAGAGGATTAAGACATAGAAGAGGACTACCTGTAAGAGGACAAAGAACAAAAACAAATGCCCGTACAAGAAAAGGTCCAAGAAAATTAGTAAGTAAAAGTAAGAAATAAGGAGGTATAGAACCAAATGGCTAATAAAAAAACTGTAGCAAAGAAAACACCTAGAAGAAATAGAAAAAATATTGAAAAAGGTGCTGCACACATTCATTCAAGCTTTAACAATACAATTGTTAGCATTACCGATACTCAAGGAAATGTAATTTCTTGGGCAAGTGCTGGAGAATTAGGATTTAAAGGTTCTAAAAAATCAACACCATTTGCTGCTGGAGAAGCTGCTGAAACAGCTGCAAAAGCTGCTATGGAACATGGTTTAAAAACTGTAGAAGTATTTGTAAAAGGACCAGGTTCTGGTCGTGAAGCGGCAATCCGTTCTCTTCAAACAGCTGGATTAGAAATAAGCGCAATTAAAGATGTAACACCAATCCCACATAATGGATGTAGACCACCAAAAAGAAGAAGAGTATAGTACGTGCTTTGCACGAGTGAAAATCGAAAAATGAAAAGTGAAAAGTAGATTTTATTGAAAGGAGAAATAAAATGGCAAGATATAAAGATGAACAATGTCGTATTTGCCGTAGAGAAGGTCAAAAACTTTTCTTAAAAGGTGAAAGATGTTATTCTGATAAATGTTCTGTTTCTAGAAGAAATTATGGACCAGGACAACATGGACAAAAGAAAGCTAAGCTTTCTGAATATGGTACTCAATTAAGAGAAAAACAAAAAACAAAATCATTCTACGGAGTAGGAGAAAAACAATTTAGAAAATATTTTGAAATGGCTTCTAATAAAAAAGGAATTACTGGTGAAAACTTACTTCAAATATTAGAAAGTAGATTAGATAATATCGTTTATCGTTTAGGATTTGGTACTTCAAGAGCACAAGCAAGACAACTTGTAAACCATGGATTATTCGAAGTAAATGGTAAAAAAGTTGATATAGCTTCTTACTTAGTAAAAGCAGGAGATGAAGTAGCAGTAAGAGAATCTAAAAAAGATAAAGGTGTTATTAAAGCAAATGCTGAAGCAAATTCTGCAAGACCTGTACCTGCATGGCTAGAAAAAAATGCCGAAAAATTAGGTGGAAAAGTATTAAGACTTGCAGCAAGAGAAGATATCGACTTACCAGTACAAGAACACTTAATCGTTGAGTTATACTCTAAATAGTAGTAAGTGAGGAACGAAAGAAAGTTCCTAAAGTAATTGGGAGGTAAAAATGATAGAATTTGAAAAGCCAAATATTGAATGTTTAGAAATAAATGAGGATAGTAATTATGCAAAATTTGTTTGTGAACCATTAGAGCGTGGATATGGTGTAACAATAGGAAACTCATTAAGAAGAATCCTACTTTCATCACTTCCAGGAAGTGCTATTACCAGTGTAAAAATTGATGGAGTAGTGCATGAATTCTCTACCATACCAAATGTAGTAGAAGATGTACCAGAAATGATTCTAAATTTGAAAAATGTAAGATTAAAAACATTTGATAATGAAGAAAAAATGATAAGAATTGATTTTAAGGGAGAAGGCGAAGTAACAGCAGCTGATATTATTACAGATAGTTCTGTAGAAGTATTAAATCCAGATTTACATATAGCAACTGTTTCTGAAGGTGGAAGCCTAAGAATGGAAATGACAGTTGAAAAAGGAAGAGGATATAATGGTGCTGCTAAAAATAAAAAGCCAAACCAAGATATCTCAGTATTACCAATTGATTCTATCTTTACACCAGTAAAAAAAGTAAATTACTCAGTAGAAAATACTAGAGTAGGGCAAATGGTAGATTTCGATAAATTAATTATCGAAGTATGGACAGATGGAAGCTTAAAAGCAGATGAAGCTTTAAGCCTTGCTGCAAAAGTTATGACAGGACATTTAGAATTATTTATTGATCTTTCAGAAGCAACCAAAAACACACAAGTAATGGTTGAAAAAGAAGAGTCTAAGAAAGAAAAAGTATTAGAAATGTCAATTGAAGACTTAGAATTATCTGTTCGTTCATTTAACTGCTTAAAAAGAGCAGGAATTTCAACAGTAGAAGATTTAGCAAATAAAACCGAAGAAGATATGATGAAAGTGAGAAATCTAGGAAAGAAATCGTTAGATGAAGTTACCAACAAATTACATTCTTTAGGTTTAGATTTTGCCAAAGAAGAAGACTAATGGCTTGCTGAAAAGCAAAAAATGAAGAGTAAAAAATGAAGAATATAAAGTTCTTCGAATTTTGAAAGAGGTGAAAAAAGTGGCAAGAAATAGAAAATTAGGAAAACCAACCGATCAAAGATTAGCAATGCTTAAAGCTTTAACAACAGATGTAATCCTTCGTGGAAAAATTGTTACAACAGAAACAAGAGCAAAAGAAGTAAAAGCAATTGTTGATAGTATCGTATCACTTGCTGTAAAGGAAAAAGACAACTTTGAAATGGTTGATGCAAAAGTTATTACAGCAAAATTAGATGCAAAAGGAAATAAAGAAACTGTAAAAGCTACAAGTAAAAATGGTAAAGAATACTTAAAAGTAGTAAAAGAAGAAAAAACAGTTTCAAGACAAAAAGATATGCCATCTAGATTAAATGCTAGAAAGAAAATTATGAAGATGGTAAATAAGGTAAAAGACGAAGAAGGTAAAAACGTTGATTTACCAGGAAAATTATTTAACGAGATTGCACCAAAATATACAAATAATGTTGGTGGATATACAAGAATCGTTAAAGTTGGTCCAAGAAAAGGAGATAATGCTCCAATGGCCATCCTAGAATTATTATAAGATTTAAAAAATTAAATAATTATCAAGAGTGGACGAGAGATTCGGCTTTATGACTCCACAGCAACCTTAAAAAAGTAAGGTGCTAATACCGACAAAGCAAAGCTTTGAATGATGATTTTATTTGTTAAATAATAAAATGAAGTAAGAACCTTTGCTTAAAGCAGGGGTTTTTATTTATCCCTGAACAATCGTAAACCAAGAAATGAGGGGAGTATAAAATGAGAAAATTATTTACGAGTGAAAGCGTAACAGAGGGACATCCAGATAAATTATGTGATTATATATCAGACAGTGTATTAGATGCATGCTTAGCAAAAGATCCATATTCTAGGGTAGCGTGTGAGACAGTAGCGGGAAAAGGAGAAGTAGTCATTACTGGGGAAATTACATCAAATGCTGATATTAATATTGAGGAGATTGCAAGAAACGCAATTAGAGAAGTCGGCTATGATAATGCGGATACAGACATGGATTATAGAACCTGTAAAATTCATATTAATATGAGTAAACAATCACCAGATATTGCAATGGGAGTAGACGCTTCTTTAGAACAAAAAGAAGGAGAAAATCTTGTTTCCGAAGGAGCAGGAGACCAAGGAATTATGTTTGGATATGCATGTAGTGAAACAAAAGCCTATATGCCGCTTCCTATCTTTTTAGCACATGCACTCTCAAAACGTTTATCTTATGTTCGAAAAGAAGGAATTCTGCCATATTTACGACCAGACGGAAAGACGCAAGTAACAATAGAATATAAAGGGGATAAGCCAGTAAGAGTAGATACTGTTGTTGTATCTACCCAGCATAAAGAAGAGATCAATTTAGACATATTAAGAAAAGACATCATTGAACAAGTTGTAAAACAAGTCATTCCAGAAGAATTATTAGATACCAAAACAAAGTATTATATTAATCCTACAGGAAGATTTGTAATAGGTGGACCATTAGGAGATAGTGGTTTAACAGGAAGAAAAATTATTGTTGATACCTATGGTGGATATAGTCGCCATGGTGGTGGAGCTTTTTCTGGAAAAGATCCAACAAAAGTAGATAGATCTGCTGCTTACATGGCAAGATTTATTGCCAAAAATATTGTAGCAAATGGTTATGCTAAAAAATGTGAAATACAGTTTTCCTATGCAATTGGTGTTGCAAAACCAGTATCTATTTATGTAGATACTTTTGGAACGGCAACAATTCCAGAAGAACAAATTGTAAAATTGATTTATAACAGATTTGAATTAACTCCAAGGGGGATTATTGAATATTTAGGACTTCGTAATCCAATTTATACCCAAACGACCAATTATGGTCACTTCGGTAAAGATGATTTACCTTGGGAAAGAATTATTAAAATTTAGAATAATATTCCAGAAAAAATGAAACCTCTTCCTAAAAAAGTAAGTTCAACCTACCAGTCGTTTTTGTAACATGTCATGGTGTGTATCAACACTACAACATACTATATCAAAAATGCCTTGGAGAACGGAGCTTTTTTAGGAAGAGGTTTCATTTTTTTTAATTAAATTTTAATTTTCAACGATAACTTTTGCAAGCTCGTAAATTAGTTTCAATTTTTCTGGTGGACAATTTTTTAATAAAGAAACAAGGTCTTCATTTAAATAGTTGTGTGATGTAGTAGAAGCACCATTTAAAATAACACCTTCTGTAACATCAAGTAATTCACAAATTTGGGATAGTCTTTTTAAACTAATATCAAGGCTTCCGCGTTCTACACGACTTAAAAAAGCAATTGAAACGTCTAGCTTTTCTGCTAAATTTTCTTGTGTTAATTTCTTTTCTAATCTAGCTTGTTTTAATCTAGAACCAATTAATTTATAATCTAATGCCATATTCATCATCCTTTCATAGATAATATAGCATCAGGAGGTATAAATTAACCAGAAACGCATCTGTTAAGTTTTACCAATGTAGTAACTTAAAAATCGATTGAACTACAGGATTAGTTTCATAAAACTCCATTAAAAGCTTATGAGTGTAAGGAATTTTCCAAATTAAAAAACCAATAAAAATAATAATTATAATAGTAATGCATAAAGCTAGTAAATTTTTTAATCTGCTTTTAATGGGATGATAATATGATTCATAATAAACTGGTTCTTGTTTATTAACGGTGTATTGTGGTTGTTGTATGTATGATTGCTCATATATTTCAGCTTGAGGTTGTGATTGCTTTTGCTTTTGATAATCACTGCTATGGAAAGTAGATGAATTGCTAGAAGAATGTTTTAAGGCTTCTAATTGCATTTGTAAATCTTCTATTTGAATCTCTAAATCAGCATTTTTTAGCATTAAAGCATCAATCCTGCTATTTTTATCAAACTCCAATTCTTTGGTATATTCATCTTTCTTTATTTCGTCAGATAAAACTTCATAAGCCTCATTCAGTAATTTAAACTGTTCTTCTGCCCAAGCCTTTTTAGAATCATCTTGAGTATCAGGATGATATTTTTTAGCTAATACTTTAAAAGCTTTATCAATGACTTCAGAAGAGGCATGAACATCTACCTCTAATATTTCAAAATAGTTTTTCATATTTTATAAAATCTCCTTTTACGTTCTAATAGTATTATAACATAGAAAGAATAAGTTTTACAAAATACTTCAAAAAATTTAATAGACTACTTGCAAAATAAAATAAGTTAGTATAAAATAAGATAAGAAAATTTGTTTGCAGTAAATGGAGGTAAAAATGCTTGCATATATTAAAGGAAGTTTAGAAATGAAATTTGATAACTATGTTGTAATAGACGTAGGAGGACTTGGATATAAAGTATTTATGAGTGAAAAAGCAATTGAAGAGATTGGAAATATTGGTGATATGGTAAAAGTACATACATATTATCGTGTACGTGAAGACGATATTAGTATATATGGATTTTTGTCGAACGAAGAATTAAAAATGTTTGAACTATTATTAGGAGTAAGTGGAATTGGAGCAAAATCATCCATTACCATATTATCTAATATTACACCATCTAGCTTTGCCCTTGCTGTTATTACAAGTGACACATCAAAATTAGTAAAAATTCCAGGGGTTGGAGCAAAATCGGCAGCAAGAATTATTTTAGAATTAAAAGACAAAATAAAAACAATAGAAGCAAAATCACAAGAAACAGCTACTAAACTACAAGAAGCAATTGTAGACGATAATAAGCTACAAGAAGCAATTTCAGCATTACAAGTATTAGGATATAACAGAAAAGAAATTGAAAAAGTATTTGAAAAGATGGATATAGAAAATGTATCACTAGAAGATATGATAAGAAAAGGATTATCAACGTTAGCAAAGTAAGGAGTAAAAATATGGATTTATCACAACCATTAGCCTATCGTATGAGGCCAAAAACATTAGATGAATATGTGGGACAAGAGCATATCTTAGGAAAAGATAAAATTTTATATAGAACCATTCAAGCAGATAGATTATCTAGTATTATTTTATGGGGACCACCAGGATGCCGGAAAGACATCACTTGCACGTGTGATTAGCGAAACAACCAAATACAAATTTACAAAGATTAATGCAGTAACGTCTGGTGTGGGAGAGATAAAAAAAGCAGTAGAAGAAGCAAAGAATGTATTTTTAAACCCAAGTGGAAAATGCATTCTATTTATTGATGAGATTCATCGTTTTAATAAACTACAACAAGATGCACTTCTTCCTTTTGTAGAGGATGGTACAGTTATTTTAATTGGAGCAACTACAGAAAACCCATATTTTGAAGTAAATAAAGCGTTAATTTCAAGGTCTATGGTGTTTAAATTAGAACCATTAACGACACAAGATATTTTTAAAGTACTAAAAATGTCACTAGAAAGAGAAGATGGTTTAAAAAGTTTTAATGTAAAAGTAGAAGATGAAACGTTACAAAAAATAGCAGAAGTATCAGTAGGAGATGTAAGAACAGCCCTAAATGGATTAGAAGTAGCAGTTCTTACTACAAAAGTAGAGTCAGATGGCTATATTCATATAACGAATGAAATTGCCAAAGATTGCATTCGAAAGAGAAAAGCGATATTTGATAAAAATGGAGATTCTCATTATGATAATATTAGTGCTTTTATCAAATCCATGCGTGGAAGTGATCCGGATGCAACTGTATTTTATTTAGCAAGAGCGTTAAACGGAGGAGAAGATCCTGTATTTTTGGCAAGAAGAATAGTAATTGCCGCAGCAGAAGATGTGGGGATGGCAAATCCAAATGCACTTGTTGTTGCAACTTCAGCAATGCAAGCAGTTACTATGGTTGGAATGCCAGAAGCAAGGATTATTTTAAGTGAAGCAGCTGTGTATCTTGCAACTTCTAAAAAATCCAATGCAAGTTATTTAGCGATTAATAAAGCATTAGAAGATGTATCTTCAAAAGATACAGGAGAAATTCCAATGCATATTCGAAATGCTCCAGCAGAAGGAATGGAACAATTTGGTTATGGAGAAGGATACAAATATCCACATGATTATCCAGGGCATATAGTAGAACAACAATATTTACCAGATAAGATGCTAGGAACGAAGTATTATAGAAAAGACGATACAGTAGATTAAAAATAAGAACTGCATGAAAACGCAGTTCTATTTTTGTTCTTCTGGTATGTATTCTAATAATTCCGATATTTCACAATCGAAAACTTTACAAATATTATTTAAATGTTTTACATCAATTCTTCTGGTTTCTTCATAATACATTTGCGAAATCGTAGCAGGGCGAATCCCAGTCAGTTCAGATAAGGACTTTTGGGTCATCTTATGTTTTCCTAATAAATCAGAAAGTTTAATTTTTATCATAATTTTAAATCCTTTCTATAAGTTACTAATCTTATTTTGTATTTTATCACTTAATGTATTAAAATTACACAAAACAAAAACAATATAACGTTAAAAGTAATTTTTAATACATTAAAAGTAACATTAAAAAGTAAGAAAAGGATGAGAGAGTATAAAAGAAGAAAAAATACCAATAATAAAAATAACAAAAAATGAGTGGGATGAAAAATATGGTAAAAAAAGTGGTAATTGGATTAATGGCAGGATTGGTAAGTGGATTATTTGCGACAGGTGGAGGAATGATTGTCGTTCCTGCTCTGGTCTATTTGATGGATGTTGAGGAAGGAAAAGCAAGAGCCACTTCTCTTTTTGTAATCTTACCAATGGTAATTACGAGCGGAATTTTTTATTATAAGAATGATTTTATTGATTGGAAAATGGGAGCCTTATGTGCAGTGGGTGGTATGATAGGTGGGTATCTTGGGTCAAAATATTTAAAAAAGATACCAGATATCTATTTAAAAGCATCTTTTACTATTTTTTTAATTTATGTATCCATTCGTATGATAATAGCATAGGAGAAGAGAATGATTGAAATTTTAATTGGAATGTTATCTGGTTTTGTAAGTCGGTATGGGAATGGGAGGAGGAACCATTTTAATCCTGTGTCTTTCCATGTTTATGGGAGTAGAACAGCATATTGCACAAGCAAGCAATTTAGTATTTTTTATTCCTACTTCGATTGTTGCAATTATTACCAATATTAAACAAAAATATATTGATTTTAAAGTTCGGGATTCCTATTGCAGTTTCTGGAATTATAGGAGCTGTAATTGGAGCAATGATAGCAAATAAGCTAGATGTGGTGCGTTTAAAAAAATATTTTGGGATTTTTTTAGGATTCATTGCAATATGGGAAATATATTCTTTGGTAAAAAAGTATAGAGATGCAAAAAAGAGACATAATAAAGATATGAATTTAAACGTTAAGGAGGAGAAATAATATGAAATTTGTAAAAGGTATGGTTATGGGAACATTACTATCTGCAGGGGTTGTTATGCTATATAATGAAAGAAATATGATGAAGAAAAATAAAATGATGAAAAAAGGAAAACAATTTATTAAAAAAATGGGAATCATTTAATGATTCTCGTTTTCTTTATATAAAATTATGCTATTTTAATGATATTTAATTAATGACAATTATGTGATTTCGTGATATAATCATCATGTTACTTAAGAAGCAACTATAGGTAGGAGGCAAGAATTATGAAAGGTATAATTCACAATTCATTTTATCTCCGAAATCATCGGAAGGAAAATCTTGCAAGTCTTTTCGGAATGTCTCAGGGCTCTGATATGGACATGTATGATTTTGACTTCGATGAAAAAGGTGCACTTGAAGTGATACACGCAATTGCACCTGAAGAAAAGTAAAGGAGAAAACAAGGAAAGAGGGAAAACGTATTTCGTTTTCCCTCTTATCCTATTAAGAATTACAATTATCTACAACATTTATCACATTTGCAATCTTCTTTGCATTCGCATTTACAATCACATTTGCATTCTGGTTTGTGTTCAGGTTTGCATTCTGGTTTACATTCTTTGCAATCGTCTTTCTTTCCGATAAAACAATCACATTTATCCATTTTAACACCTTTTAAGCATTTACCTTCACGAGTAGCTCTAGCACACATTTTGATATGCTTTACTTGGTCTACCCAGAAATTGATTTCATATTTCTTGTCTGGACAAAGAGGTCCAAATACGAATTCTCCATCTTCATCTGTAAAAGTATGAGAAACTGGTCTTCTTTCTTCTTTACCACATTCACATACAACTTCTACTAATTTTACAACAGCGTCGCATACTGGTTCTTTGTAACAATCACGAATAACACCATAAATTACATTTCTATTATCACATGGTAATGTGATATCTAAGTCAAATTGTTTACCACAAGCAATGTTTCCATCTACTTCAACAACTGGACAACATGGTTTTTCAAAATCCATAATAATCTACCTTCCTTTAATAATTGTTAGCTTTCAAGCTACAATACATTGTATGAAAATTCGACTTAAAATGTGCTAAACTAAGAAAAAATTACACTTGAAAAAAACAAAGAAGTATGATATAACAGGTACATAAATTTAAGGGAGGAAAAAACGAATGAGTCAAAATAAGAAGAACAAAGGACAATTATTTGTTAAAATAATGGCAGCAGTATTAGCGGGATTAATGGTACTTGCTACTTGTGCGACTGTTATTTATTATTTAGTAATGATGTAATAAAGAGGGAATAATTATGATAGATAGTTTTAATATTAGCATGCAAAAATTCTATGATGATATTATATTAGGGTATTTAAATGCGTTTTCGCGAAACCCAATGAGCCTACTTATTCTAGTAGTAGATATTACAATTGTCATATTTTTAGCAGCAACCATTATTAAATTTGCAAAAAAATCGAGAGCATGGCAATTATTAAAAGGAATTTTCTTTTTAATTATTGCAAATGTATTAAGCTATGTTTTGCAATTAAGAATTTTAAATTTCTTATTAGGGATTGTTATGACATGGGGAGTATTTGCCTTAATTGTTATTTTTCAACCAGAATTAAGAAGAGCATTAGAACAATTAGGAACCAATAAATTAACAAGATTTTTTGGAATTGATAAAGATATTGCAAATAAAACAAAAGAAGATATTTATAAAATTATTATTGCAGCAGTGGAACTTTCTAAAACAAGAACAGGTGCTTTAATAGTAATTGAAAGAGACATTCAAATTAAAGATATTATTGCAACAGGAATTAGTATTGGTTCAGAAGTATCGCCACAGCTATTAGTAAATATCTTTGTACCAAATACACCACTTCATGATGGTGCAGTAGTCATATCCAACAATCAAATTGCAGCAGCAGCTTGCATGCTTCCACTTGCAAGTGATACTGATATTGCAAAAGAGCTAGGAACGAGACATAGAGCAGCAATTGGAATTTCAAAAGAATCAGATGCCATTGCCGTTGTTGTTTCCGAAGAAACTGGAAAAATATCCATTGCAAAAGATGGAACTTTAATTGCAGATGTAAAAGAAGATACACTTAAAAAAGTACTAATTAAACATATTGTAAATAAACGTTTTGACGAAGAAAGAGTATCAAAAATAGAAAGACTAAAAAATCTTGATTTAAGACATAATCAAAAAAGTGAAAATAAAGAAGAGACAAGAAAGGATTAGAGAATAAACTCTAATCCTTGTTTTCTTTTAAATCTTCAATTTCTTTAGTTGATAAATTAGTAATTTCTTGTATTAAATTTATATCGAAACCGCTTTTTAACAATTTAGTAGCAATTTCTCTCTTTTCTTTTAAAGTTCCTTGTTCGATACCTTTTTCAATACCTTCTTCTATACCACGTTTCATACCTTGTCTAAAACCAGAACTTACAGCAGTATTAAGTTCAAAAATTGCTTTTTCACGTAACTCTGCTAATCGTTGCATTTTCTCATCCTGACTTAATGTTTCTAATCCTTTTACATTGAAATTCGCAATTAAAATTACAATTGTTTTTTTCAAAACATCATAAGTCTGTCCAGACTTTAATTGTTTCGTATAAACTCGTCCCCAATAATATAGTAGTCTTTCAATTATTTCTTCTTGTTCAGAAACTTGCATCTCAATATTACAATACT
>CATLHF010000009.1 GCA_949948835.1 uncultured Clostridia bacterium | reverse complement strand
TAGAAATGAAGGGATTTTTTTCATGGTTTAAAAATAGTACAAAAATGAAAAGATGGATTGCTATAATTTTATTAGGAATGGTATTGGTATGTTATGGAGTTGCAAGAATACTAGTAGCAAAAGAAATGACTTTTAGTGAATTAGGGGTAGTAGTAGCTTTATTTGTACTAGGATTTACGCTTACAATACTGGGTGTTGTCTTTGCACAAAAAAGAACACTAGAGTTATTAGTAGAAGCAAGCGACTTACGTCTAGAAAAAGGCAATAAAAATGTTAATATGAATTCACTTATCTTTAATAAAAAGGTATATGATAAAGGACCTAACATTGTTGTGATTGGAGGAGGTAGTGGATTAAATACCGTATTAAAAGGACTAAAAAACTACACCAGTAACTTAACAGCAATTGTTACAATTTCAGATTATGGAAAATTACCAACCGATTCTAGAAAACAATTAGATTTATTACCACTAGACGATGTTAGAGATTCATTAGTTGCTTTGTCTTATAATGAACCAATTATGGAACAGATTTTAAATTTCAAATTTCAAAAGGGAAGTCTTAGAAATTTATCCTTTGGTGATGTATATTTGTATACGATGAAGGAAATGTATGGCGATTTTACACAATCCATAGATGGAAGTAAAGACGTACTAAATATGACAGGAAGAGTATTGCCAGTTACATTAGATGAAGTAAAAATATGTGCTGAATTAGATAATGGAATGATAGTAGAAGAAAAAGAAAGAATACCAGAAGTAGTATTTGATAAAGTAACCAAGATTAACCGAATTTATATTAATCCATCGAATTGTGTGCCAGCACCAGGAGTACTAGATGCAATTAAAAATGCAGATGCTATTGTTATTGGACCAGGAAGTTTATACACAAATGTTATACCAAATTTATTGGTAAAAAATGTTTCAAAAACAATTCGAGAAAGTAAAGCAATCAAAATATATGTTAATAATATTATGACAGAGCCAGGGCAAACAGATAATTTTGCCATTTCAGATCATATTCAAGCAATTATAGAACATGCAGGTAATGGTATTATGGATTACTGTATTTATGATACAGGAGAAATTGTTCCAGAGTATGTAAGAAAATACAATAGAGAAGGTCAAGACTTAGTAGAACAAGATATATTAGTTGCTAAAGAAAAAGGAGTAAAATTAATACAAAGGGACTTATCAACGATTACTGATGATAATATACGACATAGTCCTAAAGCAGTTGCAGAAGCGATTATACAAATTATATGTGATGATTTAAAATATCGTGATATGCAAAACGATCCTCAATATATTATGCTAAATTCAAGATTAAAAGAAGAAAAGAAATTTAAGAAAAATAAACGTCCAATTCAAAAATCAAATAAACAAGCAAAAAAACAAGTTGGAAAACATGGAAAAAGAACAAGTAAATTTGCTACTAAATATAATGAGAGAATTGAATCAATTCAAACAAGTGATAAAAAAAGAGTTGAAAATCAAATGAGAGCAAAAAAAGAAGATTTATAAAAGGTGGGTGAAGTAATATGGATGTAAGATATATCCAGCAAGAACAATATAGAGAAGAAAGTGATAAAAAAGCCAAATTAAGAAGAATAAAAAGAATAGAGAGAGCTAGCAAGGTAAAAAAATTAGAGGATTCAGAAAAAGACAAACAAGATGGAAAAAAGCATAGCTCAGGACCTGAAGTAGTAATTAAACAACAAATTGAAGAAAACAATGTAACAATTGAATTAAATGAAAAAGCTAGCAAAACTACTAATATATATGAAGCACAACAGCATATGATGGGGCAACATATTGGTAATATTGAAAGACTACGTTCAAAATTAAATAACGTTAGTGAAAAAGAAGCAATTAAAGAAGTAAAGCAAGATGTAAGAAAAAAGCAAAAAGCTGTAGAAGCATATGAAAGATAAAAAGACGAAACAAAATACATTCGAAGAAGAAAGATAAGAAGAAATTATCGGAGGAATACAAATGAAATTTGGAAAAGAACATATGAATTTAGAACAAGGATTACAAAAAGAATGGATTATTACAAATGGAATGGGAGGTTTTGCATCTTCAACAATTATAGGATGTAATACTAGAAAATATCATGGATTATTAATTGCACCATTAACACCACCTGCAAGGCGATTCCTTGTACTATCCAAAATTGATGAAAGTATTGAGCTAGAAGGAAAAAAATATAATCTTTATACCAATATGTGTAAAGACTATATTTCAGAAGGATATGAGTTCCAAGAAAGTTTCGAAAAAGAATATATTCCTATCTTTACTTATCAAGTAGAAGATACGAATATTAAAAAACTCATTTGTATGGAATATGGGAAAAATACAGTTACTCTTCTTTATAAAATAAAAAATGGTAATAAAAAGGCAAAGTTAACCCTTGCTCCTATTATGAATTATCGAGATTTTCATCAGATGAATACAAACCATACGTATGTACTAAAACAAGACATAAAAGGAAGAAAAGTAAAAGTTGTAATTGATGAAAATAGTGATGTTCCAATTTATTTGTATGCAAGTGAAGGGAACTATACTGAACATATAGATGATACGTTCAGAAATATGTTTTATTTAGAAGAGGAAAAAAGAGGGTTTTATCCAGAAGAAGACCATGCGGTGATAGGTAAATATGAAATTGAACTAGAACCGATGGAAGAAAAAGAAATATCTATTATTTGTTCATTAGAAGAAAATATAGAAGGAATTAATGCCAAAAATGTCATTAGTAAAGAAATTGTTCGAATTAATGAGCAACTATTAGAATCTGAGCTTGTAGACGATAAAACAATGACAAAAGAAGAACAAGAAAAAATACGTGACTATATCATAGCTACTGATAATTTTATTGTATATCGTCCATCTTTTAGCTTGCATACTTTGATTGCAGGATATCCATGGTTTTTAGATTGGGGAAGAGATGCTCTTATTTCATTTGAAGGATTATTGCTAATACCCAAACGTTTTGAAATAGCAAAAGAAGTATTATTAACCTTTACAAAAAATATTAAATTTGGACTAGTTCCAAATGGGTATTCTGGTTTTGATAATAGACCATTATATAATAGTGCAGATGCATCCCTTTTATTATTTGAACAGGTGAATAGATATATTAATTATACTGGTGATGATATTTTTATTAAGGAAAAAGTATATCCATATTTAAAAGAAGTAATAAAAGCATATCAAACAGGGATTGATGTGGATGACAATAATATTTATTTAGATGATGACTACTTATTAGTTTGTGGAACATCTAAAACCCAAAACACATGGATGGATGCAAAATATGGGGACTTTGCAGTAACTCCTAGAAATGGAAAAGCAGTTGAAATGAATAGCTTATGGTATAATGCATTAAGAATTATGGAAGAATTAACCAGACAGTTTGAAGGAGCAAAAGAAGCCAAACAGTATAATGAACTTGCTAGAAGATGCAAGATAGCATTTGAAGAAAAATTTTATCAACCAAGACGTAAATGCTTATATGATGTGTTAGGAGATAGGAAGATAAGACCAAATCAATTGTTTAGCTTAGCACTTTCTTATCCTGTATTAGACCCAACATCTAAAATAGCAGAAGAAATGATGGAAACAGTCACAAAAAAATTATTAAATTCATATGGATTAAAAACATTAGCAAAAGGTGAAGAAAACTATATAGAAGTGTACGAAGGAGAACCTTTTAAACGAGATATGAGTTATCACCAAGGAATTACATGGCCATGGTTATTAGGACTTTATGCCAACAGTAAAAAAGCGATGATAAAAGCGTGTAAAGACAAACAAAAGAAGAAAATATGGCAACAAGAATATGATGCTTTTAAAGAAAATCTTGGCAAAACATTTGGTAAAGCTTTTTATGAAGAGGGAATGGTAGGAAGTAT
Source organism: uncultured Clostridia bacterium (assembly GCA_949948835.1). Lineage (GTDB taxonomy): Bacteria > Bacillota > Clostridia > TANB77 > CAG-508 > RGIG8482. Next base: position 61,565 of record CATLHF010000009.1, on the reverse strand, counting down.
TTCTGAATTACATGATTCAAAACCACCATATTTACCAAAGGGAGCTTTAGCACAAGGTTGGAGTGTTGCAGAAATATTTAGAATATTATTAGAAAAATAGAGGATGAAAAAATCATGACAGTTGAGATGCTAGAAAAAGAGTTAAAAGAAGGAAAATTAAATGAAATGTATCTTTTTTATGGGGAAGAAACGTATTTAATGGATACGTTTCTAAAAAAGATAAGAAATCTATTTGGTGAACAGATAAAAGGAATTAATTATGTTGAAATAGATGATACCAATTTAGAACAATTGATTTCTAATTTACAAACACCTAGTTTTGGCTATCCTAAAAAATTAGTAATTGTAAAAAATACAGGACTTTTTAAACGAGAACTTAAGAAAAAAGGAACTAATTTCCAAGAGTTACGAGATAAAATTTGTGATTATTTAAAAGAAGAACAAGACATAATAAAACAGGATAATCTTTTAATGTTTGTAGAAGAATCTGTGGATAAAGGAAAAATGCTTTCTTGTTTAGAAGAAATAGGTGCTACCATTTGTAATTTCGAATATCAAAAATTGCCAAACATTGTAGCAAGATTAAAAGCAATTTGTAAAGCATATAAAGTAAATATAGAAGATAATACATTAAAGTACTTTATTGAATGTGTAGGCTGTAACATGCAAGATTTAATCAATGAAATTCGAAAACAAATTGAATATGTGGGGCAGGAAGGAACGATTACCAAAGAAAGTATCGATTTACTTACGATTAAACAAATAGAAAGTGTTATTTTTGATTTAACGGATAGTTTAGGAAAAAAAGATATTAAACAAGCAAGCATAGTATTACAAAACCTGTTATATGCAAAAGAACCAATTCAGAAAATTTTAATTACATTATATAATCATTTTAAAAAATTATATTTTACAAAACTTGCATTAAAACAAAATCGTAATCTTATGGAAAGTTTAGCATTAAAACCAAATCAAACTTTTTTAACTGGAAAATATAAAACACAAGCAAATTATTTTGAAGAAACAGAATTGAAACAAATTTTAAGTGCATTTATCGATTTAGATGCAGGTTATAAATCTGGAAAAATTGACTTAAACATAGGATTAGAAACTATTCTTTGTAACTATTGTTCAAAATAAAAATGTATAAAATCTCTTCTTTTTCAAACAATAAAAAGAAAAAGGAGAGATTTGTATGTTTGATAAAATAAATTTTAGAACAGACTTAGCTTTAGAAAGAAGAGATTTGTATAAGAAAGCAAATCGTTTGGATCAAGAAATTGATGGAATTGAGACAGAGGAAGAAGAAAATGGACCAAGAATTAGAACAGCAAGAGTAAAAGTATTAAATGAAAATGGGGCACAAGCAATTGGAAAACCAGTTGGTACTTATATTACAATTGACATTCAAAAATTAAAAGTTGCAACAGAAGAGGATATACAAGAATCCGCTGAAGTTTTGGCAAAAGAATTAAGAGAATTACTTGCAAAACATGCTACTCCAAAAGATGAGATTTTGGTAGTAGGACTTGGGAATCAATATGTAACACCAGATGCTTTAGGGCCAAAGGTTGTTAACGATATTGATGTAACAAGACACATATTAGCTTATATGCCACAAGTATTATCCCAAGATACAAGACCAGTTAGTGCAATCTCTCCAGGAGTATTAGGAACAACAGGAATTGAGACATTAGAAATTTTAAAAGGAATTGTAGATAATGTGCATCCTAAATTGTTAATTGTTATTGATGCATTAGCATCTAGAAGTATTGAAAGGATTAGTAGCACGATTCAGCTTGCTGATACTGGTATTACACCAGGAGCAGGAGTTGGAAACACAAGAAAAGATTTAAGCAAATCTACATTAGGAATACCTGTCATTGCACTTGGTATCCCAACAGTGGTAGATGCAGCAACTATTGCAGCAGATAGCTTAGATTTATTTATACAGAAATTGCAAGAAGAAGCAAATTCAAATGAGTTTTTAAACAATTTACAAGAAGAAGATAAATATGAAATGATAAAACAAGTACTGGTACCAGAAGATTATAACTTCATTGTAACTCCAAAAGAAATTGATGATTTAATAGAAAATATGAGCTCTATTGTAGCAAGAGGAATTAATATGGCAACACAGCCTGAAAATATCAATGAATAAGTAAAAAAGGAACGATTCTATTATCGTTCCTTTTTTATATTGGATTTACATGAATGATCGTTTTATAGATTTTATCTAATTTTGTGATATCTTTTTCTAGAGAATCGGCTAAACGATGACTATCGAATGTAGACATATTACCGTCAACGTAAATGGTTAAAACAATAATATACTGATAACCAACAGGAGTAGAAGAAATATCATCTAATCTTTTAATTTCTTTATAACTACGAGCCAAATCTAGGATCATTTTTTCAGTAGTAGAATCAATTGAAATGTCCATTAATACATTATAGCTTTCTACAAAAATTTTAACACCAGTATAACAAATCCAAATAGAAATACCAATACCAACCATACCATCAAACCAATAAATATTTAATAAACTTAATAAAATGGAAATTAAGGTAAAAGTCGTTACAATACAATCATTACGGTGGTCCTTCATATTGGCGTCTAACAAAATATTGTTGTATTTTTTTGATAAACGATAGGTATATAAAAATAAAAATAATTTTACTAAAATGGTAACAATGCAAACAGCAACTAAAAACCATGAAAACATAAAAGTTTCTTGTAAAATTAAAGAAATGGTAGAATCATATAATAGTTTTGCTGCAACAAAAATCATGGAAATACTAATAAAAAGGGAAAATATGTATTCAGCTTTTCCATGTCCAAAATTATGGGTTTTATCACCAGGTTCACTAGCAATACGATTCCCAATAAAGGTCATTAAAGAAGCAAAAATATCACCAGCACTATTAGCAGCATCAGCAATCATTGCTTGACTATGGCTTGCAAGACCAACAATTGCTTTTATAATTAATAAAAAAATATTGCCAAGCATTCCAAAAATACCAGCTCTTCTGGTACTATTGTATCGATCCATAAATTATCATCTCCACTAAAAGTATAGAGCTAATTATAGCATAAAAGAACCAAAATGAATAGAAAAAATAATAATTTTATGCTGTTTTTAATTTTTTGATTTCTTGCATACTTAATCCAGTTATATCAGAGATATCTTCTAGGGACATGTTACGTGTTAACATTCTTTTTGCAGTTTTTATCATCCCCTCCTTTATACCTTGCTCCATACCTTGCTCCATACCCTGCTTCATACCTTGCTCCATACCTTCTTGTTCCGCTTTTTTTCTACGATATTCCATATCTTTTTTCATTCTTTCAATTAATTCTTCCATATAAGTTTCCTCCTCACAATTAAATTTTTTTAATAAATCTAAATAAATTCCTTTTGGAATGATTGGTTTTAATAAATAGACAATCATTCGGTATAAATATTTTTTTTGTTGATTTGAGCATACATCATATACAAGATAAATGGTATCGATTAATTCGCTAACATTATCACATTTATCAATTGCCATGGCATAAGCAACCATAGAATTCATTTTAAGCAATTCTTCTTTTGAAAAATTATGAATGTTAATAAAATTATAAGAAAGAGAAAGTTTTCTATTATTTAATTTTTGATTATATGTATAATCAAATTGTTGTTTCTGAAAATTAAATACAAAATTCCAAGGTTTACTACCAGTGTATAAAATGATAGGAGTAACTAAGGGAACTTGATGATTTTTTGCTTTTAAATTTTTGGTATTTACAGTATCCTCTAAAATGCAGTGATAATATTGATAAATTCGATAAGGAATAGAATAATCAATATACGATTGATGTTCGAGAAGTAAATAGATAGGTATTCCCTTTAACTTATAAACAATATCGCTATAGTTGTTTGAATAATCATGTAAGATAAAATTTCTATTGTATTTGCTAATATCATAGGAAAGAAAATAACCAAAAAAATCTTGTAAAAACAAATAAAATTCCTCTTTGTTGTTTAATAAATCTCGATATAATTTATCATGTTTGTGATAAACATATTCAACTGAATCCTCCTGAACTGTATTAGAATAATTTTGTAAAAGTTTTTTACAACGCAAATAATCTGTATAGGTAAATAATACCATAACATCACTTCTTTCTTTATTATAATTGATATTTGACGATTTGTCAATATTGTATTTGCTTTTTTGAAAAACATTAGATCAAATTAATTTGAATAATAAAAGCAAAATGAAAAAATAATATAGATATAACAATACTATTAAATAACAAAATATGACAAAAGTAAAGAAAAAGTTTTCGACAAAAATCGACTAAAATAAACCAGCATAAGTTTTAAATATTACAAAAACATTGCAATAATATTACAAAACTTGCTTTTTTTGTAATATTATGTTATAATACAAGTATGATAGGCAAAAGAAGAACTAACAAAAGACATAAGAGAAGGTGATTAAAATGATGATAGCAACTATTATTTATATATTAATTTTTATTATTTTTAGTTTAATTGTATTTGCTATAATGCAAATTAAAATGGCAGGAATGAATGTAAAAGATTTCTGGACCTTTATTAAAGCCAACGAACTATTAGACGAATTATATGTTTTTTCAAAAAAGAGTGGAAGTTTAAGTCCTCAGGAACAAATTATCTTTTTAATGGAGGCAGAAAAAGTATTTAAAGCATTTGATAAAGTTCCAAGTATGCTTTGGGACGAAGAATACCAAAAATATAGAGAAGTTCTAAATAAATATAAAGATATTAAAGTATTAAGATGGGCTTCTAATTAGTATGTTTAACATAAAAAATTCTATAAATAAAAAAAGGTAGATGTGAGTTTTTAATTTACATCTACTTTTTATGATATTTATAAAAAGGTCTTTAGTTTTTCAACATTATTTTCTTGCATTTTTACAAAAGTATCTAGTACTTGACGTACTTCTTGGTCAATATCAGGATTTTGGTTTAATAGCTTTCTTCCTTCAATGATACCCATGGTAGTTCCTTGAATTAGCATATCTGCAATATGAGAATTGCTTTTATCAGTTAGAGTGTTCATTTGAATTCCTGTCCATGCCATAGCGTTTGTCATAGGAGTACTATCATAAGGAATATCACCATATTTTTTATAAATCTCATTTACACTATCTAAAATGTCCCCATATTGTGTATATTGAAAACTTAGGTTATCCTTAAAATTTGGTTCAGATACTTTTTTAGAAACAGTAGAAATAGAATCCATTCCCATTTTAGCACCTTTATGAATCTCGTTTAATACATACAAATTTGTACTTTTTTCCATAATAAAACCTCCAATTTCATTTTATAATAATAGTATGAACCAAATAACAAAATAAATTCGTACAATATGTTGACATATTACAAAAGTAAAGATACAATAATCGCGAATAAATATAAAATTTAGCATAAAAAAATATAGGAGAAAAACAAATGAAAAGAATGAAGAATTCACAAGGAATTACACTTGTTGCACTAGTGATTACAATTATAATTCTTTTAATACTAGCGGGAGTAACAATTGCAACTCTAATGGGAGATAATGGTTTAATAACTAGAGCAAACGATGCAAAAATTGCAACAGAGATAGCAGATATAAAAGAACAAATACAAACTGAAATATTAGGAAAACAAGCAGAAAATGAGGGGAATATATCAGATGATACTTTAAAGGGAATATTAGAAAAGTATGGTGTATTATCAAAAGAAGAAAAATTAATAGACAAAACATTAACAACAACAAAAGGAAATCATGAAATAAAAGTATCAGATATATTTAATGGAACAACTGTACAAGATACGCCTAAAGATCCAGTAATAGCAGATAAAAGTGGAGCAAATGTACCAAATGTAAGCAAAATAGCACAAAAAACATATGTGACATGGGATTTAAATGAAGCAAAAACAGAATATGTGCCAAATGATACACAAACAACACAGCCAGATAATTGGTATAATTATGAAAATGGAAAATGGGCAAATATAAAAACAACAAATAAAATAAGTGATACAGAAACATTAGAAGCCTATTGGGTATGGATACCAAGATATGAATATATAGTACCAGAAGCTACTCAAACTACTGCAACAAAGATAGAGGCAAAATTTATTCCAGTAAGCAAAACAAAACCAGATGAAGGTTATACCATACATCCAGCCTTTACAAAGGCAGGAAATGGAGGATTCGGAGAACTAGATGGAATATGGGTAGCAAAATTTGAAGCAGTAAGTAGCACTCCTACTGCATCAAATGGAGGAGAGGATACTCTAACATTAAAGGTTCAAGTAATACCAAATGAGCCAAGTTGGAGATATATCCAAACAAAAAATATATTTACAGTATGTAGAAGAATGACAAGTAATGGTGAAGTATTAGCAGGTTCAACTGTAGATAGTCATATGATGAAAAATACAGAATGGGGAGCAGTAGCAATCTTAAGTCAAAGTAAATATGGAGTATATAACCCACAAAGTAATATAAAAGATCCAATAGATGGAACTAGTAGACGAATATGGAATAATCCAAGTAGTTTATATATTACAGGTTCAGTTGGAAGTTCAGAAGATGATAAAAGTGAATCGAGTGTAAATGCATATAATTCAGCAAATGGACCGAAAGCAAGTACAACAGGAACTGTATATGGAGTATATGATATGGCAGGAGGAAGTTGGGAATATGTGGCTGGATGTTTAAATGGACAAGAAAATGCTAAATTTGGAGTAATAGCAGGAGAGAGCAAATATGTAGATTTATATACATATTCAAGCGATTCTTATTCAAACTATGACGGAGCAAAAATAGGAGACTCAACAAAAGAAACAAAAGGATGGAATGGCGACGACTCTGTCTTTGTGGACTCGTCCAACCCAGTTTTCAAGCGTGGTCGGTAATTACAGCAATGGCATGGCTGCAGGAGTGTTTGCATTCTCCTACAACGCAGGAGTTGTTAACAGGAACAGCAGTTTCCGTGTAGTGTTAGTCCCATAAGTGACTTTGTTCTTTGATACTTGAACTAAAAAAAGAATATACAGTAAAAAAAGAGTTGGAACCAGAGCCAACCCATACTGTTCAAGTAATTGCAAAATATAAAGATGGAACAACTATTAGAAATGCAACATTGCCCCCAAAACTACAACAGGGATATTTAGAATTGAAAATTGGAACAATAAAAAGAGTTAGAGGTGGATATGTTCTTACTTATGATGTAGCAAAATATAAAAAAGTGAAAATTGATGTTGAAACAACAAGTTCAGATTGTCCATTAGGAGTTCCAATTGGGATAATGGATAAAAATGAAGATTGTTTTACATCTAAGAAACCAGAATTTGATATAAAGGATATAATAGGAGCAGAAGAGACAAGTAAAGCAAGAGAAGTCTACCAAGTAAATGTAGAAAAAGTACAGGATATTTGCCAAATTGAAATTATAAAAAGAATTACAAGTAATGAGTCAACTGTAGTCATGCACATCTATAATCTTTGGTTAGAAAAATAAAGTAGAAAATCTTAGTTTAGCAATAGACTAGGATTTTTTGTTACTTATAAATTAAAGCAAACCATTGAAAAAAATTGTAAATATCGATATAATATGACAAAGAAGGAGAAGAAATATGAGCGAAGTAAAATGGACGAATGAGCAATTACAAGCAATTTTAGAAAAAGATTCAAACATATTAGTAGCAGCTGCTGCCGGAAGTGGAAAGACAGCTGTTTTAGTAGAACGTATTATTCATAAAATCTTAGAAGAAGATGTTAATATTGATGAACTACTAGTAGTAACATTTACAAATGCTGCTGCAAGTGAAATGAGACAAAGAATTTTAGATGCTATTTATGGTTATTTAGAAGAACATCCAGAAAATACAAAAATGCAAGAACAAATTATGAAAATGGCAAAAGCTAATATTTGTACGATTCATTCCTTCTGCTTAGACGTTATTCGTAACCATTTTTATGAGATTGGGATTTCTCCTAATATTCGTATTGGAAAACCAAACGAAATGGAGTTATTAAAAAGGCAAGTTTTAGAGAATTTATTTGAAGAAAAATATGAAAATGAAGATAACGATTTTTTACAATTAATCGATACCTATACCAATTATAGAGGAGATGAACCATTAAAAGAATTAATATTAAAAATGATACAAAACATGAAGGCAAACCCATTTCCAGAAGAATGGTTAGTAAATGCAGTAGAAGATTTTAAACCTTATGAAATAGCAAAAGATTTTGGTCAAACGAAATGGGGAGAGATTTTACTAGAAGAAATAACAGAAGAATTACAAATGTGTTTATTAGAATTAGAAAGCATAAAAAAAGAACTTGCTAAATTTGATGAATTAGATAAATTTACAAAAACCATTGAACAAGATATCGATCACTTAAAACAAATTGGCACGAATTTAGAATTTTGGGATAAAGCAATAGAAAATGCAAATAGCATGAAATGGGGAACATGGCCACGAGACAAAGTGGAGATTATAACGAAAGAAAGTGCAAAAGAAAAAAGAGATCAAGTAAAGAAAAAGTGGAATAAATTAAAAGAAAAATATTTTATTTCGAATTCGTACCAAATTCAACAAGATATGAATGAAATGTATCAAAAACTAGTAGCAATTCAAAATTTGATTATTGAATTTAATGAAGCTTTTGCAAAAGAAAAGTTAGAAAAAAATGTAATGGATTTTCATGATATTGAACATTTTGCCCTAAAGATTTTAGTAAAAACAGATGAAACAGGTAGAAAGTTACCAACACAAATTGCGCTTGATTACCAAGAAAAATTTAAAGAGATAGCAATCGATGAATATCAAGACAGTAACCTAATACAAGAATACATATTAAATATGATTTCAAAAGGTAACAACATGTTTATGGTAGGAGATGTAAAACAAAGTATTTATAAATTTAGACAAGCAAGACCAGAGCTGTTTTTAGAAAAGTATGAAACCTATCAGCAAAAAGAAAAAAAGCAAAAAGAAGATTCTTTAAAAATACAGTTATTTAAAAATTTTAGGAGTAGAAAAAACGTATTAGATGTTACAAACTATATTTTTGAAACGATTATGAGTAAGGAATTAGGAGATATTACTTATAATGAAGAGGAATACTTAAATTTAGGAGCGGATTATCCTGATTTAGAAGTACCACTATCCAATGCTGGAAAAGCAAGTATTCATGTGATTGATTTAAAAAAGCAGGAAGGAGAAGAAAACCAGGAGACACAACAAGTAGAAAATGCTGTGCTAGAGGCAAGGTTTGTAGCTAGTAAAATCCAAGAATTAGTAAAAAGTAAATATCAAGTATATGATAGAAAAAAAGGGTATCGAGATATTTGTTATAAAGATATTGTTATTCTATTAAGAAGTACGTCTTCTCTTGCACCCATTTATGAAAAAGAATTAAACAATCAAGATATTCCTGTATTTAGTGATACGAGTTCCCAATATTTTGATTCCATTGAAATACAAACCATATTATCATTACTAAAAATTATTGATAACCCAATGCAAGATATTCCACTAGTTAGTGTATTACGTTCTCAAATAGGAAAATTTGATGATAATGAACTAATTTGTATTAAATTAAATGGACAAAATGAAAAAAATGAGTATTTTTATGATACATTTTTACAAGCAATTGAAAACGAGAAAACAGATGAAACTTTAAAAAATAAAATGAAGGCTTTTTTACAAAAACTAGAACATTGGAGAAATCAAAATGAATATATGCCACTTGATGAATTTATTTGGCAGATTTATTTGGAGACTGGTTTTTATCAATATGTAGGATTAATGCCAAATGGAACAATAAGGCAAGCAAACTTAAAAATGTTATTTGAAAGAGCAAGAGAATATGAAAAAGCAAGTTTTAAAGGATTGTTTTACTTTATTAGTTATATCAATGGATTACGAAAAGCAAGTAGTGATATGGATTCTGCTAAAGTAATTAGTGAAAATGAAGATGTTGTCCGTATTATGAGTATTCATAAAAGTAAAGGACTAGAATTTCCAGTTGTTATTTTAAGTACTACAGCCAAAAAATTTAATTTAACAGATTTAAATGAACCAATTTTGTTACATCAAGATTTGGGATTGGGTCCTAAATATATTGACGAAGTAAGAAAAATTGAATATCCAACACTTGCAAAACTTGCGATTGGTGCTAAAATTACAAGAGAAACACTTTCTGAAGAAATGAGAATTTTATATGTAGCATTAACAAGAGCAAAAGAAAAGCTTATTATTACAGGGATTTGTAAAGATTTTGAAAAAGACATAGCATCTAAAAAAGAAAAATTGGAACTTCGGACAAGGGGATAAGTTATTACCAAATGTAATAAAATACTATAAATCATACTTAGATTGGATAGAACTTGTTTATTTTTATAAGGAAAAAAAAGCAAAAGAAATAATGGACTTTAAAGTTTATGAAAAACAAGACTTACAAGAAAAACTTCAAATAGAAAATCGAGAAAATGAAATGCATTTTGTAGAAGAAAGTAAAGCATATGGAATAAAAGAAGAACGAAAAAAAGAATTAGAATGGAAATATCCATATAAAACATCTTGTAACATCCCTACGATTACTTCAGTAAGTCGTATAAAAGAGGAGAATATGCAAAATCATTTGCCAGATTTATTAGTATTTACAGGAGAAAACACAAAACCACAAGAAGCAAAAGTACCAGAATTCTTAAAAGAAGAAACAAAGATTACACCTGCTAAAAAAGGAAGTCTTGTTCATTTGTGCTTACAAAAACTAGACGAAAAACAAGACTATGATGCTTTGAAAATAGACCAATTTATTCAAAGCTTAGTACAAAAACAAATCATTTGTAAAAAAGAAGCAGAAGCAATTAACCAAAAGGATTTATTACAATATACAAAATCAGAATTATTTAATGATTTAAAACAAGCGAAGAAAATCCATAAAGAAGTACCATTTTATTTTGATATGGAAGCAGAAGAGATTGTAAATAAAGAAGTTAATGAAAAAATTTTAGTACAAGGAATTATTGATTTATATTATATTGATAAAGACGGACATATGATATTAGTAGATTACAAAACGGATTTTGTAAAAGAAGAACAAGAATTAATACTAAAATATCAAAAACAATTAGATATATACAAACGAGCATTAGAAGAAGCAACTGATAAAAGGGTAGATAAGACATATATTTATTCAGTTTATCTACAAAAAATGATTGCAATTGAAGGATAAAAGTTTACAAATTATGTTATCTATGGTATAATAAACCTATTCTAATAAGAAATGGAGTAATCAATATGAAAATTAATATAACAGGACATGGATATAGTGGAAACAGAATAAGAACGTTTGGAATCTATGCATTATGTGCTATTCTATTCTTTATTTTTTCAAATATTATGATTGAAGTAGCACTTAAAACAAATTATGATCCAATTGATACATACAAAACAGAACCTATGGGAATTGAAATAGATATTAACCAAGCAAAAGCAACCTATGTAAATGGATATGTAGGAGGAACGATTAAAAATAATAATTCTGAGATAGAAAAAACATACATAAAAATTGACCTATATACCAAAAGAGATGTATATATGGGAAGTAAATATATTGAATTAACCAATCTAAAACAACAAGAAACAAGAGATTTTCGTATTGGATTTCAATATACTGATATTGACCATGCAAGACTTACTTTAGTAAATGAAGTGCCAGAGCAAGTGCCAGAAGAGTTTTTTATTAGTAACGAACTAAGAGGGATATTCTTACTAAAAACCGTTCTTTTCTTGTGTATATTTGGATAAGCAAGAAAGAGAAAAGAGAGAAATATGACAATACAAGAGAATTTAAGAAAAGCCATACAACAATTAAAAGAAAACAAAGTAGAAGAGCCTATGCGAAAAGCAAGGCTTCTTCTTTGTTATATTTTAGAAGTAAAAAAAGAATATTTAGTAATTCATAGCGAAGAAGAAATGAGAAAGAAAGAGGAAGAAGAATACAAGAAAGCTTTGCAAAAATTAGAAGAGGGAGTTCCTCTTCAATATATAACACATCATCAAGAATTTATGAAATTGGATTTTTATGTAGATGAAAATGTACTAATTCCAAGGGCAGATACGGAAATTACCGTAGAAGAAGTAATTACCTATTGTAAAAACCAAGGGAAAGAAAATATTAGAGTTTTAGATTTATGCACAGGAAGTGGTGCGATTGGGATTTCTATTAAGAAATATGTTCCAAATTGTGAATTAGTAGCGGTGGATATTAGTAAAAATGCATTAGAAGTAGCAAAGAAAAATGCAAAACAAAATGAGGTAGATATTATATGGGTTTTATCAAATTTGTTTGAAGAGGTGAAAGGTAAATTTGATGTAATTGTATCAAATCCACCATATATTAAAAAAGAAGTAATTAAAACATTAGATAAACAAGTACAATGTGAGCCAATACTTGCATTAGATGGTGGAGAGAATGGACTTGACTTCTATAAAAAAATTATAGAACAAGCGCCAGATTATTTAAAAGAAAATGGAAAAATATTTTTAGAAATTGGGTATGACCAAAAACGAGAAGTATTAGATATCATAGAAAAAACAAAACAATACAACATAGTAGAATGTAAAAAAGATTTAGCAGGAAATGATAGAATGATTATGGCGAAAAAAGAAAGAGGTGAATAGAGTGTCTTTTTCAAAAGATATTAAAGAAGAATTAAGCAAATTAAACACATTAGCCAATAAAGAAAATGTGAAATTTGAGTTAATAGGATATTTTATTAGTAATAACACAAGCATTGTAAAAGGTAAAGTAAAATATGCAACCGAAAACGCATACAATATTAACCGATTAAATAAGTTATTAAACAACTTAAAAATAGATTATAAAATTGAATTACAGGGAAAAGTTTATAATATTTTATTGAAAAAGCCAGTGTTAGAAGAAATAGAATATGTAGAAGACAATATTCAGATAACCAAAAATGAAATAGATATTAAAAAAGAAGAAAACTTATTAAAAGCATTAGTAAGAGGGTGCTTTTTAGGAGGAGGCTCTCTAAATAATCCTCATAATAAATATCATTTAGAAATTTTATTTAGTACAAAACCAAATGCTATATTTATTATGGAAGTATTAAAAGCCTTTGGAATTGAAACGAAATTATTGACAAGAAAAAACGCCACATCAGTTTATATAAAAGACGCAGAAGAAATCTCAAAGATACTTGCCTTTATTGGAGCAGGGAAGTCGGTTTTAAATTTTGAAGAAATTCGTGTTGTAAGAGAAACACGAAATAATGTGAATCGATTAGTAAATTGTGAAACGGCCAATTTAAATAAGACAATCAATGCATCGGTAGAGCAAATAAAAAGTATAAAATTTTTAAAGGAAAAAAGGAAATTTGATGGATTACCAGAAAACCTAAAAGAAATTGCAAATTTAAGACAAAAACATCCAGAAGCAAGTCTTGTAGAATTAGGAGAAATGTTACAAAATCCAATTGGAAAATCTGGAGTCAATCATAGATTAAAAAAAATATGTGAAATAGCAGAAGAACTACAAGGAGGAGAATAATGGAAACGAATCATGAGGTAATGGAAAGAAGTAGAAATCATTGGAGAATGTATTTGAAAGGTTAGAAAGAAATGAAATAAAACAAGATGATTTGGCTAGAGATGTTTAATGAAGAAATTGACAAGTGTAAAACGCCAATTATCGATTTGGGGTGTGGTTCTGGAAATGATAGCTTGTACTTAATAAATAGAGGAAAAACAGTTATTGCTTGCGATTATTCTAAAAATGCAATTGAAAAGATTAAGAAAAACATACCAGAAATTAAAAGAACAGAGAATTTTGATATGAGAGAAGGATTACCGTTTGAGGATGATTATACAGATTTAATTATTGCAGACTTATCACTGCATTATTTTTCAGAAAAAGTGACATTTGATATTTTAGGAGAGATTAGAAGAGTATTGAAACCGGAAGGATTACTGCTTTTTAGGGTAAATTCTACGAAGGATACAAATTATGTACCAAGCGAGAGAATAGAAGTAGAGCATAATTTTTATGAGACTAGTGTGGGATATAAAAGGTTTTTTGATGAAGAAGATATAAATCGATTTTTTGAAATGTGGGATAAAGTTTATATAAATGAAGAAACAATGGGAAGATATGGACATGAAAAGATTTTGTGGAAAGGTGCTGTTAAGGTAAGAAAGTGAAACAAAACGAACTTGGAATATATGTACACATACCATTTTGTGTACGAAAATGCTATTATTGTGATTTCGTTTCTTTTGCGGGAAAGGAAAATTTACAAGAACAATATATAGATGTGCTAAAAAAAGAAATGATAGCAAATAAAGAAAAAGGAAACGATAAGGTAGTAACCACGATTTACATAGGAGGAGGGACACCTTCCTATGTTGATAGTAAATTGATTGTAAGTATAGTAAATACCATAAAACAAAATTATCAAATTTCAAATGAAGTAGAAATGACAATTGAGGTAAATCCTGGAACAATTACTAGGGAAAAGTTAGAGGATTATAAAAAGGCAGGAATGAATCGACTAAGTATTGGGTTACAATCTGCTGCTGATAAGCTATTAAAAGAAATTGGAAGAATTCATACATATGAAGAATTTTTAAATACTTATGACTTAGCAAGAGAGGTTGGTTTTTCTAATATCAATGTGGATTTAATGCTTGCGTTACCAAACCAAACGGTGGATGTGTTACAAGAAAGTTTGAAAAAAGTAATTGATTTAAAACCTGAACATATATCAATTTATTCGCTAATACTAGAAGAGGGGACGGTACTTGAAAAACTAGTAAGTAGAGGTGAACGAACCTTGCTTTGTGAAGAAACAGAAAGAGATATGTATTGGAAAACAAAAGAACTATTAGAACAAAATGGGTATGTGCATTATGAAATATCAAATTTTGCAAAAACAGGGAAAGAATCAAAACATAATTTGAATTGCTGGAATCAGAAAGAGTATTTGGGATTTGGTGCTTCCGCTCATTCTTATTATGATAAAAAAAGATATTCTAACACAGAAAATTTAGAACGATATATTGAAAGACAACAAAAGATAGTTCATGAGGTTCAAATAGTTGAAGATGAGCAAAAAGAATATATGATGCTGGGGTTAAGAAAAATACAAGGAGTTTCCATTTCAGAGTTTAAGAAGAAATTTGTACAAAATCCGATTTACGTGTTTCGAAAAGAGTTGGATAAATTAGTGAAAGAGGATTTAATTGAAATTGATATAGACAATATTAAATTGACGAATAAAGGAATTGATTTGGCAAATCTTGTTTGGGAAGAGTTTGTGTAAAAAGAAAAAGAAGTATTCTTTTTCTTTTTTTTGGTTGTGTTTTTTTGGGCCATATGATAAGATGAGAAAAAAGAAGAAGGAGTGATTTTTTTGAAGGTTACGGATGTAAAAGAACTAGAGAAAATAGCAAATGAGATTCGAATTGGCATTGTAAAAGAAGTATATAGTGGAAAATCTGGACATCCAGGAGGGTCTTTATCTTGTGCAGATATTTTAACGGTTTTATATTTTAATCAAATGAATATTGATTCCAAGGATCCAAAATCAAATGCAAGAGACCGATTTGTTTTATCGAAAGGGCATGCATCACCTGCTTTATATAGTACGCTTGCAAGTAGAGGATATTTTGATAAAGAAGAGTTAGTTACATTTCGTGGAATTGATAGTATCTTACAAGGACATCCAGATATGAAGCATATTCCGGGAGTTGATATGAGTACAGGTTCATTAGGACAAGGTTTATCGTGTGCTAATGGTATGGCAATGGCTTCTAAATTGAATAAAGATGGAAATAGAGTGTATTGCCTAGTGGGAGACGGAGAAATTGAAG
The DNA here is from genome assembly GCA_949948835.1 of uncultured Clostridia bacterium. Classification (GTDB taxonomy): domain Bacteria; phylum Bacillota; class Clostridia; order TANB77; family CAG-508; genus RGIG8482. The sequence continues at coordinate 45,624 of CATLHF010000009.1, read as the reverse complement.
AAGGACAAATTTGGGAAGCAGCGATGAGTGCTAGTCATTACCAATTAGATAATTTATGTGTCATTGTAGATAATAATAATTTACAAATTGATGGTAGTATTGAAGAAGTTATGAGTTCATATCCAATTGATGCAAAATTTAAAAGTTTTGGATTTCATGTAATAAATGTAGATGGACACAATATTCAAGAATTAATGAATGCATGTAATGAAGCAAAAACGATTAAAGGAAAACCAACAGCTATTATTGCTAAAACCATCAAAGGAAAAGGAGTAAGCTTTATGGAAAATCAAGTAGGATGGCACGGAAAAGCACCAAATGAAGAACAATACGAAATAGCAATAAAAGAATTAGGAGGTGAAATTTAATGAACCTAGATGTAAAAATTGCCACAAGAGAAAGCTATGGAGAGAAATTAGCTGAACTTGGAGAAAAAAATAATAAAATTGTTGTATTAGATGCAGATTTAGCAGAAGCAACTAAAACAAGTGTATTTAAAAAGAAATTCCCAGAACGCTTTTTTGATATGGGAATTGCAGAACAAGATATGATAGCAACAGCAGCAGGTATGGCAACTTGTGGTATGATACCGTTTGCAAGTACATTTGCAGTATTTGCAGCAGGAAGAGCTTATGACCAAATACGTAATAGTATTTGCTATCCAAAGTTAAATGTAAAAATATGTGCAACTCATGCAGGAATATCGGTTGGAGAAGATGGAGCAACACACCAAATGTTAGAAGATTTAGGCCTAATGAGAGGGCTACCTAACATGACAGTATTAAGTGTTTCCGATGATATTCAAACCAAATGGGCAATTGAGGAAATTGCAAAATTGGAAGGGCCAGTTTATGTAAGATTAGGAAGATTAAAATCACCAATTGTTTATGATAAAGACCAACAGTTTGAACTCGGAAAGGGCGTTCAAATAGGAGACGGAACGGATGCTACTGTTATTGCAACAGGTCTTATGGTATCAGAAGCTGTACTTGCAAAAGAAGAACTTGAAAAAGAAGGGATTCATATTCGTGTGGTTGATATTCATACCATTAAACCAATTGATAAAGAATTAATTGTAAAATGTGCAAAGGAAACCAAAAGAATCATTACCATTGAAGATCATAGTATTATTGGAGGATTAGGAAGCGCTGTATGCGAGGTACTTGCAGATGAATATCCAACAAAAGTTACAAGACTTGGAATGAAAGATACGTTCGGTAAATCTGGAAAAGCGGAAAAATTATTAGAATTTTTTGGATTAACCAAAGATGGTATTATAAAAGAAATTAAGAAATAAAGGTGTCACAAAAACGTCATAAAAACTTAATAAATATAAAAAATACATGCAAAAGGTCGAAAAATCGAGCTTTTGCATATTTTTTTTCGCAAATTGGTGTTGCAAAAAGAAACTTTTATTGTTATGATGAAAAAGGATATATAATAGGACAACTTTATATAGGAGAAGAAAAATGATTGAATTTAGAAATGTAAACAAAACATATAGCACAGGAACAGAAGCAGTACACAACGCTAATTTTACAATTGAAAAAGGAGAATTTGCTTTTTTAGTAGGCTCTTCTGGTTCAGGAAAGTCAACTTTGATTAAGCTAATTTTGAAAGAAGAAGAACCAACTTCTGGTAACATTATTATAAATGGAAAAGATACTACATTCTTAAAAAAAGCAAGAGTTCCATATTTACGTAGAAGTATGGGGATTGTATTCCAAGACTTTAGATTATTACCAGATAAAACCGTATACGAAAATGTAGCATTTGCGATGTATATTGTAAAAGCATCTCCAAGACATATTAGAAGACAAGTACCTATGGTACTATCTCTTGTAGGGTTAAGCCAGAAAGCAAAAATGTACCCAAATGAATTATCTGGAGGGGAACAACAAAGGGTGGCACTTGCACGAGCACTTGTTAATAATCCATCGATGCTAATTGCAGACGAACCAACAGGAAACTTAGACCCAGATACAGCATGGGATATTATGATGTTATTAAACGAAATTAATATGAGAGGAACAACTGTTATTGTTGCAACTCACGCAAAAGATATTGTAGACAGAATGAAAAAAAGAGTAATTCAAATCGACAAAGGTAATATCGTAAGAGATGATAAAAAAGGTGGGTATGACAGTGAAATATAATGTAGTAGGGTATTTTATAGGAGAAGGAATTCGTAACATATTTAAAAACAAAAAATCAGCCATATCAGCAATAACTGTTATGCTTTTATGTATGATAATGTTTGGCGCATTCTTTGCATTAGGGCAAAATATTAACCATATTATGAATACAGTAGAAGAAGCACAAGGAATGCAAGTGTATTTTAAATTAGGAACAAAAGATGAAAAAATGGAACAAATAGGAGAGCAAATCAAACAAATTGATGGAGTTAACAAAGTTGAATTCGTTTCGAAAGAAGATGGATTTAATGAAATGAAAGAATCATGGAAAGACAATGCAAGTGCTCTAGAAGGAATATCAAGTGACCGTTTACCAGATTCTTATCGTGTAACCTTATCAAAGTTAGAGTTAAATGAACAAATCCAAGAACAAATAAAAACAATTGTTGGAAATGATTTACATTCAGATGGAATTACAAGTAGTAATAAAGTAATTACTACTATTATGAAGATTGGAAACGGTGTTCGAATATTTACATTAGCATTACTTTTAATTTTAGTACTTTTTGCAGTTGTTATTATTTCAAATACAATTAAACTTACTGTACATGCAAGAAGAAAAGAAATTTCAATTATGAAATATGTTGGAGCAACTAATAATTTCATTCGTGGACCTTTTATTGTAGAAGGTGTTTTAATAGGAATTATAGCAGCATTAATTGCAATTTTAGTGGTTGGACTTATGTATAATAGTATTATTTCCAATATAGGACAATCCGAGATTGTAAAAGAATTAGAAATTACATTTGTTACTTTTTCACATATGTTCCGATTACTAATTATGGTAAATCTTATTTTAGGAATTGGAATTGGTGTTATTGGAAGTAGTATATCGATGAGAAAATACTTGGAAGTATAAGGAGGAACTAAAGTGAAGAGAAAAATTATTTCAATTATAATGATAATAGTAATATGTATTAGCATAAATTTGCAGGTTTTTGCAACTTCTATGTCAGACTGGCAAAATCAAAAAAATAATGCTGCTAATAATATGAACAACACAAAAAATGAATTACAAGGTGTACAAACAGAAAAAAGCAAAGCGCTAGCAGAAATAGAAGAACTTAGCGAACAAATAGCTGAAAGCCAAGATGAATTAGATAAATTAAATGCAGAAGTAAAAGAACTTGAAAGCTCTATTAAACAATTGGAAACGGAATTATCAGAAGCACAAGAAAGACAAGATGCACAACAACGAGCTTTAGAAGATAGAATTGTTGCTCAATATACATCTGGTAAAATTTCTTATTGGGATATTTTATTAAACCCAGAAAGCCCATTAAAATTTATTTCAAATTTATTTATGCTTGAGAAAATTGTAAACTATGATAATGAGTTAATCGCATCAATTGAAGGAGAAAAACAAACAATTCAAACCAAAAAAGAAGAATTGGATACTAAAAAAGCAAAAGTAAAGACAGCAAAAGCAAATGCAGAAAAAGAAAATGTAAAATTAAAAAACAAGAAAATGACTAAAAATACTAAAGTTGCACAATTATCAGAAAATGAAAAAGCATTACAACAAAAAATTGATGAATATCAAAGAGAAATGGACCAAGCAGAAGCTGAAATTAGAAGACTAGCAGCTGCAGCATCTGGTAATGGTGGAGGAAATAGTGGAACAATCCATAATGGGGAATTATTATGGCCATGTCCAAATTATACAAGAATTTCATCATACTTTGGAAACAGAGAGTCACCTGGTGGTGGAGTTGGTTCAAGAAACCATAAAGGATTGGATTTAGCAGCACCCGGAGGAGCTAGTATATTAGCAGCAGAAAGTGGAACGGTTATTACAGTTTCAAATACATGTAAGCATAATTATCCAAAAACAGCGGCAACAAAATGTAGTTGTGGCGGTGGATTCGGAAATTATGTTATGGTTAGCCATGGAAAAGGACTTGTTACGATATATGCACATTGCTCTGCTATCTATGTATCACAAGGACAAAGGGTATCTAGAGGACAAAAAATAGCAGCTGTTGGTACAACAGGATATTCAACAGGAAATCACCTACACTTTGGAACATTATTAAATGGAACCTATGTAAATCCATTACCATATATTCAATAGCAATAAAAAGAAATTAGAACAGAAAATGAAATAATGTTCTAATTTCTTCTTGTTTTAAAATGTAAGAGGAAACAAAAAGACTTTATAAAAAGTCTAAGATTATTTTGTGAAAATTTTATGAAATTATACTATAAATTAAATTTTATAGTATAATAATTAAAAATAGTTAAAATTAGGAGGAAAAGATGAATCTAGAAAAAAAACAAAGTGCTTATAAAATTATTATGCTAATTGTGATTGTAGCAGTTATTACATTTCTTGCAACCACTTTATTTATGTATCAATACATGGGAGAAAATATAAAATATGTTCCAGTTGCTTCAAATGATAGAGGAATTTCTAGTACACTTGCAAGCTTTAGGAAAATTATTGACCAAAAGTTTTTAGGAGAAATTGATGAGGAAAAAGTGTTACAAGAAACAATAAGAGGTTATATAAAAGGACTAGATGATCCATATACTGAATATATGACCAAAGAAGAAATGGAAGAATTTACACAAGATGTAATGGGGAATTTTACAGGAATTGGAATCTATTTAACAAAGGACATTGAAAGAAATGCAGTTATTGTTATTTCACCAATTAAAGACACACCAGCACATAAAGCAGGTATTTTACCAGGAGATATTATTACAAAAGTAGATGGGGTTTCCTATACAGGAGATCAATTAACAGAAGCATCTAACAAGATAAAAGGTGAAATTGGGAGTAAAGTTACTCTTGAAATTGTAAGAGATAATAAGACATTAACTTTTGAAATTACAAGAGAACATATCAAAATTAATCATGTAGAAGCGAAAGTATTAGAAAATAATATTGGTTATATTGAATTTAATTCATTTGATGAAGGTTGTAGTAAAGAGTTTAAAGAAAAACTAGAAGGATTAAAAAATCAAAATATTACTTCTCTTATTATTGATATTCGTAACAATGGAGGAGGACTTGTAGATGAGGCATTAAAAATTGCAGATTATATTATAGAAAAAGATAAGACATTGTTAATTACAGTGGACAAAAAACAAAATGAAGAAATTACAAAAGCAGAGCAAGATCCTGAAATTAATTTGCCAATCGTATTACTGATTAATGAAAGTTCTGCAAGTGCATCTGAGATATTAGCAGGAGCTTTAAAGGATAATGGGAAAGCCACAATTGTAGGAGAAAAAAGCTATGGAAAAGGTGTCATACAGGAATTATTAACACTAACCAATGGAAGTGGATTAAAAATTACAACAAATGAATACTTTACACCAAACAGAAATAAAATTAATGAAGTAGGAATTACACCAGATGTAGAAGCTATATTAAGTGAAGAATTGAAACAACAATTGGTGTTAGAAGAAAAAGATGATACACAACTACAAAAAGCAATTGAGATTTTAAAACAAAAATAAAATGGTAAAAGGGTCGATGTGGGTATCGACCTTTTTAATGAAATTATCAATATGTTTAAAAAAGTTTTTTAAAAAATATTATAAAAAATTAAAAAATAGTATTGACAAGGTTATAAAAATTTAGTATACTAAGCAATGTCGAAAAGAACAAGGTCGCTTAGCTCAGCTGGGAGAGCATCTGCCTTACAAGCAGGGGGTCATAGGTTCGAGCCCTATAGCGACCACCATTTTTTTACGGCCTGGTAGTTCAGTTGGTTAGAACGCTAGCCTGTCACGCTAGAGGTCGACGGTTCGAGCCCGTTCCAGGTCGCCATTTTTTTATATATGCCTCGATAGCTCAGTTGGTAGAGCAAGGGACTGAAAATCCCTGTGTCACTGGTTCGATTCCCGTTCGAGGCACCAAAAAAAAGACTGAAAAAATCAGTCTTTTTGCATTTTATGTCGTTTTATGGTAAAATGAAAGGAGTAATAAAATATTATCTTGCCAATTATGGAGGGACAACAATGAACACAAACTTAAAAGAAGAATGGATTTTAGCAAATGCTAACCTTTTAGCTGAGGTTGTACTAACAGAAGTAGAACATTATCAGCGGACAAAACAAAAGAAAATAAAAAGCATTACGTTAAACATTGCTTCTGCTGCTATTCCAAAGTGCAATGCAATTCTTTGCTTTAAACCAACACATGAAACAAGGTATGTTGAGTACTTGGTAAGTTATGGGATAAGCAATCCGCTTAAAGACGGAGAAGAAATGAGAATTCATTTTTATGAGGAAGGTATGTCAAAGAAAAGTAGCAAAGAAGAAGTAACCATTACTATCGCAAAGAACACAGAAAGCTATAAAGATATTATTGTAGCTTTTTTGAAAAACGCAATGGTGTATTAAAAAGTTTTTTACACTTTTTCTAAGGCAAGGGAGAAAGGAAGAAGGAGAGGATACCATAAAGGTATCTTTTCCTTCTTTATTTATTACGAAAAATAAAAAACTTTCTAATAAATTCTTGCTATTTTATGAATAGTATTGTATGATATTAGAAGTAAAAAAGAACCTAAAATTGATAGAATATAAGAAAGGGGCAATAAACGAAGATGAAAAAGATAGTAATTGCTTTATTTATCATGCTAAGCATATTTTCAGTGGGAGCAGTCAATGCTAGTAGTAGCAATATATTGAATGATTCAACAGCAGGACAAATTATTCAAATAAAAGAAAAACAATTAAATGAACTAAAAGACTATACAGAGGCGTATGGATCAGAGACTTATGGGTTTACAGCGTATTTATTAAATAAAGTTCGTATTTATAGTATACCACTATGTTTCATTGGAATAGCAGTAGGTGCTATTTGGCAATATGTAATTGGTATTCGTAAGTTAGATGTTCACGATAGAGGTTTATTCTTAATCATTGGATTTGTTACAGTGTTTGTAATTTGCCAAGTATTACCATTGGTATTTGCCATTGTAGTAAAAGGATTTAGAAATTAATTAATTTGGGGGAATCACGAATGAAAGTGCTATTTGCAGTTAGTAATGAAAATATATCAGACTCAATTGTAAAAAAATATCAAAAAGATTATAAAGAAATTATTTCTTATAAAAATGTTTATTACTTTAATGCAATTCAAAAAGAGATACAAAGAGATAAAACATATGACAGAATTGTTATAAGTGAAGATTTAGAGCCATTTGCTAATAATGATTATGAAGCAATTGACCGTTTTATATTTGATAAATTAGATAGTATTAGCGATGAAGCAACAGATAATAAAGGAGAAGATACACCAATTATTTTAATCTGTTCTGATAGGCGTGCAAAATCGGAACAGTTATTAGTAAGATTATTTGGAATTGGAGTTTATAGTGCATTATTAGGACAAGATAGAAGTATAGAAGAAGTGTGTAAATTAATTCGCAAACCACGTACAAAAAAAGAAGCAAAAATTTATTATAAAATTGAATCTGAAGATGTAAATTATCAATCAGAATCTGAAGATACGGTTAGTGAAGTTGAAATACAAAACATTCGTGCACACTATCGTAAATTAGGAAAAAATGAAGAAGCATATGTGGAAAGTTTTAATAATATTGCATCTCAATATACAGACGCACAATTAAAGGTAATTGTTAAATTTTTGCCATTAAATGTAAAAGCTGTATTAGAAAGGGACTCTAAGAAATATCAACAAATCATGGCTTTTTCTGGTCAGTTACCAAGAACAACAACACAAAAAGTGCCAGAGAAAAAAGAAGATTCGTTAAAAATTGACTTTATTGAAAACCAATTAAATAAGCAAAAAATAACAAGACCAGTTATTGTACCATCAGCAGTTGATGCAACTAATGTTAAAAAATTAAGTACGAAACCAGTAGAACGAACAGAAAATAAAGCAAAAGAAGTTCAAGAAACAGAACAAAGAAAAGAAGAAATCGTAACACCAGTTAATATATTTGAACTAGATGAAGAAGAAACAGTGACACCAGCAGTAGAACCAGTAAAAAGAGGGAGAGGAAGACCTAAGAAAGTTCTTTCGGAAGAGGAACAATTAAAAACGCAACTTCCAAAAAGAGGAAGAGGAAGACCTAAGAAAAATGTAGAACCACAAGAAATAGTTTCAAAAGCACAAGGAGTTAACTTGTTTGAATTAGATGAAGAAGAACCAAAAAACGATACACCAGCAAGTGTTCTACCAGGATTTGAAGACTTTGACGAGCCACGAGTAGAAAGACAAATTGAACAAGAAAACACATATGAAAATAAAATAACAAAACAAAGTGTACAAAATGTAAATATTGAAAACTTGCTAACACAAGACAAAAAAATTGTATCATTTGTTGGAACAAGCAAAAATGGAACTTCTTTCTTAATTAATAATTTAGCAGAACTATTTTCTTCTATGGGAATTAATACTGCTATACTAGACATGACTAAAAATAAAAATTCTTATTTCATTTATACAAAAAATGAGGAAGAATTAAGAAAAGTAGCATTTAATTGTATGGAAAATCTTGCAAATGGTGTGCCAGCTGGAATTAAAGTAAACAATCACTTAACAGTATATACATCTCTTCCATCTAGAGAAGATTCGGAAAAAGTAGAAGCAATTTTATCCACACTTGTAAAAAATTATTCTTTAATATTAATCGATTCAGACTTTGATACACCATATACCTATTTTGACCAGGCACAAGAAATTTATTTGGTACAAAGTATGGACATTTTAACAATTCAGCCACTAACCGCTTTTTTAAGAGACTTAAAGGCAAAGAATATTTTAACACCAGAAAAATTAAAAATTGTTGTAAATAAAATAACAAGAATTAGAGGATTAAATTCGAAAGTTATTATTGGTGGAATGGCATTTTATAATGACCCTTCAATGTCGTTTATGACAGAATTGTTTAACAAAGATACCATTAAATATACGAATATTCCATTTAATGAAGATGTATATGCAAAATATTTAGAAGGATTAGTGAATTGTAAAATATCAATAAATGGATATGATAAAAACTTTATGATGGCATTAAGGGAATTAGGAAATATGGTATATCCTTTATTAAATAACAAATATAGAGCAATGGGAAATTATGGAGAAAAACATACATTTTCGTCAAAAACCAATAGTACATTAGAACAAATGAAGAAAAATTATTAGAAAAAACGATAACGAGGTGAAAGAAAAGTGGCATATTTACTAATACTACTTGTAGTAATTGTCTTAGCACTAATGATTTATAATGTTGTGATTTATAAGCGTGTTCGTAACTTTGATAATATTAATCAAAAAATCACAGGACTGAATGTGTTACAAGATTTTATGAACACAATAGGAGAATACTCTAGCGTAGAAGAAAAAATTGAAAAAATTAATGAGATTGTTGTTGAAAAATATGATATTAAATATTCAACAATTGTTATGTTTGATGGTGCAGAATATGTCATTAAGGCATCTAATGTGCAAGAACAACATTGGGAGGCACTAAGAAACCTTCATAACCAGGATATTTTTAAAGATAGTATTCAAACAGCAACGCCTAAATATGTTACAGTAAATCATGAAGGAGAAAGATTACCATACCAAACAATGGAATTTGGGAGAGCAAAATCAGCAATGTTTTTTCCACTATATATTGATAATATTTATATTGGGTACTGGATTATTGAGAGTGGGGAACCTCATGCATTTGATAAAATAGATACTACTATTTTAGAAGTTGTGAAAGAAAATATTATTTCTGTTTATAAAACGGTATCTTATCAAAATACGGTTGAAAATATTGCAAGAAAAGATCAATTTTCAGAATTAAATTCAGCAGAATATATCTACGGAAAAGGAAAGAAAACGATTGATAAATATGATACATCTACTGTTTGTATGTTTAAAATTATTAATTTGGAAGAAATTAATAAAAAATATAGCAGAGAAACAGGAAATGCAATTATTACAGAAGTTAGTTCCTATATAAGAGAAAGCATTTCATCAGAATATGTTTTTGTAAGATATATGGGACCTAAATTTGCAATTGTTTTTTCGGGAATTGACTTACAAAGTGTTGCTGAATTTGTTCAAGATTTAAAAAACAATATCGAAGATATTGAAATAGAAGAAATTGTTTCCGATAATAGTAGTAAAAATGAAGAAACAAGATATGTTGGGGCAAAATTAAATTTTGTTTTAACAACATATTATAAAGGAACTGCAATTGAAAATGTAACGAAAAAGTTAGAAGAATATCTAGACCATGCAGATAAAAATGAAAGTGATATTAATAATATATAGGAGGTAAATGATTATGGATATGGATAAAACAATGAGTTTTACGGTAGAAAAAGATAAAAATGTAAGAGCAAGAGAAATCTTAAAAACAGTGTACCAAGCACTGCTAGAAAAAGGGTACAATCCAATTAATCAAATCGTTGGATATATTTTATCAGGTGACCCAACCTATATTACATCTCATAAAGATGCAAGAAATTTAATTCGTTTATTAGAAAGAGATGAATTGTTAGAAAAAATGGTAAAAAATTATATAGGATTAGATGAATAAGATGCGAGTATTAGGAATTGATTATGGGGATGCAAGAGTAGGAATTGCAATATCAGATGCGCTTCGGAATTACTGCACAAGGTTTAGAAACGATTCATCATAACGGAAATGATAAAGTTGTATTAAAACGATTAGAAGAAATTATGAACCAATATGAAATTGATACGATTGTTATTGGAATGCCATATCATATGGATGGAAGTAGTTCTGAAAGAATAGAGATTACAGAAAAGTTTATTCATAAACTAAAGTGTAAATTTAATAAAATAAAAGTGATTGGAATTGATGAAAGATTGACCACTGTTGCAGCTCATAAAACAATGAACTTTTTAGATGTAGATAAGCACAAAAAAAGAAATATTGTAGATACTATTTCTGCAGTTTATATACTGGAAATTTATTTAAATAAAGACAAAACCAGTATATCCTAAAAGAAAATGTAAATACTAAATTTTAAAATGTTATCAATGTTGTAGAAATACACTTATTATAAATTTGAAAGGAGAAAGAAAAAATGGATGAAAACAATATCCCAGAAGAAGAATTAGATAACATCATTGTATTAAATGATGAAAATGGAGAGGAAGTTCAATTTGAATTTTTAGATTTAGTAGAATTAGATGGAGAAGAATACGTAGTATTATTACCTGCAGATGAAGCAGAAAACGAAGATGAAGCAGGAGAAGTTGTAATCTTAAAAGTTGAAGATACTGACTCAGAAGAAGAAGAATCTTATGTTAGTGTTGACGATGAGGAAGTATTAAACAAAGTATTCGAAATGTTCAAAGAAAAATTTAAAGATGAATTTAATTTCATTGATGAAGAATAGTATTGAGATATAGTAAAAAGAGTTTTTATAAGGCTTCTTATAGGAACTCTTTTTATTATAAAATATTGACAATAACTTATAATTTATATAGAATAAATTATAATAGATATTATTAATAAACATAAGATAAAGGAGAAAAACTATGAAGCAAAACAAAGGAATAACTTTGATAGCTCTTATAATTACGATTATTGTTTTATTAATTCTGGCAGGTATAACAATTAGCTTGACGATAGAAGAAAATGGTATTTTAAATTATGCAAAAGAAGCGAAAGTGAAGACAGAAGAAGAGGTGGCAAGAGAAAAATTAGAACTTGTTTTATTAGATTTACAAGCTAAAAAATATACAGATACAACGTATAATGAAACGACATATATTGATACAGCAATTAGAGAAAATGGAATGGCAGTAAATGGAGATGTGGTATTTGTAGATGGATGGCAATTTCAACTTGACAGAAGTGTACCCAAAATAGGAATAAGCTTAGGACGAGGAGAATTAGAAGAACAAATACAAATTGTTATGACAAGTGAAATGAGTACTAATTATGAAAAAGCTACTATTTATATAGAAATAAGCTATGAAAAAGAAATTACAAGTATTATTTTAAATGGAGAAGAGATAACAATACCAGAAAAACAAAATGAAAAATATCTAATTGAAAAAGAAGTAACGGATAATGGAACGTATAGCGTGATTGCGAAAGATGCAGAAGAGAAATATAATGTAGAAAGCATTATGATAACAGATATTACAGAAGATATGAATATTTATAACGTAGAAGATATGATTGCATTTCGAGATAAAGTAAATAGTGGAAGAACGTTTAAAGGAAAAACTGTACAATTAATGAATGATATTGAACTAAACAAAAATAAATACACAATAGCAGAAGATGGAACAGTAATATTTGATAGTAGTGCAACGCAATGGATTCCAATAGGAAATGAGACAGGAAACAAAGAAACAAATTTTAAAGGAATATTTGAAGGAAATGGAAAAAGCATTGAGGGAATATATATTCATAATTCATTAGATGGACAAGGAGTATTTTCAACACTTGGAGAAGGTGGAAATATTCAAAATATTACGGTAAAAGGTAGTATAACAAACCGTAATTATTCTGGTGGAATAGTTGCCTATAGTTTTGGAACAATTAGAAACTGTCATAATTATGTACAAATGCAGGGGACTAATAGTATAGGTGGAATTGTGGCAAAAAATATAGGAACAATAGAAGAATGTAGTAACCATGCCCAAGTGATTTGTAGTGATAGTGCAGCAGGGATTTGTAGTATAAATGTGGGAATGATACGAAAATGTTATAATGTAGGAAATATAGTTGCAAATATGGTGACGGCTGGGGGGATTGTAGCAAATAATGGATACGGGGTAAATGGTGATGGAGCTATTTATAATTGTTACAATAATGCGACTGTTTCAAGTGGAAATAATTATGCTACGTCTGGATTAGCGGGAGCTAATGGAGTAAGTGGTCCAATAGGGTATGTATATAATTCCTATACAATACAAAATGAAACAATTGATAGTGGATATCGAGGACGTGTAGATATTCAAAATTGTTATGCAACAGATGCCAATACAAAGTTAGAAGAACTAAATACAGGAATAGATGTTGTAAATGGAAAAGATACAGAACAACCATGGATAGAAGATAGTGAAAATATAAACAATGGTTATCCAATTTTAAAATGGCAAATAGAACAACAATAAGTGAAGAGATAAGAAATACAGGAGATTTTTTGTTAGGAATACTATTTTAAATATTGACAATAGGCATAAAATTATATAAAGTAAGAAAAAAATATTATTTACAAACATAAAATAAGGGAGAAAAAGATTATGGAAAAGAAGCAAGGACAAGAGCAATTTAGATACGTTAAAAATGCAACAACTGGCATAACGCTAATTGCTTTGACTATTACTATTATATTGTTATTGATTTTAGCAGGAGTTGTAATTAATTTGACGATAGGAGAAAATGGTATTTTAAATTATGCAAAAGAAGCGAAAGTAAAAACAGAAGAAGAGGTAGCAAGAGAAAAATTAGAACTTGTTTTATTAGATTTACAAGCTAAAAAATATACAGATACAACGTATAATGAAACGACATATATTGATACAGCAATTAGAGAAAATGGAATGGCAGTAAATGGAGATGTGGTATTTGTAGATGGATGGCAATTTCAACTTGACAGAAGTGTACCCAAAATAGGAATAAGCTTAGGACGAGGAGAATTAGAAGAACAAATACAAATTGTTATGACAAGTGAAATGAGTACTAATTATGAAAAAGCTACTATTTATATAGAAATAAGCTATGAAAAAGAAATTACAAGTATTATTTTAAATGGAGAAGAGATAACAATACCAGAAAAACAAAATGAAAAATATCTAATTGAAAAAGAAGTAACGGATAATGGAACGTATAGCGTGATTGCGAAAGATGCAGAAGAGAAATATAATGTAGAAAGCATTATGATAACAGATATTACAGAAGATATGAATATTTATAACGTAGAAGATATGATTGCATTTCGAGATAAAGTAAATAGTGGAAGAACGTTTAAAGGAAAAACTGTACAATTAATGAATGATATTGAACTAAACAAAAATAAATACACAATAGCAGAAGATGGAACTCTAACATTTGATAATACTGCAACGCAATGGACTCCAATAGGAGAGTATCAATTAAGCCAAGCCCATTACTTTTATGGAACATTTGAAGGAAACAATCATTCAGTAAAGGGAGTTTTTATCGATGATGAAACTAAACATTATCAAGGCCTTTTTGGTATAAATTACGGAACAATTAAAAATTTAGCAATAGAAGAAGGAACTATCGTATCAGGACCCAGAACAGGAGCGATAGCGGGAGGAAATTACGGAACAATTGATAATGCGGTAAATAAAATTGACCTAGAAGCAAAAACGGAGACCTCATCAGGTAATAGCGTTATTGGAGGCATTACGGGATTTACATCAGGTGGAATAATAAAAAATAGTACAAATTATGGGAATGTTATAGGTACAGCATCGCAAGTAGGAGGAATATGTGGAATTATAGAGAATCTAAAAGAAGATATGACAAATTGCGCTAATTTGTGCAAACAAATAAAAGCTGGTGCTCGTAGTACAGACGGAATGAGTCTTGTAGGAGGAATTGTAGGATATGGAGGTGGCAATATTACCCAAAGTTATAATATAGCAGACGTTATAGGTAACGGATCAAATGTAGGTGGAATCGCTGGTTCATCATTTCAAATAGTTATGAAATGTTATAATACAGGGACTGTACAATCTCTGGGAATAAATTCAAGTAAAAACAATAATGTAGGCGGTATTTCTGGTTATGCAGCAAATACAATTAGCGAATGTTATAATTTGGGAAATGTAACAGGCACAACTAGACAAGTGGGTGGCATCGTTGGGAGTAATGCTTCATCTACAGTTTTGATAAAACAAGAGATAAGAAACTGTTATAATATAGGAAATATAGGAAAAGGAGTATATTACGGAGGAATCGTAGGAGGAGGAGAAGGAGCTTCAAATTGTTACTATTTAAATGGAAAAGCAAGCTCTGGAGTAGGGGGCTCTACTAGCAGTAATGGAACAGATACAGGCGCGACTGCAAAAACAGAAACCCAATTAAAAGGATTAACAGCCACTTTAGGAAGAGAGTTTACTTCAGATAGTAGCAATATTAATAATGGGTATCCAATTTTAAAATGGCAAGTGGAAGAATGATATTTTACAAACTTAAAAAAAATCTTGAAAAAGCCTTGATTTTTTAAGAAAAACAGGATATAATATTAATGCAAATATGAAAACTAGAGGAGTGGGAACAAATCCCACTCCTCAGTTGTATAAAAGGAGGATTACACTTTGGCTAATATTGAAGAAAAAGTAGAAACTCTTTTACAATCAAAAATTAATGAATTGGGTTATGAACTTTACGATGTAGAATATGCAAAAGAAGGTAAAAATTATTTTTTACGTATTTTTATTGATAAAGAAGATGGCATTGATTTAAACGATTGTGAAAAAGTAAATGATGGTATTATGGATTTACTAGATGAAGCAGATTATATTAAAGAACAATATTTTTTAGAAGTATCTTCACCAGGAATTGAAAGAGTACTAAGAAAAGAAAAACATTTTGATAGTGCAAGGGGAGAAGAAATAGAAGTAAAACTATATAAGCCAATCAATAAAGAAAAAGAAGTAGAAGGAATCTTAACAGGATATGACGAAAATACAATTACAATGACATATGAAAATGATGAAATATCCATACCAAGAAGCAATATAGCACTTATAAAGACAAAATATAACTGGAATGAATAAGTAATAAAAGTAGAGTAAAAGCCCCTTTATTCAAGGAGACTGGGGGTTCTTAAAGCTGAAATATACTCTACTAAATATATAAAAAATAAGGGAGGAAAAAGGAAAATGAAAGCAATTGATAACAAAGAATTAATACTAGCATTAGAAGAACTAGAAAATGAGAAAGGAATTAGAAAATCGTATCTGATTGATGCAATTGAACAAGCATTATTAACAGCATATAAAAGAAACTTTGATTCAGCAGAAAATGTAAAAGTTGTAATGGATAAACAAACGGGAGAAGCACATTTATATGCAGTAAAAGAGGTAGTCGAAGTAGCAGAAGATGATAAGCTACAAATTAATTTAGAAAACGCAAAAAAAATTAGCAAAAAATTAGAAATTGGAGATACTGTGGATATTGAAATGGTTCCAAAAGACTTTGGAAGAATCGCAGCACAGACAGCAAAACAAGTTATTATTCAAAAACTAAGAGAAGCAGAAAGAGATATTATTTATACAGAATTTAACGATAGAAAAGGAGAGATTGTTTCTGGCATTATTCAAAAAGCAGATGGTGGAGCAGTTATTATGGACCTTGGAAAATTAGAGGGGATTATGCCTACAAAAGAACAAATACCAACGGAAAAGTATCGTGTTAATGATAAAGTGAGAGGATACGTACAAGAAGTTGTAAGAGGAATGAAAGGAAATCCACAAGTTGTTGTATCACGTGCTTGCTCAGAATTTGTTAGAAGATTATTTGAATTTGAAATACCAGAAATTTATGAAGGATTAATTGAAATAAAGAGTGTATCAAGAGATCCAGGATATAGAAGTAAAGTAGCAGTATATTCAACAAACCCTAATATCGATCCAGTAGGTTCTTGTGTAGGACAAAAGGGAGTTCGTATTCAAAATATTATTAATGAATTAAATGGAGAAAAAATTGACGTTATTGAATGGAATGAAGATCCAAGTATTTATATAGCAGCAGCTTTACTTCCAGCACAAGTATTAGCAGTTGATATTAAAGAAGAAGAAAAGTTTGCACAAGTAATTGTAACAGATGATCAATTATCACTTGCAATTGGAAAATCAGGACAAAATGCAAGACTTGCAGCGAAATTAACTAATTGGAAGATTGATATTAAATCAGAATCTCAATTTAGAGAAATGATTGTAAGCATGCAAGAAGAACAAGAAACATCAGAAGAATAGGAAAATGGAGGTGTTTTTAAAATGAAAAAAATACCACAAAGAACCTGTATGGGGTGTAATGAGAAAAAAGATAAAAAGGACTTAATCCGAGTTGTAAAATCAAGTGACGGACAAATTAATATTGATAAAACTGGCAAGATGCCAGGACGAGGCGCATACATATGTGACAAGGAAGAATGTCTTGAAAAAGCAATGAAAACAAAAAGGATTGAGAGAGTTTTTGAAACAAAAATCGATGATGAGATATATGAAAAATTAAGAGGTGTGATGATTGACGAATCATAAAATAGAAGGTTTATTAGGCTTATGTATGAGAGCAGGAGGTCTTAGTTTTGGCAATGATGCTTGTATGGATTTAATACAAAGAAAAAAAGTAAAATTAATTCTTGTAGCAGAAGACGCAGCCGAAAGAACAAAAAGAAATTTTGAAAGAAATTGTAAGCAAAACTATATACCAATTTATTTCTATGGAAGTATTGAAAACTTAAGTAGAGCAATTGGAAAAACAAATAAAGCAATCTTTGGAATTAAAAATCAAAGTTTTGCACATGAAATTGAAAGGATCATTAACGGGGGTGAAGTTATTGGGTAAGATAAAAATACATGAAATAGCAAAAGAACTAGACTTAACCAGTAAAGAGATTATAGAAAGAGCTGGAAAGTTAGGAATTGAAGCTAAAAACCATATGAGTTCAATAGAAGAAGAACTTGCAAAAAAGATAAAGGAGAGTTTTAAAACGAAAAGGAAAGAAGAAAATAAAACAGTAGAAAATGTACAAGAGAAAAAAGAAAAGAAAATAAAACAAGATACACCAGTTATTATTCGTAGAGAAGTGATTGTATCGGAAGAAGAAATAGTAAAAAGAGAAGAAGAAGAAAAAAGAAAGAAAATGGAAGCAAAACGAAAAGAAGTTGGTTTCGTTGAAAGAAATAACAACAAAGATTATAACATTGTATATCGTAACAAACCTTCAAAACCAATGACAGTTAGTGAATTATTTGGGTTAAAAACACCAAAACAAGAAGAAAAGAAAGAAGAAATAAAAGAGGTTGTAAAAGAAGAACCAAAAATGCAAGAAACAAGAACAGAAGAAGTTAAAAAAGAAACGAAAATAGAACCTAAAAAAGAAGAAGCAAAACCAGAATCAAGACGACCTGCTACTCAAAACTATTCAAATAACAATGCAAATGGATATAGAAACAATAATTATCAAAACAATAATTATCAAAATAATGGACATAACAATAATTATCAACCACGTAACAACAATAATAATTTCCGCCATAATAATTTTGATAATAATGCACGTAATACTGGATACAATAACCAAAATAGAAATGGTAATAACTTTAATAGAGACAATCGTCCTCAAAACGGATATGGACAAAATGGATATAATCAAAATAGAAACCGCAATAATAACCAAAATGGATATGGATCTAGAAGACCACTTGATGAAAAAGGAATTGAAAAGAACATTAAAAATATTATGACAGATGTGGTAGAAAAAGAAGTTGTTAGGGAATATAATAAATCCATCGATAAACAAAAACAAAATCGTTATGAAGAAAACAAAATGAAAAAAAGTCCAAAATCAAAACGTGGTGGAGATTATGAAATTAATGAAGATAAATTAAAAAGCTTAAAACAACATGACCGTCTATCTTCTATGTTTGATGAACAAGATGGTGGTATGCTTGATTTTTACGATTTAACAACACAAAGAGGAAAGAAAAACAGGAAAAGAGCCAATAAACCTGAGGAAGAAAGAGTAAAACAAAAAATCTTCGAGTTAACAGAAATAACCATACCAGATCCAGTAACGGTAAAAGATTTAGCTGCTGAAATGAAAAAAACAACAGCAGATGTTATTAAAAAACTATTAGGTTATGGTGTAATGGCAACGATTAATAATGAAGTGGATTTTGATACAGCATTCTTAATTGCAGGAGAATTTGGAATTACAGCAATTAAGAAAGAAACAGTAACAGAGGAAGATATCTTATTTGATGAAACAGAAGATACCGAAAACGAATTAAAACCAAGACCACCAGTTGTTGTTGTTATGGGACACGTAGACCATGGAAAAACCTCATTATTGGATGCTATCCGTCAGACCAACGTAATTGAAGGAGAAGCAGGAGGAATCACACAACATATAGGTGCTTATAAAGTAAAAATAAATGATAGAGAAATTACATTCCTAGACACACCAGGACATGAAGCATTTACTAGCATGAGAGCAAGAGGAGCACAAATTACAGATATTGCAATTTTAGTAGTTGCAGCAAATGATGGTGTTATGCCTCAAACGATTGAAGCGATTAACCATGCAAAAGCGGCTGAAATTCCAATTGTTGTTGCATTAAATAAAATTGATGTAGAAGGTGCAAACCCTGAAAAAGTAAAACAAGAATTAATGAAATATGACTTAGTACCAGAAGAATGGGGTGGAGATACCATCTTTGTTGAAATTTCTGCGAAAAAGAAAATTAATATTGATACCTTGTTAGAAATGGTATTACTAGTCGCAGATGTAAAAGAATTAAAAGCAAACCCAAATAAACAATCGAAAGGTACTGTTATTGAAGCTCGTTTAGATAAAGCAAGAGGACCAGTAGTATCTATGCTTGTACAACGTGGAACATTAGATGTTGGAGATACCATTGTGGTAGGTTCTGCTATTGGTAGAATTCGTACCATGACAGATGATAAAGGAAAGAAAGTAAAAAAAGCCGGACCATCTACACCAGTAGAAGTAACAGGTTTAACAGAAGTTCCAGAAGCAGGAGATACTTTCTATGAAGTAAAAGATGAAAAAACAGCAAAACACTTAATTGAAAGAAGAAAACGTCAAGCAAGAGAAAAGAGTATGAACCAAACAGCGAGAGTAAGCTTAAATGATTTATTTAGTCAAATCGAAAAAGGAAACTTAAAACGACTAAATATTATTGTAAAAGCAGATGTACAAGGTTCCGTAGAAGCGGTTAAACAAAGCTTAGAAAAATTAACTAACGAAGAAGTAGAAGTAAAAGTAATTCATGCTAACGTTGGTGGAGTAACAGAATCTGATGTAACACTTGCAAAAGTTTCGAATGCTATTATCATTGCATTTAATGTAAGACCAGACCCAATCGCAAAAGATGTGGCACAAAAAGAAGAAGTAGAAATTAAACAATATTCTATTATTTACCAAGCAATTGAAGACGTAGAAGCTGCAATGAAAGGAATGTTAGATCCAGTCTTTGAAGAAAAAGTAATTGGAACAGCAGAAGTAAGACAAACATTTAAAGTAAGCAGTGTTGGAACGATTGCAGGATGCTATGTAACAGATGGAAAAATTGCAAGAAATGCAGGAATTCGTGTCATTCGTGATAATGTGGTTATCCATGATGGAAAATTAGTATCTTTAAAGAGATTTAAAGACGATGTAAAAGAAGTAGCATATGGATATGAATGTGGACTTCAAATTGAAAACTACAATGACATCATGGAAGGTGATACATTAGAAGTTTACGTTATGGAAGAAGTGAAAAAATAAACAAAAAAGGGCATAGTTTAATAAAATGCTTACTATGCCTAAACATACTAAAAAAGTGATTGAAATGGAAAATAAGAGTATAAAAGCAAAGAAAGAAGAAATACTAGAATTTTTAGCGTCACTTGGAAAAGATTATAAAAAAATGCAAAAACGATAAATCATGCAAAAAGAATTGATGCAGAAATAGCGGATGAAAAAAGACAAGAGACTTATTTAAAAGCGCTACCAATACAAGCAAAGCTTGAAAATACTCAATATTGTTCATCAACAAAAAGAAAAGATAGGACGAGAGATGAAGAAGTGTAGCGTTAAAGATAAAAAGGAGGTTTATAAATGCCAAAAAATAATACGAGACTTGATAGAATTAATGAAGAATTAAAAAAGGAGATTAGTCATATAATTAGTTATGAACTAAAAAATCCAAGTGTAACAGGATTAATTAGTGTAACGAAAGCGAAAATCACACCAGACTTAAAATATGCTAAAATCTATATTAGTATTTTAAACTCGAAAAATGAACAAGAAACATTAGAAGGCTTAAAAAAATCTTCTGGATTTATTAGAAGCGAAGTTGCAAAACGAATTAATTTAAGAATTACACCAGAGCTTGTTTTTGAACGTGACGATTCGATTGAATATGGTGCAAGAATTGATTCGATATTACGAGAGCTTAAAAAAGAAGATGCAGACGAATAAAAAATAGAGGTAGAGGAGATAAGAAATGACATTAGACAATATAAAAGAAGCTATAGAAAAAGCAAATAGCATTGTTATTTTAACACACGAAAATCCAGATGGAGATGCTATTCGGAAGTGCTCTTGCTGTATACAATGCATTAGTACAACTAGGAAAACAACCAGAAGTAGTTGTGCCAGAATATCCACAGCTATTTGCATTTTTACCAAATGCAGATAAGATGCAAAAAGAAGGAACAAAGCAAGTTTATGATTTAGCAATTGCATTAGATAGTAGTGATATTAAAAGATTAAACGGTTTTGCAAGTTATTTTGAACAAGCAAAAACGACGGTTAATATTGACCATCATAGTGTAAATTCTATGTTTGCAGACCATAATTTTGTTAATCCAGATTCCCCAGCATGCTGTCAAATTTTGATTCTAGTATTAGAGTATATAGGAGTAACGATTACCAAAGAAATAGGAAGCTGCTTAGTTACAGGGATTATTACAGACACAGGCGGATTTAAATATGCAGGAACTTCAAAAGAAACATTTGAGTTTATATCATTTTTGCTAAGCATTGGTGTAAATGTAGCAGATATTTATAGAAGGGTGCTAGAAAAACAAAGCAAAGGTCATTTTGCACTTAGCAAAATTGTTATGGATCGTTTAGAATTGCTAGAAGATGGTAAAATTGCGTTTACTTATATTACCAAACAAGATGAACAAGAAGCAAAGGCACAAAATGGAGACCAATCGGGATTAGTTGATATTGGAAGAAGTATTGAAGGAGTAGAAGTTTCGATTCTTCTTAGTGAAAAAGAAGAAGGATTATATAAAGGTTCTCTTCGCTCCAATGATTACGTGAATGTATCTGATGCATGCATTATGTTTAATGGAGGAGGACATCCTAGAGCTGCTGGTTGCCAAATTCATGCATCATTAGAAGAAGCAAAAGAAAAAATTCTTCATGAGGTAAAAAAACATTTAAAATAAAACCATATAGAACCCTTCGTAGGGTTCTTAATTATTAGGAGAAATCAAATGGATGGAATTATACTAATTAACAAAGAAAAAGAATATACTTCTCATGATGTTGTAGCAATTGCTAAAAAAATATTAGGAGAAAAAATTGGACATACAGGTACATTAGATCCAAATGCAACAGGGGTATTGCCATTACTTATTGGAAAAGCAACAAAGATATCAAAATATCTAGTAAATCACGATAAAGTATATAAATCGATATTAAAATTAGGCGTTAAAACGGATACAGCAGATTTGGCAGGGACGGTATTAGAAAAACAAGAAGTTACAATGCCAAAAGAAGAGCAAATAAAAGAAGTTTTTTCTTCTATGATAGGAAAGAAGCAGCAAACACCACCAATGTATTCTGCCATTAAAATAAATGGAAAAAAACTCTACGAATATGCAAGACAAGGAAAGACGATTGAAATACAATCAAGAAAAATTGAAATTTATTCTTTCGTATTGAATAAAGTAGATACAAATACAAACGAAATTACTTTTACCGTACAC
Organism: uncultured Clostridia bacterium; assembly: GCA_949948835.1. GTDB lineage: Bacteria > Bacillota > Clostridia > TANB77 > CAG-508 > RGIG8482. The sequence goes on along the minus strand of CATLHF010000009.1, from coordinate 22,745 downwards.
TGCTCAAAGGGTACGTATATTAGAACTTTGTGTGAGCAAATTGCAGAAAATCTTGGAACAATAGGGTATATGAAAGAATTAAACCGTTTACAGGTTGGTGAATTTAAAATTGAAAATAGCATTACCCTTAATCAGCTAAAAGAAAACAAAGACCATATTGTAAAAAGCATCATTACAATAGAACAATTCTTTTGCGATAAAGAAAAAATTATATTAGATGCAAAAAGAGAAGAACAATTTTTAAATGGTGTAAAATTACAATATAATTTAATAGATGAAATTTATCGAATTTATAATGAGAAACAAGATTTTATTGGATTAGGCATCATAAAGCAGGGATATTTAAAACGAGATGTGGTATTGTAAAAGAAGTCGGCAAAGGTGCCGACTTCTTTTACGAATAATTGGATAGATTAACTCTAAGACTTACTAGAATATTTGGTAGGATTAAGGAGATAATCGCAATTATTACAATAACAACGCTACCACACTTATTGTTTTGTTCTTTCCATTCATAAATACCATAAAATAAAGTTTTTAAAAAGATAAATATTGATATTATAGCAATAACAATTCTCATATGATTTTCCTCCTATGTTAAGTTTCCATTAAAATATAGCCAGATTTTATAGTTGAATGAACCGTTACATCAAAAAATGAATTTTTGAAATTTTCTAACCAATTAAAATTTTCCCAATCTTCAAAAGTTTTAAAATTTTGTACCAGATGTCTTCCAAATCCATCAATGTCACTATTTAGGTCTTTGGAGATTTTATATAAATAATCGTATATTTTAGTTGTTAAATAAGAGTTCAAAGCTTTTTGTAAATATTCAAGTTCTTCATTATTTAAATATTTTGAATTTTCCCCCATGGTTAAGATACGTGCTTCAAGAGATACATTGGAAGTAATATAAGCAGAACCATTCACCAATTTTGCTTTGTTTTTTGTGTCCTTTATTAAGCGAACCTTAAGAGAGATGCTTTTATTTTCATCAAATGGACTAGGAATATTGATAATACAGCTATTTAATGTACTAGAAATCATATGATGACAAATTGTTTCAAGTCCATCTAATTCTCCTACTAATTTGTCACCTTTAAAAATAGCAAGTCCCATATTTTCAATATTACTTTTTCCTTGAATTAAAGTTTCATGTGCTTTATTAGAGGAATCTTTTTCAATAGGAGCTTCCCATGAGTTTAAATCATGTGTAGAGCTAGAATTGATTCCACCAAGGATGGCATAACAGTTTTGAAACGTATCGGTATAATCAGAGAAAAATTCACTTAAGGTAATACTTTGGGTAAAACCAGTATATTCACTAGAAGTAGGAGCAATTTCATAATATCTAGCAGACAGTTTTTCTAATACTGGTTTTGAATTATTTAAGAAATATTCAGAACTACATCTACTTACTAATACATTACAATCTGGGCGAACCTCTACTTTATTCATTAATGTAAAAAGTGTTTCAGAAATGCCATTATTAGCAAACTCTTCTGAGAATACAATAATTTTACAATGAGAAAGGTTAGATTCTTTACTTAAATAACTATTTAACAAATTAACGCCAGAATCAAAAGAGGCACATTCAATTGTTGTTACAATAGAAGAATCGGATTGAGAAGAACCGCCACTTTCAGAAGAACCACCTGGAACACTGATTTGAAAACTAAGTTTTAACTGATTATCTTCTCCTACATCAAATCCTAATGCAACAACAAAGGCTAAATGATCAATGTTTTGTTCATTATAACAACCAGAAAGCGAAAATAGAGCAATTGTTAATATAAGAAAGAGTAAGATGCTATTTTTAAATGTTTTACTCATTTTTTGCCAAAACCTCCGAATCTTTTTTAGAATGTTTCTTTTTATATTTTAGATTAGCAAAAAGAAGGATAAAAAAACTAATAATAAATACTAGAATAATGGTAAAATATCGGAAAACAAAAACTTGTATCCATCGAATTTCAGCAATATTTTTAGGAATTAATGCAAATACAAAAACAAGTGCCGAAAACCCATAAACCATCGGTTTTGAATCATGTATTTTTGCTATCTTTTTAAAAATGTTACTAATTAACCATATAGTAATACTTAAATAAGACATTAAGGATAAAATCCAACCTAAAATAAACAAGGCATCAGGCTTCTGCAAAAATCTTCCAAAATCAGTACCACGAATTAGTAAATAAATAGGAGAAATTTCGTTAATAGTTAATACATCTGCAAAAGAGAAAATTAATGTTGTAACACTTAAAAATAAGTAAAAAGCAGAAATACCAATTGAAAGATGACTAACTTTAGCAAAATCATTTGGTTCTTTTAGTAATGGTTTTAAAAAGTAAAGATAACTAATTCCAGTAAATGCAAATAGATTACTCATACCACTAAAAAAGGTTTGATTCAAACCATATCCAAAAATAGGAAAAATTCGGTTAAATTCAAATCGAGAGGAAACGCAAAAAAATGCAATAAGTAAGTTCAAAAGTACGATAGGAACAATGATTAAATTACATTTGATAATGGCCCTAAAACCAAATCGATTTGCAATGGCTGCAGCAAGTAAAAAGAATAATAACATTAAACAAATCGTCGCTTTTTCAAAATAAACCAATTTTATAATCTCTGAGAAATTACGAAGAAGAGTAGAAGATATTGTTATAAAATAGCAAATAAATAAAACACCTAATACTATTTTTAATACAGTTCCTCCTAAAAACTCACTAATATCTAAAATATCACTATTACCAAAAGGTTTCCAAAGTTTTAATATAATTGCTAAAAAGAGAGACACCAAAATGGTAATGTAAATTAAATTTAAAGGAGTAGAAGGACCACATTGTTCTAATACGTTTTGTGGTAAATTTAGTACAATTTGATTTAAAACAATAATTACAATAAAACTAATTCCTTCTATTGTACCAAGTTTTGAGCTACTCATATGATAAACCTCCTCTTATTTATTTAAATGTTTCCAAAGCATACTAATATTAGGTTGTCGTTTTGGCCTTTTTGTATTTAAGAAATCTGCTCTATGTTCTCTTTTCCAAGAAGGAGATAGAAAGATTCCTTTATAATCTTTAGTGACAGGGGCAAATGGTTGTAAATAAGAATAACCAAAGGATTTTAAATCAGCAAGGATTAAGAAGTGCACAAACAAACAAAGTCCAATGCCTAAAAATCCTAAAAAGTAACCTAAAAGAATATAGGTAAATCGTGTTACACGGCAATGAAAGCCAAACGAAAAATCTGGAATGGCAAAAGAAGCAATGGCAGTAATTGCTACAATAATAATTAAAATAGGACTTACAATATTGGCATCTACTGCTGATTGTCCCAAAATAAGAGCACCAACAATTCCAATGGTTGGACCAATAGGAGAAGGAACACGAAGACCTGCTTCACGGATTAATTCAAATGAAATTTCCATTACTAAAATTTCAAAAATAATCGGAAGAGGAACATTTTCACGGGATGAGACAATTGCAAATAATAGTTCTGTTGGAATTAGCTCTTGGTGAAAATTTGTAATTGCCACATAAAATCCAGGTAAGAGTAATGTTAAAATAACAGCAAAAATACGAATAACTTTTAGTAAATTAGAAAACTGAAATTTTAAATTTAAATCCTCGGGAGAAGTGATAAAGTCAATAAAAGTACCTGGGGCAATAAGACAGTAGGGACTATCATTTACTAAAACAACCACTCTACCTTCTAATAAAAAATTACTTGCTTTATCTGGTCTTTCGGTAGAAATTAACTGAGGAAGACTGAATTTACCATCATCTTCAATTAATTGTTCTAATTGTCCGAGAAGAAATAATACTATCAACATCAATATTGTTTAATCGGTATTTTACCTCTGCAACTAAGTCATTATTTGCGATATTTTCCATATAACAAATGGCACATTTGGTTTTTGTCAAACTACCGACTTCTAAATTTTCAATAATCAAATCTTCGTTATTAATAAAACGTCGTAATAGGGAAGTATTGGTACGAATATTTTCTGTGAATGCTTCTTGAGAGCCACGAATAACCATTTCATTTTCCGGTTTTCCAAGGCTTCTTTGTTTAAATCCTTTTACATCAATATCAAATACAATGTTTAGGGTATCTACAAAAAGAGCACAATTACCAGAATTGACACTAGAAGCCACGTCATCAAAGGTATCCAGCTGTTTTACACTATTTTGTGGAACCAAGTGGTTTAAAATATAAGTTGGTAAATCAAATTTTTTTACTTTTCGTACCACAATATTACTAGAAACTGCTTCTTTTACAATTTCATTTTCTGGGTTTTGATAAGTATTTGATAAATTTCGAAGCATCAAAGGGTCAAGGACAAAATGGTTAATACTTGTGGTATCTACCATCCCATCAATATATAACAAAAATGCTTTATATTCTTTGTTTTTTGCAGTTAAACTAAATTCTCTTACAACAATATCACTATTAATCATAGTATTATATCTTGAAGTAATTACTTCTAAATTCACACTAAGAGTAGGAAATACATTTTTAGGTGCATTTGAGCTTAATGTACTATTTTCAGAAGAAGGTTCTAAAGAAGTATCATTTTGCGTATCTTCTTTGGTTTCTGGTATGGAAAAGTTATATTCTTGGTGAGGTTGATAAGAGAATAAACTTTGAAGAGTATTTATAATCAGATTCTTTTTTTCTTGATTCACTTTCATTTACTCCAATCTAATTTTTATTCTTTTCACATATTTTTAACAAAAAAGGAAATAAATATGCATATGAAAAAATAAAAAAATATAGAAAGTTGCATAATAGCAACTTTCTATAGAGATTATAATATAATACAAATTAATCCACCGCTACCTTCATTTACAATACGCTCTAGTGTTTCTTGTAATTTTCCTTGAGCATCTTCTGGCATTCGGCAAAGTTTGTTTTGTAATCCTTCATTTACTAATTCATGTAAGCTCTTTCCAAAGATGTTAGATTCCCAGATTTTTTGTGGGTCAGATTCAAATTCGGAAAGTAGGTAGTTAACTAATTCTTCAGATTGTTTTTCACTGCCAACAATTGGAGATACTTCAGTTTCAATATTTGCACGAATAAGATGAATACTTGGAGCTGTCGCTTTTAGTTTTACACCAAAACGAGAACCCTGTTTTACCATTTCTGGTTCGTCTAAAATAAGTTCATCAATAGAAGGGGTAACAATACCATATCCTTTTTGTTTTACTTCTTCTAAGGCATAGGCTATTTTATCATACTCTTTTTTGGTAGAAGCAAGAGTAGTAATGGTAGAAAATAAGTCACCCTCATTACTAATTTCTACACCTGAAATTTCGGTTAATACCTTATAGAATAGTTCTTCTTTTAATTGAATGGAAATGTTAACATTACCATTACCAAGTAAAATTTCATCTAGTGAAGTTTTTTCAATAATATCGGTTTTTAAAATATGACTAATAGAAGCATCAATCTGCTTTAACATTTTGACATCTGAAAAAGCTTCTTGGATTTGTGTATATAAATTTTGTTTTAACCAATGCTCATCATTTAAACCATCAACCCACTTTGGAAAATTAATATTAATTCGTTCAATTGGGAACTCATATAAAATTCTGGCAAAAATATCATTTAAATCATCACTATTTAAATTAGCACAATCGGTTGGAATAACACTTGTTTGATATTTATCTTCTAATTTTCTTGCAAGCTCTTTGGTATATTCAGAATAAGGTTCATTGGAATTTAGAACAATAATAAATGGTTTATTAAGTTCTTTTAATTCTTTTACAACTCGTTCTTCAGCACTAATATAATCTTCTCTTGGAATATCGGTGATACTTCCATCTGTGGTTACCAAAATACCGATAGTAGAATGTTCTTGAATGACCTTTTTGGTTCCAATTTCCGCTGCTTGTTCAAAAGGAATTTCTTCTTCTGACCAAGGCGTTTTTACCATTCTAGGTGTTTCATCTTCCAAATAACCAATCGCATTATTAACTAAATATCCAACACAATCCACTAATCTTGTTTTCAATTTTAAATTATCACCAATTGTAATATCAATTGCTTCATTAGGCACAAATTTTGGTTCTGTCGTCATAATAGTTCTGCCTGCTGCACTTTGTGGTAATTCATCTTTTGCACGTTCTTTCTTGTATTCGTTATCAATGTTTGGAATGACTAATAGGTCCATGAATTTTTTAATAAAAGTAGATTTTCCAGTTCGAACAGGTCCCACCACTCCTATGTAGATGTCTCCATCTGTACGTTTTGCTATATCTTGATATAAGCTTAAATTTTCCATTTGTTTTTTACCCCCTCAAAAAATGTTTGTACAAAATCAACTTTACTAATGTATATTTGTTAGAACCTAGATTATTCCTATTTTTTATAAAAAATTTAACGAAAAATACTGATGCAGAATATGATAATGAAGGTAGTATTGCATTCTATATTTTTTTGTGATAAAATGTAGAACGTGAAATTAGAAAAATAACGACTAACAGAAAGGATAGATGTTATGATGGAGCAAGATGTATTAGCGATTGTAATGGCGGCAGGAAAAGGTACAAGAATGAAATCCAAAAAATCAAAATTAGTACATAAAATATATGGAAAAGAAATTATTAGAAGAGCAGTAGAAAATGTAAAAAGAGCAGGAATAAAAGAAGTAATTACTGTTGTTGGTTATCAAAAAGAACAAATACAAGAAGTATTGGCAGATTCTGTAAGATATGCAGTACAAGAAGAACAATTAGGAACAGGGCATGCGGTTATGCAAGCAGCACAATTACTAGAGGGAAGAAAAGGAAAGGTATTAGTCTTAAATGGAGACCATCCAATTATGAGACCAGAAACCTTAAAAAAATTAGTAGATGTAGCGAATGCAAGAGGAGAAAGTGCAACAATTCTTACTATGGTTCACGATGATATTTTACCATATGGAAAAATTATTCATGATAGAGATGGGGGAATCCAAGAGATTATTGAACATAAAGATTGTACGGTAGAACAACAACAATATATTAAAGAAGTAAATCTTGGTATGTATTGTTTTGATATTGAAGAGTTACTAAAGGCACTAAAAGAATTAAAAAATGACAATGCACAAAAAGAATATTATTTAACAGATGTTATTAAAATTATGTATGATAAAGGATTAAGAACTGGTTCTATTGTTGTATCTGATAATGCAGAAGTATTAGGTGTAAATGATCGAATGGATTTACAAGTATTAACAAAAGCATTACAACTTCGCATTAATACAGAACACATGAAAAACGGTGTTACCATTGAAGATATTAATAATACATACATTTATGATGATGTAGAAATTGGAATTGATACTGTTATTCATCCAAATACAACCATTAAATCTGGAGTTGTGATTGGAGAAGATTGTGAAATAGGACCAAATGCATATATTCGTGAAGGATGTAGACTTAGCAACAAAGTAAAAATAGGAAGCTTTGTCGAAATAAAAAAAGCAATTATTGGAGAAGGTACTAAAATACCACACCTTTCTTACATGGGAGATTGTGAAATTGGAGTAAAAACCAATATTGGATGTGGAACGATTACTTGTAACTATGATGGTTTTAACAAAAGCAAAACAATCATAGGAGATAATTCTTTCATTGGCTCAAACACAAATCTAGTCGCACCAGTAACATTAGGAAAAAATACCTTTGTAGCAGCAGGATCAACCATAACAGATGATGTACCAGATGACTCACTAGCCATTGCAAGACAAAGACAAACCAATAAAGAAGGTTGGAACAGAAAGTAAATAGAAAAGAAGATACAATAAATAATTCTATGTTATTTATTGTATCTTCTTTTTTATCCTATAGTGAGTTATCACCAGGAATAAAGTAATCAACAACACCATATACTAACGCACCAATTATGGCAGCAATCCAAGAAATGGTATATCCTGCAACAAAATATTGAGTTACATATAGAACAGCAGCAGAAAGGACAAATCCTACAAATCCTTTTCCAAAAGGACTAGCATGTAGCCCTGTAAATCTTACAATTAAATAATCAATAACAGTAAGAACAACAGCAGCAAGTGCTAAAGCCCATATATTATTTATGGTAAATCCAGGTGTGAAAAAGGCAGTAATTGCAAGAACAACAGCAGCTGCTACAAATCTCCATATGATTTGTCCAATTGTACTTGTTCCACTAGAACTTTGGACATTACTTCTTTCGTTATCCATTTTAAGAAACCTCCTATCTTTAAAAAGATAAATTGTATAATAGAAATTTCTATTATATAAAAATTGCAATGTGTATGACTTTATTATGAACAAAAAAATAAAAATTATTCGAAACAATTGTATAAATCTAAAAAAATGGTAAAAAATATTGTTAAATAAATAGAAATGGAAGTGAAAATTTTATGCTAATTACATTTATAAGAGCGATTTTTTTATACATAGTTGTTTTAGTTGTTATGCGTTTAATGGGAAAAAGAGAAATAGGACAACTTCAACCATTTGAGCTTGCAATATCTATTATGATTGCAGACCTTGCTTCAATTCCCATGACAGAAACAGGAATTCCAATTACAAGAGGAATTATTCCTATCTTTGGATTATTAATTATGCATTTACTAATTTCTTTTATTAATCTAAAAAGTGTGAAAGCAAGAGAAATCATTTGTGGTAAACCACGAATTTTAATTTATCGTGGAAAAATTGATGAAAAAGCATTAATCAAAGAACGATTTACGATTAATGAATTAGAAGAAAGATTACGAGGAAATAGTGTAGCAAGTGTAGGGGATGTAGAATATGCCATTTTAGAAACTTCTCGGAGACTTAACAGTTATTCAAAAGCCAAATAAAAGAACGACGATTCCAGAAGATTTTAATATTATGCCAGAATATGAAGGAATTCCATATGACCTGGTGGTAGATGGAAAAATAATGGAAAACAATTTACAAAAAATTGGAAGAAACTATACTTGGCTTTCAAAACAAATTGAAAAATTTGGAATGAAGCCAGAAGAGGCATTGCTAGTTACTTTTGATGGAAAAGGACAAATTTTCTGCCAAAAGAAAGGAGAGAAGGATGTATAAAGAAGTAATTATCAGTATTATCATTGCAGTTGTTATTTTTGGACTAAATTATGTGACACAAAATTATACTGAATATGCAGTAAATGAGACAAAACAACATTTAAATCATACAAAACAAGAATTAATCAAACAAGAACCAGACTATGAAATGGCTCTAAAAAAAGCAAATGAAACATTTGATAAATGGGAAGAACTAGATGATACGATTGCTCTTTATATTGAACATGCAGAAATCGAAAAAATAAAAACAGCGATTATTTCTATGAGAAGTTTTATTGAAATGAAAGATGATTCGCAAGCAGTTGATAGTATTGACCGATGTGATTATATTTTAGACAATGTGAAGCAAAGAGAAGAATTCTCAATTGATAATATATTTTAAAAGTGCTTTCTATTTTTTAGAAAGCACTTTTTATTATTTAACCATATCATCCATTCCATAGAAACCAGGTTTTTGATTTGCAAGAAATACAGCAGCCTTTAGAGCACCTTCTGCAAATACATCTCTTGAATAAGAGGTATGTTTTATTTCAAATGTCTCATGTTCTCCAAAAAACATAACACTATGTTCTCCTACAATATTACCACCACGAATGGAAGAAAAACCAATTTCATTTGAGTTTCTTTTTTCGTGAATATCATGACGATTAAAATTATAGTCTAATTTTTCATCCATTACATCATTAATGGCATCAGCAAGTAAAATAGCAGTACCACTTGGTGCATCTACTTTACGATTATGATGTGTTTCTACAATTTCAATGTCAGTTCCTTTTAAATTTTTAGCAACTTCTGCTACTATTTTTTTCATTAAATTAATATCAAAAGACATATTAGAAGATTGAAAAATTGGAATTTGTTTCGAAAATTCCTTGATTTCATCTAATTGCTCTTTGGTAAATCCAGTAGTAGCAATCACAACAGGAACTTTGTTACTTACTGCATATTTTAAAATATTAAAAGTAGAAACAGGTACGCTAAAATCCACAATAACATCTGGTTTTTCTTTGATATCATCTATTTTTGAATAAACAGGGAATGTATTTTTTCCTTCGTCGTGAATATCAAAACCACCAACTAACAATAATTCGGAAAAACGATCAATTTCGTTTACTAAAACTTGGCCCATTCGGCCATTACAGCCATTAATTAGAACTTTTATCATTTCTTTTCATCCTTTCATATGGATAAGGGTTGCCTTATATGCAACCCTTATCTTAAAATAACGAACATACTTAAAAACACATAGGCATAACGGTACAATTTTTGTACTGCATTTTTAGATTTGTAAGCATTTACAGATTCTTGTACAGCACAATACTTATCAACAAAAGTAATTACATAACTTTCAGCATACTTTGGAAAAAGAATGGTTACTGGCCACATATGTTTTAAAATAATATCAGTTTCTTTTTTATTTAAATCAAATAATTTAGAGGCATTTTCGAAAGCAGTTTTTGGGTGAGTAAAGGCATGAAGACCTTTTCTTCCATCTTGCTTTGTTCTCCAATCATATAAAAATAAATCATGTAACATACCAGCACGAGCAGCTGAAATATAATCCAAATGATATTTTTTACAGATTAAATAACTATAATAAGCAACATTTCTACAATGCTCAAAACAAGAAGTATCATAATGTTGTTTAAAATTCTTCATTTTTTGTACAGTTTCATTTGCTACTAAATCTTTTATAATTAGTTCAAACTCGCTTTGAAACGTTTCTTTATTTTCTTTTTCTAGTAATAACATAAACTTAAAATTCATCTCCTATAAATCTTTGGTATTTGTTCTCACTCTTTTAAGTATAACATAAAAGGCTTCATTTGTCTGTAACTTAAGAAAAATTTAAAGAAAATGTAATATAATAAGATAGAGTAAAGGAGCTATATTAGACCATATTGCTTCATTTCATTTTCTAATAGGACTTTATTTTCAGTTGATAATGGTGTTAAAGGTAATCTAGGGGTTCCAAAACAATATCCTAATAGATTTAAAGCCTCTTTTACTGGGATTGGATTTACTTCACAAAATAAAGCATTAATTAATCCAATTGCTTCTAATTGTGCTTTTTTAGCATCCTCAAAATTGCCATTTAAATAATCATGTACCATTTTACTTGTTCTTTTTGGTGCTACATTAGAAAGAACAGAGATAACTCCTTTTCCACCAAGAGAAAGTACAGGTAAAATCTGATCATCATTTCCACTATAAATAGTTAAATTATCACCGCATAATGATGCAATTTCAGCAACTTGAGATAAATTACCACTTGCTTCTTTAATCGCAACAATATTTGGAATTTTAGAAAGTTCCAAACAAGTTTTAGGTAAAATATTAACACCTGTTCTACTTGGAACACTATACATAATAATTGGTAAATTCGTATTAGAGGCAATTGCTTTATAATGTTCAACAAGCCCCTTTTGTGTTGCTTTGTTATAGTAAGGAGTAACAACTAAGGCACCATCGGCACCAATACTTTCGGCATATTTCGTAAGCTCTATTGCAGTACGAGTACAGTTACTACCAGTTCCAATAATAACAGGAACACGTTTCGCTACTTTTTTTACAGCAAAAGCAAAGGTTTCTTTTCTTTCAGCATCTGTCATAGTAGCAGATTCACCCGTTGTTCCACAAACAACCAAAGCATCAATTCCTTCTTCAATTTGAAAATCAATTAAACGACCGAATTCTTCATAATTCACACCAGATTCGGTAAAAGGTGTAGCGATTGCAGTTGCGCAACCTTCAAATAAAATTTTTTTCATCTTTACACGCTCCTAAAAGCTTATGTACCTTAAAACATATAATTATATATTTTAACTTCCTACATTATATGTTAAAAAACAAAAAAAGGGAAGTTATTTTTCTTAAAAATATTGCATAACGAAAATACTTATTATAGAATAGACATATAATACAAAAGGTAAAGGAGAAAAGATAATGTCTTATATTAAATTAGATTATACAAATACCAATATTCCAGTAGAAGATATATTAGAATATAAAGAAGAAGTAAAGAAAGTTCATCAAGACTTACATGCAAAATCAAATGATGAAAAAGAATTTTTAGGATGGTTAAAATTACCAACCAATTATGATAAAAAAGAATTTACAAGAATAAAAAAGGCTGCAAGTAAGATACAAAAAGATTCGGATATTTTACTATGTATTGGAATTGGTGGCTCTTATTTAGGAGCAAGAGCGGTTATTGAAAGTTTAACCCATACATTTTACAACTATGGAAAAAGAGATTGCCCACAAATTTTATATGCTGGAAATAATTTGAGTCCTAATTATATAAATGATTTAATTGATATTATTGGAGATAGAAATATTTCAATTAACGTTATTTCAAAGTCTGGGACAACAACAGAGCCCGCCATTGCTTTTCGTATTTTTAGAGAATTTTTAGAAAACAAATATGGAATTGATGAAGCAAGAAAAAGAATTTATGTAACAACCGATTCTGAAAAAGGTGCACTAAAAACGCTTGCCAATGAAGAAGGATACGAAGCATTTGTTATTCCAGATAATGTAGGTGGTAGATATTCTGTTTTAACAGCTGTCCGGATTACTTCCAATTGCAGTAGCAGGAATTGATATTGATAAATTAATGCTAGGAGCAAAAATTGCAGAAGATAAATATAAAGATGATAATTTAAAATACAACGAATGTTATAAATATGCAGTCATTAGAAACATGTTATATAAAAAAGACAAAAATATTGAAATATTAGTAAACTATGAACCAAAAATGCATTACTTTACTGAATGGTGGAAACAATTATATGGTGAAAGTGAAGGAAAAGATGGAAAAGGAATATTCCCAGCAGGAGTAGATTTTACAACGGATTTACATTCTATGGGGCAATACATTCAAGAAGGAAGACGTAACTTATTTGAGACCGTACTTGCCATTGATGAACCAAATAGTGATTTAACCATTAAGCAAGATGAAGATAATTTAGACGGAATGAACTTTGTAGCAGGAAAAACATTAGATTTTGTTAATAAAAAAGCAATGGAAGGAACCATAGAAGCTCATGTAACAGGAGGAGTACCTAATATTGTACTACATTTAGAAACATTGGATGCAGAAACGATAGGAGCTTTAATTTACTTCTTTGAACTAGCTTGTGCTATGTCGGGAAGACTTTTAGGAGTAAATCCATTTAATCAACCAGGGGTAGAAGAATATAAAAAGAATATGTTTAGACTTCTTGGAAAACCAGGATATGAGACGAAATAAGAAAGAAGGAAGGTAAATGAAAATGAAGATATATGATAAAGATATGTATCAAAAAGAACAATGGATAAAAAGTGTCCTTTTAGTTGTTGGAATATTTGTATTAGGATTTGTAGTAGGATATTTTGTTAATAATTTTGAAAAACAAGACGAAATAACATTATTACAAAATGAAGTAAATACATTACAAAGAGAAATTACACAAATTGGAATTCTGTAAAAAACCATTGACAATAAGGGAAAAAGAGAGTATGATAATAAATAGATAAATAACAAAACAAAAATGAGACAAAGTAAAAACAAGGTTACTTTTAGAGAGTCATTAGCCATAGGCTGGAAGCTAATGATAAGAAAACAGTTTTGAAAAACTACCTCATTGTTTCTAGTAAAAAGCTAGACGGTGATTCCGTTATCATCTTAAATGAAGTTAAAAATAGGGTGGAACCGTGTATATATATGCACCCCTAGGTATTAAAATAAAAATACCTAGGGGTGTATTTTTATTTTAGTGGAATAGAGATAGGAGGAATTAGTATGATTAAAGTAAGTTTAAAAGATGGTTCTATAAAAGAAGTAGAACAAGGTATTTCAATACTAGAACTGGCAAAAAACATTAGTGAAGGGTTAGCAAGGGTTGCAACAGCAGGAGAAGTAAATGGAGAGGTAAAAGATTTAAGATTTAAATTAGAAGAGGATTGTAATGTTAATATTTTAACATTTGATAATGAAGAAGGAAAAAAAGCTTATTGGCATACAACAACACATATTATGGCACAAGCGGTAAAAAGATTATTTCCAGATACAAAATTAGGAATTGGACCAGCTATTGAAAATGGTTTTTATTATGATTTTAAAGTAGACAAACCATTTGACGAAGAAGATATTAAAAAAATTGAAGAAGAAGCAAATAAAATTATAAAAGAAGATTTAGAAATTAAAAGATTTACACTACCAAGAGAAGAAGCGATTAACTTTATGAGTGAAAAAAAGGAAGATTATAAAGTAGAATTAATTAAAGAATTACCAGAAGGAGAAGAAATATCTTTCTACGAGCAAGGGGAGTATGTAGACCTTTGTGCTGGACCTCACTTAGAAAGTACAGGAAAAGTAAAAAAGATGAAAATATTAAATACTTCAGCTGCCTATTGGAAAGGAAACCAAGAAAACGATAGTATGCAAAGAATTTATGGAATTTCTTTCCTAAAAGCAAGCATGCTAGAGGATTATTTAACCATGATAGAAGAAGCAAAGAAAAGAGACCATAGAAAATTAGGAAGAGAACTAGATTTATTTTTCTTTGATGAGACAGCACCAGGAATGGCATATTGGATGCCAAAAGGATTAAAAATGATGAACATTTTAATAGACCTTTGGAGAAAAGAGCATGAAAAAAGAGGCTACATGGAATTTTCTGGACCTCAATTAAACAGTAGTGAATTATGGAAAACTTCAGGACACTGGGACCACTACAAAGAGGATATGTTTGTATTAACAGATTCTGATGGAAAAGAACAAGCTTTAAAACCAATGAACTGCCCAAATGCTATCAAAATATTTGCATCCAAATTAAGAAGTTATAAAGATTTACCTTTAAGATTTAATGATATTGATGTGATTCATAGAAATGAAAAATCTGGACAATTAAATGGATTATTTCGAGTAAGAATGTTTCGACAAGATGATTCACACAACTTTATTACAGAAGACCAAATTGGTTCTGAAATAAAAGATATTATTGAAATAGCAAAATATTTATATGGTATATTTGGATTGGATTTTGAACTAACATTATCAACAAGACCAGATGACTATATGGGAGATATCGAATTATGGAATAAAGCAGAAGCAAATTTAAGAAATGTATTAGATGAACTATGCGGAAAAGATCAATATCGAATTAATGAAGGTGATGGAGCATTCTACGGCCCTAAAATTGATATTAAAATGAAAGATTGTTTAGGAAGAGAATGGCAAATGGGAACAGTTCAAGTGGATTTCCAATTACCACTTAGATTTAACTTATCTTACATTGACCATGATGGAGAAAAGAAAACACCAATCTTAATTCACAGAGCTTTATTTGGTTCATTTGAAAGATTTATAGGAATTATAACAGAACATTTTGCAGGAGCATTTCCAGTATGGCTTTCTCCAGTTCAAGTAAGAATTTTACCAATAGCAGATGCACATATGGAATATGCCAAAAAAGTACAAAACGAATTAATAGCTAAAGGTATTCGTGTAGAACTAGATGAAAGAAACGAAAAAATTGGTTATAAAATTCGTGAAGCACAAGTACAAAAAGTACCATACATGTTAGTAGTAGGGGAAAAAGAAGTAGAAGCAGGAACTCTTGGTGTTCGTTCAAGAAGTGAAGGTGATATAGGAGCAATGACGGTTTCAGACTTTATTCAAAAAATAGAAGAAGAAATCAAAAACCACGTAAAATAAAACTCGAAAAATGTCGAAAGAAAATCAGTATTTTTGTCAAAAAAGTATTGATTTTCTTTTTGTTATTATATATACTATTTTTCATAGGGAGAATTTATTTTGAAAGGAGGATAGTATTTATGATAGGAGCCAGGGGGAGAAAAGAAAAAAATAAAGAAGAAAGGAACGATAATATGGAAAAGATACTATCTGAAATTTTAAATGAATTAAAAGATTTTCGAGAAGAAATGCGAGATGTAAAACAGGAACTAAGAGAAGTAAAGCAAGAAGTAAGAGAGTCCAAAGAAGAAAACAGGCAAGAACACGAACAAATGAGAAAGGAAATAAAAGAAGCAACTGACTTTATTATTGATACCACAAGAACGATTGAAAGAATTGTTACAGGAATCAAACAGGGCCAACAAAAACAAGAAAGGCGTTTGATATTAATAAAAAATGTGAACTTGGAAAAAAATAAATCACAAGATGCAATATTAGCGTTGCACCAAACAAGAATTAAAAAGTGCGAAGATAAGCTTCAAGAAATAGTAAATTAATAAAAAATAAGAAAAATGATTCATAAAATTGTATGAATCATTTTTTTGTGATATACTAACCAGGAAAGTAAAATTTGGGAGGAACATATGCTTGATATTACAAATGAAAGCGATATCATATCAAAATTAGAGTATATTAGTTTGGATTTAGAAAATATTCCAGACTTTCTAAAAGAGACTTTAAATTTTGATTATAAACCATTAAAATCAATCGATGAAAACAATTATAAAATATACAGATATATCCCTATTTCAGAAATACAAATCTTATTAACTCCATGTAATAGATTAAATACCATACAAGAAAAATATGGAAAAGCAAGTACGATTTCTTCCTATTTGGATTCTAAATCGGAAGAAAATATATTAAAATATACTACTTTTTTAAAGATGTTAAAAGAAGTAGATATTAATGAAATTCAAAAGCTAGAAGAACAACAAAACAGTTTTCAAATAAAAGAACCATTTTTAGTAAAATTTAGTGAAAACTATTTATGGCAAATTTATTATTCCGATATAGAAGATATGTATTTTATGCTAGTTCCTACAGAAGACTTAGATTATGCAGCATTTTTCTATTTACTAAAAAAACAAATTAATTTAAAAAAGAACAACAAAGAAGAATATCTTTATGTACCAATTTCTCATGAACAATACACTGGAAACTATTTAAAAAGTTCACAAATAGCAGACTTAGAAAAATACATTTGGTATTTTACAAAAGAGTGGCCAATGACCTATGAAGTTTATGATAAAGAAGATAGAATGAGCTTACAAATAGTAGGAAAAACAGAGGTATATGAAGGAATTGAAAGTGCATATAAAATAACGTTAAAAACAAGAGAAGAAGCAGAAAAATTTTATAAATTATTAAAAGCATTGTTTATTTTATCAAATGAACTTCCTCATTATTATTGCTTTAAAATGAAAATAAGTGAACAAGGTGGATTAGAGTGCAGATATAACAATAAAACCATTACGTATGACAGTCTAATGGAGTTATTAGTCAAAGAATATGAAAAAGCAAAAAAACAGATAGAAGAATTAGAAGAAAAAAGGCAAAAGTTAGAAGTTTGTTTAAAAATATTACAAAAAGAAAGTTTACAAAAGGAAAGAGAATACTTGGTAAAAGAAAAGCAAATTGCAACTTATTTAGAATGTAAAAAGACCTTTTTAGGAAAAGTAAAATATTTTTTTAAAGCAAAAAAAATAAAAAAACAGGTGAGTCAAACAGTACAAGAAGATACAAAAGAACCAGTAGAAAAACAAGAAGAACGAGTACAAATAAATGATATAAAATTTAGCATAAAAGAATATTATACAATTGAAGATATTGTTGAAATTTACAAGAGATTAGATACTATTTCACAAACATTTAAAAACTTACAATTAGATACAGAGGCTCAAGAAAGAAAAATAAAATCTCTTTCAAAAAAAATAGAAAATGCAACTTTATATATTGAAGAAATTGATAAACATGAAAAAAGTATTTTTGAATTCTGGAAATTTGCTAATAAAGATGAACAAACACTATTACAACAAGGACAAGATGAAATCGTGGTACAAAATAAAAAATTAGAAAAAGTATTTTCCTATCCAGAAGATTTTGAA
Organism: uncultured Clostridia bacterium; assembly: GCA_949948835.1. Taxonomy (GTDB): domain Bacteria; phylum Bacillota; class Clostridia; order TANB77; family CAG-508; genus RGIG8482. The sequence goes on along the minus strand of CATLHF010000009.1, from coordinate 4,812 downwards.
GAAATAGGAACAGTAATTGATAAAAAACAAAGAAAAACTTTTTCGAAAAATGAAACAAATGCTATTTTTATTGGAACAACAGAACTATTAGATGTTTTAAATGATTATGAAAATGAAGAAAAAATTGTAGATAGTCTAGAAAAACTAAAACAGCAAGCAGAAAGTGAAAGAATCTTATTTCATCAAGAAAATTTTGATTTATTTGGAAATGTAGTAGGAGATAGTACAAAAATACAATTACTTGCAGGAAAAAAACATAGAGAGACGAAAAAAGACAAATTAAAAATTTTGGAGATAACTAAAAACCAAACCATAGAAGAATATAAAGATAAACTATTAGAAATTTTAGAAGATATATATGAAGCATTTGAAAAGAGTGATTCTTCAGTATCGATTCCAATCTATTATGCATCAACAGGAAAATTAGGAGAAAAGCCAATGCAAGTATTTAGCATAAGCCCAGAAGAGGCAATAAAAGAAAACGAAGAAGAAAAAATAATAAATCTATATCGACTTAATATAAAAGAAAAAATGCCAGTTATTTATTTTACCAATAGTATTTATTATGATAATCATAATAAAACATTACCATTAGGAATGGATGTCACAACAAAGTGTTTCGTTCGATTAGGTGACTATGAGCTAGAACAAAAGCAAGAAGAGGAATTTAGGATTATAAATTTAGTAAATGAGTTTCATGTAGACATTACAAATATTCATGTTTACGAGTATGAAATAAGAAAGAAGGAAGAACAATGATAAAAAGAGCAATTGTAATGGTGTTAGATAGCTTTGGTGTAGGAGAATTACCAGATGCAAAAGAATATGGAGATGAAGGAAGTAACACATTACGAGGAATTTATAATAATACGAAATTAGACCTACCTAATATGAAGAAATTAGGATTATATAATATTCAAGATATTGATATAAATATAGACAAAGAAGAAAATCCAATGGGGGCATTCGGAAAAGCCAAAGAACAATCAGTAGGAAAAAATAGTCCAGTAGGGCACTGGGAAATGTCTGGGTTTATCTTAAAAAATGGCTTTAAAACATATCCAAATGCATTTCCAAAAAAATTAGTAGAGGAGTTTATCCATAAAACAGGAGTAAAAGGAATTCTTTGTAATGAAGTAGGGTCTGGAACGGAAATTTTAAAACGTTTTGGAGAAGAACATATGAGTACAGGATATCCTATTATTTATACATCAGCAGATAGTGTATTTCAAATTGCAGCACATGAAGATATTATTTCCGTTCCAAAACTATATGAACTTTGTAAAATAGCAAGAGAAATGCTAAATAAACCAGAATATAATATAGGAACCGTGATTGCAAGACCATTTATAGGGGATAATGAAACTAACTTTACAAGAACATATAACAGGAAGGATTTCGAATCTGAAACATTTGGCAGAACGATGTTAGATGTAATAAAAGAAAATGGAAAAGACGTAATTGCAATAGGAAAAATACAAGATTTATTTTCGGGTCGTGGCATGACAAAGATGATCCATACAAAGGGAAATGAAGATGGAATAGAAAAAACAATGGAAGAAATAAAACAAGATACGCAAGGATTAATTTATACGAATTTAGTTGATTTTGATATGCTATATGGGCATAGAAACAATATAGAAGGATATGCAAAAGCACTAGAATATTTCGATAGCAAGCTACCAGAAATTATTTCTAACATGAAAGAAACAGATATATTAATCATAACAGCAGACCATGGAAACGATCCATCTACTCCAAGTACAGACCACGATAGAGAATATGTGCCAATTTTAGTATATGGGGAACAATTAAAACAAGGAATTGATTTAGGCGTTCGTACGACTTTTGCTGATATATCTGCAACCATATTAGATATGTTCCATATGCCACAACTAGAAGGAATATCTTTTAAAAATGAAATTACAAAATAAACAAATAAAATAAAGAGCCAGTCTTGACTGGCTCTTTAGAATATGGTAATATAGGTAGTATAATATATGCCCGAGTGGCGGAATTGGTAGACGCACACGACTCAAAATCGTGCGGGAAACCATGCGGGTTCGAGTCCCGCCTTGGGCACCATACTTGTAGTTGATTTTTTTAAAGAGATGATATATAATAGAATAGAAACAGATGAAAGAGTCGCAGAAAAAGGAGATTTCTATGATAAACGCAGGAAGAAGAAATGAAAATGATACCGTAGAACGCCTTATGAAACAAGCGGAAAAGCTTCGCGATTCAGGAAGAGCTGCTAGAGAGAAATCGTATAAGAATAGCAGACTTTATGAAGACATTCATAAGGGAAGAAAAACTCTTCTTCAAGAAAGAGAAGAAGGAAAAAAGTAATTATTATCCTTACCAACCCAAAGGCAGTTATCGCTTTGGGTTGGTTCTTTTTTTATGTATTCTTATTAAAATAATCTTCAAATTCATCTTTTGAAATCGGTTTTGAATAATAGTATCCTTGAATAATATCACATTTTAATTTTTGAACAAAATCCACTTGTTCTTTTGTTTCGACTCCTTCAACGACTGTTTTTACACCAAGACGTTTAGCAAGGAGCATAATATAGTTAATGATATTTTGATTACTATTTAAATCTGCCTTATCAACAAATACTTTGTCAATTTTAACAATATCAATTGGCATGTTTTGTAACATGCTAAGAGAAGAATAACCAGTACCAAAATCATCAAGAGAAATAATAAATCCATTTTCTTTAATAATATTTAAAATTTTTAAAATATCAATCTTCTCATCAATGGTTGCACTTTCTGTAATTTCTAAGTCAATAGTATTGGTATCTAGTTCGTATTTATCACAAATAGCAACATACTCATGAATAAAGTTTTCATCTACGAAATGTTCTTTCGATACATTAATTGAGACAGTTGGTGTGAAACCATAAGTGTTTTTCCAATTTGCTAAGTCTTGGCAGACTTTTTCGAAAATGTATAAATCTAATTTTATAATAAATTTATTTTTCTCAAATAAAGGAATAAATTTTCCAGGTGGAATTATTTCATCTTTTTTATACCATCTTACCAAAGCTTCTGCACCATATAATTTTTCACTTCCAGTTAGAATTTTTGGTTGATACACAACTTTAAATTCTTCATTTTTTAGAGCTTCTTCCATAGAAGATTCAATTTTTTGTTCTTCAATTAATTGATTTTCTAATACTTCATCAAATACATAATAATGATCACGGTACAATCCTTTTATTTTAATACGAGCAATATAAGCTTTATCTAAAATTTTATTAATGTCAGTATCTTCAGGTTTAATTTGATAAACGCCAATGGATAGATTAATATGAATAGAGGTATCATTTATTTGTAAGGTAGAAATTTCATCAAAAATTCTATCTAATACAGTTTTAATATTTTTTTCATAACTAAATATAATAGCAAAAACATCATTGGACATTCTACAAGCAATATGGTTTTCAGGTAAAATATTTGTTAGTTTTTCACCAATTGCCTTTAATAGTTGATTACAGAATTCATAACCATAGATGTTATTAAGCGCTTTAAATTTATTAATATCAAGAGAAATAATATATTTGTTTTTTGCTGAACTTTGTAAAAAATTAGTAGCATGTTCTTTAAAATACACGTCATTACCAAGTGATGTAACAGGGTCCAAATAGGCAACTCTATATAATTTTCTACTTTTCTTTTGATTCGAAAGGTCAATATATATACAAATACTAATAATAACAAAAACAATAAAAAGACATACACCAAAAGATATCATCAAAAAGGTAGTAAGTTCTTTGGCAATTGTATCATCTGGTGCAATACTTACAACATACCAATCATTAATACTAAGTTTTTCATAATGGATAAAGTGAGTAGTCTTATCTAATCGTATATCAAATGTTCCAGTTTTTTTGCTTTTAATATTTTCTTCCATCAGATTAAGTTTTGCAATATCTTCTTCATTTGTTAAGTGATAATTTGATTTAAGAAAATCGTATAAATTTGTATTATTTTCTTTTATAGTATCAAAAGAATCAATTAAGACAGAACCATTATTATTGATTAAATACGTACCACCTTTACCATGGAATAGTCTTCTTAATAGAATTTCTTTATAATCTTCTGTATTAACAGTTGCAAATAGTACCAAATCTTTTTGGTTTAAACGAAAGGTTTTCGAATAAATATTAACTTGGTTATTAGAAACCGTACTTGGTCTATTTTCTGATAGATATACATCTTTTTGATTAAAAAATTCTTCAATATTGGCATAATTTTTTACTTGACGACCATCACTTGTAGTACCATTTCCGTTTTTGTCTAAGATAGCAAGCCTTGTGAAATGGTAATCTTCTAAATCATCACGATAACGGTTAAAAATATCCTCAGGTGTTTTAAAATAGCCACTATTAATAGAACCAATCATTATTTCAACAAATTTTTTTTGCTCAGAAATAGAAAGATTTAATTGAGCAGTTGTTTGTTCACTAAGTTCCGTAATGTTATTATATACATTTTGATAAGTCAAATCTTTAACAAATTCAACTCCAAAATAGGATAGTACCAAAAGAATAAAAAATATTGGTAAAATCCATTGAACATTTAACTTGTAATGTTCTAAAGAAAGGGTTCTGTTTTTTTGTTTTTTATTGTTTATTTGTTCTCTCATAATTCACCTCAAAAAATGATATATATATAATGTATAACAAAAAATAATTTTTTTCAATCGTTTTTATATAGAATTATCGGGGATATGCATTTTTTGGTAAAATATTGTAATTTTTATGAAAAAGAGATATAATTTTTAATGAAATGAAATAAGGA
>CATLHF010000008.1 GCA_949948835.1 uncultured Clostridia bacterium | reverse complement strand
AATAAGTATGAATTTTTTATAGCAGGTAGAGCTAGAAATAAAGAAAATATTTTAAACATATGTGATTTGTTCGATAAATATAATATATCATATTATTGCTTTTTAAAAAATGAAAAAGATTGGGGTTATGGAAATAGTAATCAAACACCAGAAGAAAGACAAAAAGAATTTGAATCATTAAATTTAAAAAGTGATATTGTATTAAAACTATTTGAAAACGATATGAATGGAGAAAGAAGCTCGAAAAATCTATTATTAGTTTTACCAGCAGGAAAAGCAGCACATATAGAGTCAGGAATTGCTTATGGATTAGGAAAAAAATGCTATGCAATTGGAGAATATGAAGCAACAGATACCTTATATAATATTTTTGAAGAAATATTTGCGAATGAAAATGAATTAGAGAAATTTTTAAAAGAATATAGCAAATAGATAAATTATAAAATAAATAAAAACCATCTTAAAATACAGTAATGTAAATTCAGATGGTTTTATTTGTGTCTTATACGGGTTCGTATTATCTTTTTTTGGTGAACCGAACCGCTTAACAAACGTAAAGTTCGTTTTTGGAACGTTTTGGTGAGCCAGGAGGGATTCGAACCCCCGACCCCAGGCTTAGAAGGCCTGTGCTCTATCCAACTGAGCTACTGACCCATATAACGCATTCATTATAATAGCATAAAAATACATTCATGTCAACAACTCAGAGGAAAAAAATATAAAAAACCTAACCCCATTTTTTATAATATTTTCCTTTTTTAAACAATATATAAAATTTTATTATTCGGAAAATACTTTTTCATAAGAGATAACATATAAGAAGAGGCATCCTCCTTTATACTAGAGCGATATCGATATTTTCCTCTACCACTTCCAGACATGATTTCTTTATTATAAAGAGAAATGGCATTTGGAAAAGCATCCTCATTAATTTTTGTATGCACATAACTATAAGTCATAAAAATTAATTCAAAAAAGACGTCTTTTTTAACTTCATTAGATAATTGATTAGAAAGCTCAATTAATAAACCTTCATATAGCTCCTTCCAATTTTCTACTAAAATAATAGGAGCAATTAAAATGCCAATAGGATAACCAGCAGATTTTAATTTATTAATTGCTATCATACGATTTTGTAAAGAAGAGGTTCCAAATTCTACTTTTTTGATAATCTCTTCTGGATTTACACTCATACGAATAATAACTCGTTCTTTTCCCTTTATATTTAGAATTGGGTCAACCATATCAAATTTAGTAGGAAAAGTTAAAAATCCCTTTTTAGAAGAAGTAAAATTCTCAATTGTCCATACCAAATTATTTGTAATGGAATTTTCTAAAATTAAATCACTATTACTACCAATTTCAAAAGTTAAATCTTTCGAGCTTTCATTTGCTGTTTTAATAATTTTATCTAGCATTTGCTCACGGTTAACAAATAAACGTAAATATGAACATTTATTATAATTACATACTAAATAGCAGTACATACACATTGCTGTACAACCAGAAGAAGTATAAGGAACCAAAAAATCTGAAACCTTATGATTTGGAACAAATTTATGCGTTTTACGAACTCCAATAATAAGATTCTGTTTCATTTTTGGGAAATCGGTATTTTGCTTGTTTCGCATTTCAGGGATATTATTATGGCTATCAATGATAAACTTTGGAGTAGATTCATATTGTTTTAGTAGTTGTTTACCAAGAGGATAATCAACAATATTTTCTTCATAATAAATAGCATGTGGAACAAACATAAAAAACCTCCCTTTTCATATAGTATAAGAAAATCAGTAGCAATTATTCACAAAATAGTGTAAAATGGAGATAATCAATTCATAAAAAGGAGAAAAATGTGGAAAAACAAAAAGAAAAAATCAGCTTTAAGCAAATATTATGGTATTTTATTATCTTTTCCATCGTTGGACTTATCATAGAAACCGTATTTTGTTATGTAACAACAGGAGTAATCGAAAGCAGAAAAGGCTTAATATGGGGGCCATTTTGCCCGGTTTATGGAGTAGGAGCGACTTTATTAATCCTCTTATTAAACCCATATCAAGATAAATTAATTAAACTATTTGTAATGGGTAGCATATTAGGAAATGCAATAGAATACCTACTAAGTTTCATATTAGAAGCATATTATGGAACCAGATTTTGGGACTATTCCTACTTAAAATGGAATTTAAACGGAAGAATTTGTATTCTATATTCCATCTATTGGGGCATCCTTTCTGTTATTCTCATTCGATTTGTAAAAAAAGGGATGGATAAGCTCATTTATAAAATCCCAAACTCAAAATTGTTTCAAATTGTAATCATAATAGCAATTATCATAGATGTGATTGCAACCATATGGGCTATTACATCTTATCAAGATAGAGTCGGAATTGAATATTATCATAAAGAAATAAGAAACCAACAAAGTACCTTTCAAAAAATAAAAACAAAAATAGAACAAACCATATTTTCAGATGAAATCATGGTGAAAACATTTCCGAATTTAAGATATACAGACCAAGAAGGAAATCAAGATTTTATTAAAACAAAAATAAAAGCTAATTAACAGTAATGCTAATTAGCTTTTCGTTATTGAATTAATAATATTACTTACATCATCAAAAGAAGAAGAATCGGTTAATACAATATCAAATGCATCTTGATACACCTTAAAATTTGTTTCTACATTTTTTTCTAAAAAACCAAAACTTAATGTCCTTTTCAAATCTTTTGTTGGTACCATATGAATATCTTCAATATAATCACCAAACAATAAGAAACAATCTTTTTGCTGAATTTTTTTCTTTACCATATCAGGAAGTAAAGAAATATTTTTGTTACAAGTATGAATAATATCCTGATGAAATGGTAAAAGGGTATTTTTGTTAAAAGCAAAAAAGTTACTCATAATTGTAATATTATCATACAAACATTCATGTAAAATTAACACCTGCTCAATTACATTTCCAATTCCAGCTGATAAAATAACAACAGGAATATCATTTTGATAACAACGATAAAGAAAATCCTTTAATCCTTTTCTTAATAAGACATTACTATGCCCAACACAAGAAACAAGTTTATCATATGTCAAATCATATTGATAATACAAATCTAATTCCTTGGTATACCAGTCATACATATAAGAACTTTTTTCTTCAGAAGATAACGTATAATCCATTTCAATGGGATAATATTTATCAACTAACTTACAAGATTCTTTAAACAAATCAGGACTCATAATATTAGGATTTTGGATAATAGTCCAAGAATCATCACTATCCATTGTTGTCATTGTTTTATCAAAATCAATTAATACAGCAAAATTATTAGAAGTTAATGAAATTTGTTTTAGTTTTTCCTCTTTTATATATAACATAACTTTATTTCCTATTCTGGTAATTGAATTTTAGCATCCTTCTTTTTAGCACGATATAAAGTAATTTTATTTCCTAAAACTTGTACTAAAAAAGAATTGGTAGAAGAAGCAAGTTCCTCTGCAAGAACACGCTTTTCATCTGGAACTGTTTCTAAAACAGATAGTTTAATTAATTCACGGCACTCCAAAGCATCATCCACCTGTTTTACTAAATTGTCATTTAAACCATTTTTCCCAATTTGTAAAATAGCAGTTAATGGATTTGCTAAACCACGTAAATAAGCTCTTTGTTTACTTGTCATAATAATTCCTTTCTTAATTAAAATAAATACAAAGTAATTATACAAGCTAAAGAAGGTATTGTCAAATATAACAAAATTAACCTATACAATTGACATAAATATTAAAAAATGGTAAACTAATTATATTACAAGTAAACATAAGGCATTGAATAAAATAATTTAATGGAGGGAATTAATATGGGAAAAAAATGTCGGTTCTATGTAGATGTAATGGCAATGCACGAAGAGGTTACAGGTTCATGTAATCTTGTAATTGCTAAATTTCCGAATGGAGACACGTTGCGGTTTGTAGTAGACTGTGGGTTGTTTCAAGAAAAGGAATATAACGAATTAAATTCAGTATTGCCATTTCATCCAGAAAATGTTGAGTTTTCTTTAGTAACACATGTTCACATCGACCATATTGGAAGATTACCATATATGGTTAAAAAAGGCTTTTGCAAACCTATTTATGCAACAGAAACAACATGTAAATTGTTGCCGTTGGCGCTAACGGATAGTTCTAAAGTTCTGAAATCAGTAGCCAAGAGAAATAATGATAAATGTTTATATTCAGATATAGATGTTGATAAAACATTATCATTATTAAAAGCATGCAAATACAATGAAACCATAAAAGTTCACAACAATATAAGTGTTACTTTTTTAAATAATGGACACATTGTAGGCGCAGCTCTTATTCTTGTCCAAATTAGTTATCCACAATATGAAGATATTAACTTATTATTCACAGGAGATTATAACAACAAGAATATATTTCTGGATATTGATCCAATTCCCAAATGGATTTTACAATTACCTTTAACGGTAATACAAGAATCGACTTATGGGGATATAGATTCGAGTATGATGACTAAATGTTTTCAGGACAATATAAAAAAGTGCATAAATAATGATAACACAGTGCTTGTACCAGTATTTTCATTGGGAAGAGCACAAGAAATTTTGTATGAATTAAAAAAAATGCAAAAGGAAGGAGAACTCAATAGTGACATACCAATCTATCTTGATGGAAGATTAGCAATTAAATATACTAATTTATATATTAGAGATGGACTGGATATTAAACTGGAGATGAACGATTTTCTTCCTCAAAATTTGACTTTTGTTGATAAGGCAAATAGAAAGGAAGTTTTAACGGATAAGAAGAAGATTATTCTTACAACTTCTGGAATGGGATCATATGGACCTGCTCAAACATATATACCAGAATATATATCAAGAGAAGGAGCATTAATACATTTCACAGGATATACAGCCGAAGGAACAATGGGAAATCGGTTAAAGGAAACGAAATATGGCGATACAGTAGAAGTGAGAGGCTTGATGGTAAAGAAAAAAGCAGATGTAGAATATACAACAGAATATTCTGCACATGCAAAAGCAGATGAAATGATTGAATTTTTAAAACAGTTTAAAGATTTAAAATTAATTTTAATCAATCATGGAGAAATCGAAGCAAAAAAAACGTTTGCCAAGCGGCTCGTAGAAGAAGTAGATACTAAAAATGTTGGATTACTCGGAAGACAATACTTTTTTAGAGTTGATTCATATGGGTTAGTAAAAACTTTATCGACAAAATTTGAACAATAATTCTATGTATCTTGTAAGATACAAAAAAGGAGGTAATTATGACAAGAATTCAAAACCTTAAGAAACGGACAATTTTATACTCCGAGAATGTAACACAGGAATTAGGAAAAGATGTTGTAAAAGACAACACAAAATACAGATTATCTTAACTTGTCATAACAAACCAAAAGCACCCTATCATCAATAATGATAGGGTGCCTTTGGTTAAAAAATCTGTGCAAAAAAAGAAATAAACCCAATCATGCCAAAAATTAAAAACAAAACGCCAGATAATATATTCATTGTTTTTTCAGAAATTTTATGAGTTAACAATTTTCCAAATAAAATAGCAATGCTATCACTTACAACCATTCCTAAAATTGCTCCAAGGATTAATAAAAATTTAGCATAAGGATAACTAATACCAAGTCCAAGAGAAGCCAAGAACGTCTTATCTCCTAATTCACCAATAGCAATACTAAAAGCAATCATTAGAATGTAGCCAATTGATAAATGAGAAAGTTTATGTAAAAAGCCATTCTTTGTAGAAGAAGTAGAATCACTATCTTCTTTTTGTAAAATCGTAATCATACCAAAAAAGATAAAAGAAAGATAAGTTAAAAATCGTAACATTGTGTGAATAAGAGGATTTTCTAAACTACCAAGTGTGCTACCAAATAAGATGGCAATACCATGGCTAAAAAAAGAACCTAGTGCAACCCCAAGTAAAATAGTATAGCTTTTTAACTTAGAAGAAAAAGATAAGACTAATAATTGCGTTTTATCTCCCAATTCGGATAGGAAAATAAGAGAAAATGCAATTAAAAAAGGGTATAAAGAATCCATAAAAACACTCCTAACATGTACCCTATAAGTATTCTAAAAAACAAAAAATATGACACTTACAAAAAACGGCAAAATTAGACAGCCGTAAGAATTGTGAATTTTCTGTGAACTGGGGAAGAAATGTTGAATTTATAAAATAGACGTGATAATATCGTAAAAAGTGAAAAGCGAAGGGTGAAGAGTACAAGAGCTTCGTTTTTGAAGGAGGAAGGAAAATTTGATAGAAGTAAAAAATGTGACGAAAAAGTATGGGGATTTTATCGCAGTAGAGGATATTAGTTTTTCAATAAAAAAAGGAGAAATTATAGGTCTGTTAGGTCCAAATGGTGCAGGAAAAAGTACCACAATGAATATGATGACAGGATTTATTGAACCAACAGAAGGAGAAATTATAATAGGTGGATATGATATTGTAAAAAAGGCCCAAAAAGCAAAAGAACAAATTGGTTATATGCCAGAAGGAATCCCACTTTATTCTGATTTAACGGTAAAAGAATTTATAAGTTATATGGCAGATTTAAAAAGAGTACCAAAAACAGAAAAAAAGAACAGAATTCAAGACGTGATGAATCAAACAAATTTAGAAGAAGTACAAAATAAATTAATTAAAAATTTATCAAGAGGATATAAACAACGAGTTAGCTTAGCAGGAGCATTGGTATCAAATCCGAAGCTACTAATATTAGATGAACCAACAGTAGGATTAGATCCAAAACAAATTACTCAAATAAGAGAATTAATTAAATCTTTAGGAAAAAAACATACCATTATTTTAAGTTCCCATATATTATCAGAAGTAAGCCAAATATGCCAAAAAGTAATTATTATCAATCAAGGGAAAATCATTGCAATTGATACACCACAGAATTTAGAAAATAAAGTAAAACAGGAAAATCAAATAAAACTTATCATAGAAGATAAACAAGACAAAATACATGAAATCGCAAAAAACATTAAAGGAATTAAACAAATTAATTTTATACAAGATAATGAAGATGGAACAAAAGAATATACAATACGTTCAGAACAAAACATAGACATTAGGAAAGAATTATTCGCAAAATGCGCCAAAGAAGAAATAACAATTTTTGAACTAAAAAAAACAGAAGCAACCTTAGAGGATGCTTTTATGGAATTAATCCAAAAACAAGATGAGGAGGGAGAAAACGAATGTGGGCAATTATAAAAAAAGAAGTGAAAACCTATTTTCTATCACCAATAGGATATGTATTTATAGGACTATTTCTAGCAATGTGTAGTGTATTTTTCTATCTAGACGTTGCCTATTATGGAAGTCTACAATTTGAAAACATGTTTTATTCTGCTTCTACAATTTTAACCTTTATTGTACCAATTTTAACTATGAGAATGTTTGCAGAAGAACGAAAAAATGGAACAGAAATGTTATTATATACTTCTCCAAGAAGTATCACAAGTATTGTACTTGGAAAATTTTTTGCTAGTATGATTGTGATTATCATTACAGAAATTTGCACCTTATTCTATTTGGCGATTCTTTACTGTTTTGGGACACCTCATATCCAAACAGTAATGGTAACCCTATTTGGCTTTTTTATGCTAAGTATGGCATACATATCATTTGGAATGTTTGCATCTAGTATAACCGAAAACCAAATTATAGCGGGAGTTATCACCATTGGATTTTTTATCATCACATGGTTTTTACCAAACTTTAATGAAATACTTACTCCACTTTCGTTAATCAATATGTTTGATAAATTTCCATCTGGATTAATTGCCATCCAAGAAATTGCAACATATATTACTTTTACCATCTTTTTTACGATACTTACCATTATTGTATTACAAAGAAGAAAAAGTATAAAATAGAAAGGAGTAAGAAAAGTGAAAAAATTAATCGAAATGATTCAAAAAAAATGGCTAAAAGATACCACAAGAACTGCTATTCTTATTGTAATTCTTTTTGCGATATTTATTAGTATCAATATTTTTATTCAAAAACTAGACATATCAGATATTGATGTGACACGGAAATCAACTATTTACGCTATCAGAAGCGTCCAAAAAACAAGTACAAGATATACACAAAGAAGTGACCATTCATTTTGTTGGATTTAATGAGAATATATCCTTAGTAGACCTTGCCAAACAATATACAAAAGCAAATGAAAACATAAAAATAGAAATTACAGAAGATATCAACCAAAGAGCAGACTTAAAATCAACATACAACTTAACCGATGAAACACAAATCATGATTATAAAAACCAATGAAAATAGCAAGATACTAACGGCAGATGAGTTATATACCTATGACTATACAACTTATCAGCAAATTGATATATCAGAAGAAAAAATAACCAATGCAATCGTGGATTTAACCAAAGAAGAAAGACCCAAAATTTATTTCTTAACAGGGCATAATGAATACAACCTAAATAGTGAACTTAGCATGTTAAAAGCATATTTAATAAACGAAGTAAATGACATTGCGACACTTGATTTATTAGTAACAGGAAAGGTTCCAGAAGATGCTAACCTAGTAGTAATAGGGAGCCCAGGGAAAGATTTTATGGAACAAGAAGTAGAAAACATGATAAACTATATTAACCAAGGCGGAAAGATATTATGGCTAAATGACCCACTTCTTACCAAAGAAAACTTTCCCAATATGCAAAAAATACTAAACCAATTTGGCGTTACCTTTCAAGATGGAATTATATTAGAACAAGATGAAAACAAAATGGCATTACAATCTCCAAACTATATCATACCAGACATTGCTACAACCAATGCTACAAAAGACATTGCAACCGACGGAGGCATTCTATTTGTAAACGCAACAAAAATAAAATTAGGAACCGATGAAGAGCTAGAAAAATTACAAGTCACATCACAAGTCATAGTAACAACTTCTGATACAGCACTATTTCGAACCGAAGTTTCAAACACATCTTCCTCAAAAATAGAATCCGATGAAGAAGGCAGTTTCTTATTAGGAGTAAAATTAACTAAAACAATACAAAGTCAAGAAGAAGAACAAAATAAAAAACAAGCAACTTTATATGCGATTTCAAATAACTTTTTTATAGCAGATTATGAAGTAACCATTGGAAATACAAAAGTACCACCAATTACCTTTTATAACAACAAAGATTATATTTTAAACACCATTGCAGAATTAACCGAAAATGAAAACGCAATATCCATTCGAAAAGACACAGGAGTTGTTACCTATACTGCAACCGAAGCACAAGACAAAATGATACGAATTGCCATTACCATATTTCCGATTTGTATCATTATAATAGGAATTATTGTGTGGATGGTTCGTAAAAAGAAAAAATAATAAAAACCAAAAACCTCTCATAAAATAACACATGGGAGGTTTTTTATGAAACAAATACGAAATGTTATTTTTGTCATTATAGGAACCATTATTGGTGCAGGATTCGCGTCACGGAAAAGAAATCTATTTATTTTTTGGGCAATATCATATATATGGCATCATAGGAATTTTGATATCCTCTATTCTAATGGGAATGCTTATATATAAAGTATTCGTGATAGCAAAGAAAAAAAACATTCAAAATTATGAGCAACTAATTCATTCTTTCCACCTAAACAAAAACATAGAAAACATCATACAAATGGTAATTCAAATATTTTTATTAATTTCATTTTATATTATGGTAGCAGGATTTAGTGCCTATTTTTCACAAGAATGGGGATTACCAACTTATATAGGAACTACCATTATTGTAATATTATGCTATATTATTCTAATGGGGAACATCGAAGGACTCATGAAAATCAACACCATATTAGTTCCAATACTAATTTCATCTATATTGTTATTAACCGTAAAAAACATAGAAGTATTTTCATACATACAACAGCCAACAAAAGAGACATCCATTCTAAAAGCAATATGGGATGCTATTCTTTATACAAGTTATAATAGCATTCTACTCATTCCAATTTTACTACCATTACAAAAAAAATTAAAACAAAAATCACATTTTATGGCAGTATCGATTTTTTGTATTATTATTTTAACTCTTCTTGCCGTATCTATTTTTGGATTACTACTAAAAGTAGATATAGACATTAATCAACTAGAACTACCAACAGTATATGTAGCAGGAATGATGCAAAAAGGTTATAAAATGATGTATGGAATTATTATCTTAGTATCCATTTATACTTCAGCAGTGTCAGCGGGATATGCATTTTTAGAAAAATACCAGACCAATCCAAACCAATATAAAACAAATAGTATCATCATGTGCATCATTGCATTTTTTATTTCCAATATTGGATTTTCAACACTGATTAACCTCTTATATCCTATCTTTGGAATATTAGGATTAATACAAATGATACTAATCTTAAAAAAGACATAAAAAACAGCTTGAAAAAAAGCATAAAAACTGATATAAAAGAAGTAATGAAAGGAGAAAAAAATGAAGCTTAATATAGAAAAAGAAAAAAAGAAAAAAATGATGCTAATCATTGGGATAATTGTAGTAGTATTCATTGTAACATCAATTGGGTTTTATATCGGAAACAGAAATTTCAGAACTTTTTTTGATCGTTACATCCTAAGAAAAGAAATTACGGAAAATAAAGCAACCAGTATCGATATTCGTGAAGAAGAAAATCCAAGTATATATGCATTTGATAAATATATTACCATTTTAAATAAGAACAAATTAAATTTATATAACTCATCACGGAAGAAAAGAACAAGAATTAGAAATTAACGTAAGTGATGCCTTATACGCATCCAACAATCGATTCTTAGTAGTAGCACAAAAAAACGGACAAAACTTATACCAAATAGCAGATGGAAATATTATATGGCAAAAAGAAATTGAAGGACAAATTCAAAAAGTAAACATCAATAAAAATGGATATGTTTCTGTGATTATAGCAGGAAGTAGTTATAAAACTGTAATTGCCACTTATAACCCACAAGGAAAAGAACTATTTAAAACTTATTTATCTAGCACAATCGCACTTGATACCAGTATATCACAAGACAATAAATATCTTGCTGTTGCTGAAATCAACACAACAGGAACTTTAATCCAATCGAGCATTAAAATCATATCAGTTGAGAAAGCACAAAAAGACCCAACCAATTCAGTCATTGATATATATAATGTAACTTCAGGACAACTCATTAAAAACGTAGAATATCAAGATAGAAATTATTTAGTAAGTATATACGATAATGAAATTAGAAGCTTATATAAAGACCAAGATGAACCAATAATCTCTTTTGCAAGCGACAAAATCACATTTGCTAGTATCAAACTAGACAATTATGCAGTCTATACCACAGAAAAAAACACAGGACTTTTTAGTAGCAATACACAAGTAAGCCTAAAAAACACAACAACACAAAAAGAAAATATTTATATAGCAGAAGGAACAGTAAAAGATATTAAAACTCACGCAGACCATATTGCATTAAACCTAGGAAGTGAAATTCATTTTATTACTACCAATGGTTGGCTAACCAAAAAATACACTTCCGAAAAAGAAGTAAAAGATATTGTATTAGGAGAAAAAATAGCAGGAATTGTATACAAAGACAAAATCGATATCATCAATTTATAAAAGGAGAAAAACAATGCCAATTTTTTTAGATATCATCGTTATCGCATTAATTCTATTAAGCACATTTTTAGGATATAAAAAAGGACTCATCGGAGTTGCCTTTAAAATCGTATCATTTATTATTGCAATTATCATTACACTAATTCTATATAAACCTGTAGCAAATATAATCATTGAACACACCACATGGGATGAAACCATTGAAAATACGATTTATGAAAAACTATCAGGAACCAAAATAGAAGAAGGAGAAAAAATAGATAAAGACCAGACAGACCTACCAGGAGTTGTTGTAAACTATATTAATGACGGAATTGAAACTACTGTAAAACAAGCACAAGAAAATGTTTCACAAATAATAGCAAAAAACTTAACACAAAGCATCATACAAATTCTAACTATGTTAATTATATTTACAATAACAAGACTACTACTATTATTTGCTAAAGTAATATTAGAAGCAGTAGCAGAGCTACCAGTTGTGAAACAATTTAATGAAATGGGAGGAATTCTATATGGTATTCTAAGAGGACTTATTCTTATATTTGTTCTTCTTGCCATTGCAAGTTTTATCTTACCAATGATAAATCAAACAATACTACTAGAATGTATCGAACACTCCATTCTTACAAAATTTTTATACAATCATAATATAATCTTAAGAATATTTTTCTAGATAGGAGTTGATAATTACACCAATATTTGCTATACTAAAACATACATAAAACAAAATATGGGAGTGAAAAAATGAAAAGGAAAGAACAAGAAACAAAAGAAGAAAAAAAGAAAAATAAAAAACAAAAAAAAGAAAGAAGAAAGCAAAGTAAAGCATGGAAAATATTTAAAATAATAATGATTTTATTACTACTTGCTATCCTAATATTTGCTGGACTTTTTACCTATAAAGTAGCAAAAAACGGATGGGGATTACAAGGATTTGTAGCAGCTGCAATGGGGCATGATGAAAACACCTTAAAAGATTTAGACCCAATCAACTTTTTGTTAGTAGGAATTAGTGGATGTGAAGAAGACTATAAACTAGCAGACACGATTATGGTATGTTCATATAATCCAAAAACACAAAAAGCATCCATTTTATCAATTCCAAGAGATACCTATGTTGGAACAAACAAAGCAAAAGCATCTGCAAGTTACAAAATAAATGCGGTTTATCGTAATGGAAAAAATATTGATGGTATGATAGAAGCAATTGAAAAGATAACAGAACTTGAAATTCCAAACTATTTTATTGTAGATACAGATGCACTAAAAGAATTAGTAGATGCAATCGGCGGAGTTACCTTTAATGTTCCAATCAATATGGACTATGATGACCCAACACAAAATTTGCATATTCATTTAAAAGCAGGAACACAAAAGCTAAATGGGCAACAAGCAGAATGGCTTGTAAGATTCCGTCACAACAATAATGGAACTTCATATCCTAGTGAATATGGTGATAATGATATTGGAAGAATGAGAACACAAAGAGAATTTATGACAGAAGTAATGAAACAAACACTAAAACCAGAAAATGTATTAAAATTAACAAAAATTGCAGAAATTGCATTTAATAATATTAATACCAACATGACATTTGATACCGTAAAAGATTACATTCCTTATGCTGTAAGTTTTAGTACAGAAAACTTAAAAACAGGAGTATTACCAGGAGTACCAGAAATGGCAAACCGAGTAGCCATCTATACAGTCAATAAAAAACAAACCAAAACGGTTGTAGAAGAACTATTTGGGCAAGAAGAAGAAACTTCAGAAGAAAATACCAATACAATAGGAGATACCAAAACAGATAAACAAACAACAACATCAAAAGATAAAGACAAAAGTGATATTCAAATTGAACTATTAAATGGAAGTGGAAAATCGGCCAATCTTTCAAAAGCAACCAAATTATTAAAAAACAAAGGTTATAATATTGTAAAAACAGGAAATACTACTGTTACAAATAAGACAAGCATTATCAATAAAACCAATCAAAAAACAACCATATCAAATGAATTAAAACAAATCTTGAAAGTAGGAACCATTACTACAAAATCAGACAACACAAAAGTAGATTACACCATAATTTTAGGGAAAGACTATCAATAAAGGAGAGAAACCAATATGGAATTATTAGAAAAAATCACAACATTATTAGAAGATAAAAAGGCAATTGACTTAAAAACGTTAAACATCATCGAACAAAGCACGCTAGCAGATTACTTTGTCATTGCAAGTGGAACATCAAATACACACATTAAAGCATTAGCAGATAATGTGGAAGTAGAACTTAAAAAAGAAGACCTATATCCTAATAAAATAGAGGGATATAACACCGAATGGATTTTAATGGACTATGGAGATGTTGTTGTACACATATTTACCGAAAAAGAAAGACAAAATTATGATTTAGAAGAATTATATGCAAGAAACAAATAAAAAAAGTTCCCAATCGCTATTGCGACTGGGAACTTTTTTTAATAATCAAAACGATAAGGAGAAGAACCAGAAGTTTTATTGGTATTTTTCTTTTTTGTTTTAGCATATTTCTTCTTCTTTTTTCTATTTCCTCTTTCTATAAAATTTAAAATTCGCTTTAAAAGATATAGTGCCAAAAGAACAAGAGCAATCTTAAACAAAAGAGAAAAAATAGAACTTGCTAAAATATCTTGACCTGCAATTAAATTTGTAGTATAGTTAATACCATCAATGGTATAAGAAACTTTTCCAATCACACTTCCTTTTGTAATCGGAGCTTTTAGCTTTTTATCTAACTCCACTTCAGGAGAAACATTCAAAGTAGAATCATTTGTTTTCATTAGAGCCATTATATTATTTTCATATAAAACATTTAAATTCTTTGTGTCTTTTGAAGCATTTCGTGGAGTAATTACCTTAAACACATCGTTTGCCTTACAAAGCGTTTCGTATTTATAATTTCCAAACCCATAATCAAATAATGTCATACAATCATCAAACTTATTTGTAGCAGTTGTTAAATCACTACCAGCCCCCATAATAACGCAAATTAATTCCATATCATCCTTTTTGGCACTTGCTACAATACAATTTTTAGCAGCATCGGTATATCCAGTCTTAATTCCAGTAGCAACTTCATAATATTGACCACTTTTGGGATTAATCAAACGATTTGTAGTAAGAAAAACGCGGTCAGCCTTATCATATTTATTAGTAACTGGCAAAGTATAACGAACGGTAGAAACAAGCTTTCGAAAAGTTTCGTTTTGCATAGCATATCTACCAATTAGAGCCAAATCATAAGCCGTAGAATAATGGTTTTCATCATGCACACCATTTGCATTCACAAAATTTGTATTTTCACAACCAATTTCTCTAGCCTTTGTATTCATCATACTGCAAAAACTCTCTACAGAGCCTGCGATATCTTCTGCAATCACATTTGCTGCATCATTTGCAGAAGGAATTAATAACACATGTAAAAGTTGTTCCATTGTTAAAACTTCGTCTAATTGTAAATTAGCATTACTATAACCAACAGGTACTGTAAAAATCGCATTATAACTAACAGTCGCTGTATCTGTAAGCAAGCGATTTTCCAAAGCTAAAATAGCAGTCATCATCTTAGTCGTACTTGCAGGATACATTTTTTGTTTTGCATTTTTTTCATATAAAATTTTCCCAGTTCCCATATCCATAAGAAGTGCTACAGGAGCATTTACCTCTGGAGTAGAAGCTATTGCATAACTAGGGACAATAGAAAAAATAAAAGTTAACATCATAAAAAAAGTAACAATCAATCGTAAATATTTTTTTCGATTCATAAAACACCATCCAATTAAAAATATTATTAATATCTTAACTTAAATCGTTACAAAATTCAATCCATATCACAAAAAAACACAAAAATTAAGAAAGAAAGGAAGAACCAAAATGATTCAATTTAATCAAAAGCAAATTCATATAGGCGCATTAGTATTATCTGTCATGATTGTTATGATAGGCTACTATTTCTATACCGTTTTACAAAACACAAAAGAAGACACCATACAAATAAGTGAAGAAAATGTAATAGAAAAAGAAGAACCAGAAGAAGAAATAGAAAATCAAATTATTGTCCATATAGCGGGAGAAGTAAAAAATCCAGGAATCATTAAAACAACAGAGGGTGCAAGAATTGCGGACGTCATTCGGAAAAGCAGGAGGATTAAATAAAGATGCAGATATTACGAATATTAATTTAGCCTATCCAGTAGAAGACGGACAGAAAATTATTATACCTAAAATAGGAGAACAACCACAAGAATACATATCAGAAGAAAGTACAACAAACGAAATAACACCACAAGAAACACACAATAAAAAAATTAACTTAAATAAAGCAACCACCGAAGAACTCCAAACATTGCAAGGAATACGGAGCATCCACAGCAGAAAAAATCATCAATTATCGAAAAGAAAACGGAAACTTTAAACAAATAGAAGAACTAAAAAATGTACCAGGCATAGGAGAAGCAAAATTTGAAGCAATTAAAGAAAAAATTAGCGTAAAATAGAATTATTAATTCAATGTGATTGCACATTAAGAGTTGTTCTGTTAGATAAATAAAAAGAAAAACGGCAAGGAAAAAACCTTGCCGTCTGAGGTTAAATTTTTTTCAAAAATGCAACGTCCTTTCCCAATCCGTTCTTCATCCTTTCGGCCATCTCATATTCATTTGACCGAAAATACAACTGAACATGCATCGAATTATGCACAGCAATTTGATAATAATCAAGAACATATTGATAATCAGAAACAGGATTTGTGCATTCCAAGCTTTCTTCATACTGCATAAAAAGCATGCTGTATATTTGAAAGTTTTCTGTTCCGCATGCTGATGGATCGTACAGATAATAAAGCTGACCGTTATATTTGATTAAAGTGACCAAGAGCCGGTCTGCTTCGATGCGATCGCCGATATATTCGACCCCATCAAGAATTGCACATGCACAGTTAAGTACATTCTGGAAACAATCTGGATTTCCGCTACAAGTGATTGTTAAGGTTTTTTCCCGAATAATAAGTTTTGCATTTTCAATTTTAATCATTTTTTGTCCTCCTTGAACATCTTTTTTGACATTAACAATACCATTATACCATATTTACATAAATAAAGCAAACTTGCAAAAAAGAGATAAGTAGCATGCTACTTATCTCTAAAAAAACTGGTTGCGAAGGCAGGACTCGAACCTGCGACCTTTGGGTTATGAGCCCAACGAGCTGCCAACTGCTCCACCTCGCGATGTACTTGTATAGTATAATCGCTTTTTAAAGTAATGTCAAGGCTTCTTTTTAAAATTTCTTAAAATTTAAAGGAATACCTTGTATAATTATGAAAAAAGCGATAATATATAATATATGCAAAAACTCTAAAAATATGTAAGTGAGGAGAGAAAAAAGAATGGAATTCTATATGAATGAAGGAAAAAAAGTTGAAATAGAAGTAAAAGGACAAACCTATTTAAGACATGCCATTAAAACAAGATTCGTCAAACAGGGAGAATCGTATATTGAAATTTTTAAAGAATACGTATTACCAATTTATGAAGAAGGAGACATTGTTTCAAGTAGTGAAAAAATTATCGCACTATGCCAAAACCGAATAGTAAAAAGAGAAGACATTAAAATTGGATTTTGGGCAAAATTATTATCCAAATTCGCATCTCATCCATCAACAGGAGTAGGAGTGGGAGAAACTATCAAAATGCAATATGCCATTGATACAGTTGGACTATTTAAAGTACTGTGGGCAAGTATTGCAAGTGCGATTACCAAACTATTTGGAAAAAAAGGTGTCTTTTATGAAATCGTAGGGCAAGAGGTAAGTGGACTAGATGGATTTTATGACCATGTTTGGCAAGAATATGGAGATATTGGAATCAGGCTTCCAGAAGATCCAACAGGAGTATGTAATGACATTAAACAACAACTAGGAATTACTTGTATGATCGTAGACGCGAATGATTTAGGACAAGAAATTTTAGGATACTCAGATGATATTTCACTATCAGAAGAGGAATTAAAAGAATTAATTAAAGACAACCCATCAGGACAAGGAAAGGAACTAACGCCACTTATTTTAATTCGAAAGAAAAAAGAAAACGAATAAAACATCATAAAATACCTAGCATGTGTGAAACTACTTCACTCTTGCTAGGTATATAATTTATATAAAAACGCTGTTAAGTATTTTTTTTTAAATTTTCTTCAAACTCTTCCCAAGACTTACTAAAAACATGATTAGCAAAAGCTTCCTTTAAACCACTAATTTGCTTTAAACGAATAATTTCATCCAATTCCATACCTAAATGTTCTGAAATCTCATTTTCACTCCAACCACGATTACTTAAATCAATAACAATCTTGGACATATCAATAATTTGATGAGTACCTCTTGCACGATTATGGCGGATTGTACTTGCCATACGATTGGTTAAATCCTTATCAATTGTAACCACTGGAATTTGTTTTAAATGGAAATACTCTTTAGCACAACGATAACGGTGAAATCCATCAACAACAATATATTGGTCATTTTCTTTATCATAATAAGTAACGATTGGTTGAGTATAGCCATCCTCTTCAATGGAATGCTTTAATAATTTCATTTCAGGAGGAGCTACTTTATTAGGGTTATAATCATTTGCAACAACCTTATCAATATCAACCATCTTTACATTTAATACTGGAAATTCAATTTCTCTCAATTATTTATCACCTCGAATCATAACAAAATGTTTATAATTATCTAATGAAGTAAGTTTTAATCCACACTCCACATACAGTTTATCATATAATTTTGTTACGATACTTGGTTGAATGGAAATATCTTGCATTACTTGTAATAATAACTCTTTTAAGTAGGTTTCGTTACTAGAATAAATATTTTTTATTACATCATCACAAACGGAAATAAAACCATAAGGTTTATCATCTGCATCAACATAAAGATACCAAGTTTTATTATTATCATCATAAATACGATCTTTCGTTTCTGTTTGAACAATACGAGAACCAAAAAACTTTCCCATATATTGATAAAAATTAGCATCTTTATTAGTTAATTTTATTATCATCTTTTTCCACCTCATCTTTTATAAAATTAATTAGATCTTTATCATCAGAAATGGTATCCTCATTTAATAAATTATCCCATTTATGAATCAATCTTCGAAGTTCTTCATCATCCGTTTTTGTCTGAGCAAAACAAAGACGTTTCATATAGAAATCATTCTTTTCAATTGACCTTGCAATCCTTCTCCAAGAAATCACTTTTTTCTGATTTTCTAATTTAGTATCTGCCTGATCTGGAATATCACACATATCAATACCATCACGTTTTTTATACCAATAAGCAAATTTTTTGATTTTTCGATAATAATGAAGCATCAAATCACTATTATAAATCCCAATACTCTCTAATAAAAAGATAGAATATTCCTTCCAAGTCATAAAATCTGGCTTGGATGTTTTAAGATTTCCAAGAGCAGTAGTTCTACAATATATATTTCCAAAATTTACACCGGTTTACACGATTTACTACTTTAGACCAAGTATCATATTCCAAAGCCTTAAACTGGTCTAAGCCGTTTTTTTGATCATCACCATATGGTTGGCATAAACGTTGTTCATGAATACTAAGTCCATTTTTATACATCAATTCATAAACTTGATTATACTTCAAATCAAACTTGCTAACAGCTCCCCAAATATCTTCTGTTCTCCAGTCATAAATTGGGTAAAAATTAAAAACATCAATATATTGATCCCCATATTTAATTTTTGTTGTCCAATGTTTATTCTGATACAGAATTTTTCCTTCAAAAGTAATTGTTCGAAAACGATTTAAACTTTCATCACTACGAATACCAACGCCACAAGCAACACTACCACCCCATTTTTTTTGATACCAGGCAGCAAACTGAATAATGAACTCTTCAAACTCTTCTCCCTTACGGAACCATGGAAAAGGACAGTTAGTCATATTAATACTATCAGCTGGTAAATCTCTTACCCATAAATCTCTACTTTCTTCTTCCCAACAAATCCATTTTGGTTGCAAAATAGAAACAGCATTACGTAGAGCCATAGGAAGAGCAATATGATAAAAATCTCTTATTTGAGATAATTGCTTTAATTCATAAATATGTTCAATGGTTAAACGATACTGAGCCTCAAAATCAATATATAAAACATCGAACGTTCGATGTTTCTTAAGAGCCACCATGTTTGCGAGTTGAACCATAAGACTGCTATCTTTTCCACCACTTACACTAAAATATATATTATCAAAATGATCAAATATAAATTCCAATCGCTCAAAGGCAGCATCTAAAACATTTTTTTCTAAATATATTTTAGGCAAAAATTACACCTTCTTTAATGAATGATATAGTAACATTATGATATAAACGTAGAAAAAAGTCAATAAATGTAGAAATGTGGTATTCTGCCTAAAAGTATGATATAATAAGCAAAAAGAAAGGGAAATAAGTCATGGAAATACTAGTAGCAAGTGGAAATAAAGAGAAGGTAAAAGAGATACAAGCAATCTTAGATGAATGGGATATAATCACGTTAAACGATATAAAAAATACGGTAGAAGTAATTGAAAATGGAAGAACATTTGAAGAAAATGCAAAAAAGAAAGCAAAAAAGATTTATGAAAAAACAAAAATACCATGCATTGCAGATGATAGTGGAATTTGTATTAAAGAATATGGTGGATGGCCAGGAGTAAAAACAGCAAGGTTTTTAGGAGAAGACAAAGATTCTAATCAATATGCAAGACAAAGAAATGAATATATATTAGCTAAAATGCAAGGACTTAAAAAAGAAAAAAGAAAAGTAGATTACGTGACAGTAATTGTATATTATGATGGAACAGAATTTAAAATAGGGACAGGAATCCTTTCAGGATATATCGCAACAACATGCAAAGGAGAAAATGGATTTGGATTTGATGAGATATTTGAATTAGAAGATGGAAGAACCCTTGCGGAACTAGAAAAGACAGAAAAAAATGTCATAAGTAGTCGAAAAAAGGCATTAGAGGAAATAAAAAGACAAATAAATCGCTAAAAGTCAAGAAAAATAGCGAAAAACACTTGACATTTAGAAGAAGAATCAAATATAATGCAAGTAGAATCAGCCTTAGGAGGTAGCAAGATACATGATACAAGCAAATCAACTTGAAATTCAATATGGAAATATGCCAGATGAAAAAGTAATTCAAGAAATACAATCTGGTGATAATACCGCATTAAATTACTTAATGAATAAATACAATGACTTGGTGAATATGAAAGCAAGTAAATTTTTCATGGCAGGAGCAGAAAGAGAAGATATTATTCAAGAAGGATTAATTGGACTATATAAAGCCACCAAATCATTTAATTCCGAAAAGCAAAATTCCTTTAAAACATTTGCTAACCTATGTATCGAAAGACAACTAATAACGGCACTAAAAACATCAAACCGTCAAAAAAACATACCATTAAACTCGGCATTTTCCTTAAATTCAGCAGCATACGAAGAAAATGATGACGTGCCAGTCATTGAAATATTAGAAACCAAAACAACAGAAGATCCATTAGAAATGCTAACAAAAAAAGAATACTATTATTCAATCGAAAACAAAATAAATGAGAGCTTAAGTGACTTTGAAAAACAAGTATTACACCAATACAAACAAGGAAAGTCCTATGCCGCTATTGCCGAAAAACTAGGCACAAAAGTAAAATCAGTGGATACGGCAATTCAAAGAATTCGAAAAAAAGCAAATAAAATAAAACAAAACATGGAACAAGAATAACATCTTGTTCTTTTTTTATTAAATAATTGTAATTTTATGTAAAATAATATATAATAATAGTGAATTTTGTAAAAAGGGGAAAGAAATATGCCAAAAGTAGAATGGTCACAACAAGACCTATTAAAGCTAATTGAACGAGGAAAAACAACACTTGAAATTGTAAGAATACAAAAAATAGGATATGAAGTAATCAATAGAAGAATGCATAAAATAGATGAAACATTATTAGAAAAAGCAATGCAAAAAGGGCAAGCAAAGCGTGAAGTGACACTACAAAAAGAGCAAGAACAAATATTAAGGTTAACGAAACAAGGGAAGTATCAAACTGGAATAGCACAAGTAATGGATGTAAAACAAACTGATATTTCTATGAGAATAAAAGAGATAGATAAAACATTAGTGAATGAAGCAATAAATGAAGCGGTAAAACAAGGTTTAAGAAGGCCATCAAATAGAAGAGTAGAAATAAAACAAGAAGAAATATTAGAACGAATAAGACAAGAGAAAAGCCAACATAAAATTGCAAGAGCGTTTCAGGTAGCTGATACTACCATCAATAAAAAAATAGCATCCATACCTCAAAAATTATTAGAAGATGCAAGGCAAGAAGGTGAAAAAAGAAGGCAAGAAGAAGAGAAAAATAAGGAAAAAGAACAAAAAGAGATAGCAGGTATATTAGGAGTATCTAATAATACAATAAGCAGAGAAATTAGTAAAACAGATGAAAAAGCAGTATTAGAACCAGAAATAGAGGGGGAAACTAAACAACAAGGAGTAGAAGGACAAGAAGAAACAGAACAAACTGGACAAAGAATTCAAGAAAAGTCCATAAAAAAAGAATCGAGAGAAACGCAAAGAAAAACAAACATTAATGCCAAAACAATTCGAAAAAAGATGGATGCAAAAGAAATTACAGTAAATGATGTAAATGCATATCGAATGGTAATTGATGAAAAATACGATAAAGTAACGCTAGAAGAAATTATTTTACTGGTAAATGCTTACATAAAAACAAAACAAACAACAGAAGCAATACGATTTTTAAACATGACGATGAATAATGAAGATTTAGCATATTTAGGTGTTGAAAAATTGGAAAAAGCAAAAATGCAACTAGAACGAATGCAAAAACAACAAATGGCAAGACGACTTCTTAAGGACGATATGAGAACATCTTATATAATGGCGCAAACAGGACTAAAAGAAACAGAAATATTAGCCTTGAAAAGAGATATGGAAAAACGATTAGGTACACAACTATAAAAAAATCCAAAAAATTGCCAAAAAAATTCAGCGAAACCTTGACAAGCCGTAAGGAAAGATGATATAATTTTTTAGTTACGAATTATATCATCTTTTTTATATTGCTTTTGATATAAAGTAACAATTCTTTTAAATTTAACAAGAAGAGGAATTAAGCTTTGGAGTAAGCCTATTTCTAAGAGGAAAAGAGCAGTAACCGTATTAGAAATTGTGAAAGAAACTTAGGTTAAGAAGGACTTCTTGATAAATAGATTTTAATCTTAAAAAGCATTCTAACTATCTGGAATGCGAATTTCAAATTTTCTGCTTAATTTAATATAGAGGTGATTTTTTTGGTAAAAGACGTAAAACACGAGAAATGTGTTAGAAAAACGTTTGCAAAAACAGAGGACAGTATTGAAATGCCAAATTTAATCCAAGTACAAAAAGACTCTTACAACTGGTTTGTAGAAGAGGGACTTGGAGAAGTATTAAGAGACATTTCGCCAATTATTGATTATACTGGAAATCTAGTATTAGAGTTTTTCGATTATTACATGGAAGAAAAAACAAAATATTCATTAGAAGAAGCAAAAGAAAGAGACGCTACATACTCTACGAGATTACATGTAAAAGTTCGTTTAATCAATCGAGAAACAGGAGAAATTAAAGAACAAGAAATTTATTTAGGTGACTTCCCACTTATGACAGATAGTGGAACATTCGTCATCAATGGTGCAGAAAGAGTTGTTGTCAGCCAATTAGTACGTTCACCAGGATGTTACTACGATTCAGACTACGACAAAACTGGTAAAAAAGTTTTCACATCAACCGTTATGCCAATTCGTGGAGCATGGATTGAATACGAAACTGATTCAAACGATGTATTCTATGTTCGAATTGATAGAACAAGAAAACTACCAGTAACTTGCTTATTAAGAGCAATTGGACTAGAAACTGATGCCCAAATTTTAGAAGTATTTGGAGAAGAAGATAAAATTGTTGCAACTATCAACAAAGACCCAATCAAAACAGCAGATGAAGCGTTAATCGAAATTTACAAAAAATTAAGACCAGGAGAACTTCCATCTGTTGATGCCGCAAGAAACCTATTCACAGGACTATTCTTTGATAACAGAAGATATGACCTTGCCAAAGTTGGAAGATATAAATTTAACAAAAAATTAGGATTAGCTGGAAGAATTAAAAACCAAATTGCAGGAGCAGACATTATCAATCCAGCAACAGGAGAAGTATTAGTAGAAAAAGATAATGCCATTACACAAGAACTTGCAAAAGCAATCCAAAATGCAGGAATTAACTCAGTAGAAGTAAAAATTGGAGACAAAAACGTTAAAGTAATTGGTAATGGAACAGTCGATATTCATGAATATGTTGACTTAAAAAGTACTATCGTAAAAGAAGAAGTAAATTATGCAGTATTACAAAACATATTAGAAAATACAGATCCAAAAGATGTTGAAAAAATGGTAAAAGAAAGAATTGACGAATTAGTTCCAAAACATATTACCACAGAAGACATGATTGCCTCTGTTAACTATATTATGAACTTACAACATGGATTAGGATATTTAGATGATATTGACCATTTAGGAAATAGACGTATTCGTTGTGTTGGTGAATTACTACAAAATCAATTTAGAATTGGTCTAACAAGGCTAGAAAGAGTCGTTCGTGAAAGAATGACCATTCAAGACTTAGATGTTGTAACACCACAAACTTTAATTAACACAAAACCAATCACATCATCAATTCGTGAATTCTTTGGAAGTTCACAACTATCACAATTCATGGACCAAACCAACCCATTATCTGAATTAACCCATAAAAGAAGAGTATCAGCATTAGGACCTGGAGGACTTTCAAGAGAAAGAGCAGGATTCGAAGTAAGAGACGTTCACTATACTCATTATGGTCGTTTATGTCCAATCGAATCTCCAGAAGGACCAAACATTGGATTAATTTCAGCACTAACTTCTTTTGCTATCATCAATGAATATGGATTTGTAGAAACACCATATGTAAAAGTAGATCCAGAAACCCATAAAGTAACGGATGAAGTAATATACTTAAGTGCAGAAGATGAAGAAGGGGCAAGAATTGCGCAAGCATCTGAAAAAATTGATAAAAACGGAAACTTTGTAAGCAAAAAAATTAAAGTAAGACACTTAGACGATATTGAAGAAGTTGCACCAGAAATGGTAGACTACGTAGATGTTTCACCAAAACAATTAGTATCTGTTGGTGCCGCTATGATACCATTCTTAGAGCACGATGATGCTCACCGTGCATTAATGGGGGCTAACATGCAACGTCAAGCAGTTCCACTACTTGTTCCAGAATCACCAATCGTAGGAACAGGAATTGAATATCGAGCAGCAAAAGATTCTGGCATTATGCAAATTGCAAAATCAAACGGAACTATTCAAAAAGTAACTGGTGATGAAATCGTTTTAAAAACCGATAAAGGAGAATTAGAAACTTACCACTTACGTAAGTTCAAAAGAACCAATGGAGGAACCTGTATTAATCAAAGACCAATCGTTGTAAAAGGCGAAAAAGTAAAAGCAGGAGATGTGATTGCCGATGGACCATCTACCGATAAAGGAGAAATGGCACTTGGTAAAAACGTATTAATTGCATTTGCAACATGGGAAGGTTACAACTACGAAGATGCTGTATTAATTAGTGAAAGATTAGTAAAAGAAGACGTATATACTTCTATCCACATTGAAGAATACGATTGTGAATGTAGAGATACCAAACTTGGACCAGAAGAAATCACAAGAGATATTCCAAATGTTGGAGAAGACAGCTTAAAAGACTTAGATGAGAACGGAATTATTCGTATTGGTGCAGAAGTAAGACCAGGAGACATTCTAGTTGGAAAAGTAACACCAAAAGGAGAAACAGAACTAACCGCAGAAGAAAGATTACTTCGTGCCATATTTGGAGAAAAAGCAAGAGAAGTAAGAGATACATCACTTCGTGTACCACATGGAGAAGAAGGAACCATTGTAGATGTAAAAATCTTTACAAGAGATAATTCAGACGAATTAGCACCAGGAGTAAACCAAGTCATTCGTTGTTACATCGCACAAAAAAGAAAAATCTCAGTAGGAGATAAAATGGCAGGACGTCACGGAAACAAAGGTGTTGTATCAAGAATCTTACCAGTAGAAGATATGCCATTTATGCCAGATGGAACTCCAGTAGATATCGTACTTAACCCACTTGGTGTACCATCTCGTATGAACTTAGGGCAAGTGCTAGAAGTACACTTAGGTGCAGCAGCAAGAGAACTTGGATGGAAAGTTGCAACACCAGTATTTGATGGAGCTGAGGAAGACGAAATTACAGAACTATTAGAACAAGCAGGACGTACACCAGATGGAAAAGTAACACTATATGATGGAAGAACTGGAGAAAAATTTGACCATCCAGTAACCGTTGGTGTTATGTACATGTTAAAACTACACCACTTAGTAGATGATAAAATCCATGCTCGTTCAACAGGACCATACTCATTAGTAACACAACAACCACTTGGAGGAAAAGCACAATTTGGTGGACAACGTTTTGGAGAAATGGAAGTTTGGGCACTAGAAGCATATGGTGCAGCACATACTCTACAAGAAATCTTAACTGTAAAATCAGATGATACAGTAGGACGTGTAAAAACCTATGAAGCAATCGTAAAAGGTGAAAATGTACCAGAACCAGGAGTTCCAGAGAGCTTCAAAGTATTAGTAAAAGAACTACAAAGTTTAGGATTAGACGTTCGTCTATATTCAGAAGACAACCAAGAATTAGAACTAAAAGAAAACATTGAAGAAGGAATTGAATACACACCAGAAAGAGAAAAAACACAAAACATTTTATTAGAAGATGAACTAGCAGATGGTTATATGGAAGAAGATGAAGATGGAAATGAAATCCTAGATGACGAAGAAGAAAGCGATGAATTATTCGATCCAATCTTAGATGATGAAGACGAAATGTTATTAGACGATACCGATTTAGGAGAAGACAATCTATTAAATGATAATGACATCCTAGATGACGAAGAATAAAAATGATGCATGGTAGGGCGTGCATGGCACGTCCTCACAATAATTAAATATTTTCCTAAAATTTCTATTTATAACAAAACAAAATTGTACAGCAGTGTAAATAAATAGAAAATAAAAAGGAAACCAAAATCCAAACCGGAAGGGAGAAAAATAAAAACAGTGGATGAATTAGAAATATTTGATAAATTAAAAATTGGGCTAGCATCCGACGAAAAAGTTAGAGAATGGTCAAAAGGAGAAGTTAAAAAGCCAGAAACCATTAACTATAGAACTTTAAAACCAGAAAAAGACGGACTGTTTTGCGAAAGAATCTTTGGTCCAACAAAAGACTGGGAATGTCATTGTGGTAAATATAAAAGAGTTCGTTATAAAGGAATTGTCTGCGACCGTTGTGGAGTAGAAGTAACCAAAGCAAAAGTAAGAAGAGAGAGAATGGGACACATCGAACTTGCAGCACCAGTTGCTCACATTTGGTACTTTAAAGGAATACCAAGCAGAGTAGCTCTAATGCTAGACATTTCACCAAGAAGCCTAGAAAAAGTAATTTACTTTGCCTCTTACATTGTAACAGACAAAGGAACATCCGGATTAATGAAAGCACAAGTATTAACCGAAAAAGAATATCATGATGCTGTAGAAAAATACGGAAAAGGTACTTTCAAAGCAGAGATGGGAGCAGAAGCAATCCAAAAATTACTACAAGAAATTGATGTAGAAAAATTAGCAGTAAAATTAAAGAAAGAATTAGAAAATGCTAGTGAACAAAAAAGAGTAAAACTAATCAAACGTTTAGATACCGTAGAATCCTTTAGAATTTCTGGAAATAAACCAGAATGGATGGTAATGAATGTTGTACCAGTTATCCCACCAGATTTAAGACCAATGGTACAATTAGATGGTGGACGTTTTGCAACATCAGACTTAAACGATTTATACCGTCGTGTGATTAACCGTAACAATCGTTTAAAAAGACTATTAGAATTAGGAGCACCAGAAATTATTGTAAGAAACGAAAAAAGAATGTTACAAGAATCAGTAGATGCCTTAATCGATAATGGAAGACGTGGAAGACCTGTTACAGGAGCAGGAAACAGACCATTAAAATCATTATCTGACCTATTAAAAGGAAAACAAGGACGTTTCCGTCAAAACTTACTTGGAAAACGTGTTGACTACTCTGGACGTTCCGTTATCGTTGTAGGACCAGAACTAAAAATATACCAATGTGGTCTTCCAAAAGAAATGGCGGTTGAATTATTTAAACCATTTGTTATGAAAGAATTAGTAGGAAGAGGAATTGCCCATAACATTAAAAATGCAAAAAGAATGGTAGAAAAATTAAGACCAGAAGTATGGGATATCTTAGAAGAAGTTATTAAAGACCATCCAGTTATGCTAAACCGTGCACCAACACTACATAGACTTGGTATTCAAGCATTTGAACCAGTATTAGTAGAAGGAAGAGCAATCAAACTTCACCCATTAGTATGTACAGCATTTAACGCTGACTTCGATGGTGACCAAATGGCAGTTCACGTTCCATTATCACCAGAAGCACAAGCGGAAGCAAGATACTTAATGTTATCTGTCAACAACTTACTAAAACCACAAGATGGTAAACCAGTAACCGTTCCAACACAAGATATGATTTTAGGAAGCTACTATTTAACAATGGAAGTTGCAGGAGAACCAGGAGAAGGAAGTTACTATAAAGATACAGACGAAGCTCTAATGGCTTATGCAAATGGAGACTTAGGCCTACATGCTCTTGTTTGGATTCGTATGTATAAAGAAAATGAAGATGGAAGCATTCGTTCAAAACGAGTAAAAACAACTGTAGGAAGAGTTATCTACAACCAAGGAATTCCACAAGATTTAGGATTTGTCGATAGAACCGATCCAGAACACGAATTTGATTTAGAAATCGATTTCCCAGTTATTAAAAAGAACTTAGGAAAAATTGTTGCAAAATGTATTAATGTTCACGGATTATCAAGAGCTGCTGAATTATTAGACTATATTAAATCAACAGGATATAAATATTCTACAAAAGGTGCTATCACAGTTAGTACAAAAGATATTGTTATTCCAGAAAAGAAACAAGAAATCTTAGCAGCAGCAGAAGAAAAAGTAGAACAAATTGCAAAACAATATAAACGTGGTTTAATTACAGAAGACGAACGTTATGAATCTGTTATTAAAGTTTGGGAACAAGCAACAGGGGATGTATCTAGTGCAATGCAAGAAAACTTTGATGAATTAAACCCAATCTATATGATGATTGAATCTGGAGCTCGTGGTAACATGAACCAATTACGCCAAGTAGCAGGTATGCGTGGACTTATGGCAAACACCTCTGGTAAAGCCGTAGAAATTCCAATTCGTTCTTCTTTTAGAGAAGGACTTGACCCATTAGAATACTTCGTATCAAGCCACGGAGGAAGAAAGGGACTTGCCGATACTGCGTTAAGAACCGCTGACTCTGGATACTTAACCAGAAGACTAGTTGATGTTTCACAAGATATCATTGTTCGTGAACATGATTGTGGAACACATGAAGGAATTGAAATTTCTGATATTAAAGACGGAAACCAAATCATTGAAAAACTACAAGAAAGACTAGAAGGAAGATATCCATTAGAAGATATTATCGACCCAAAAACAAAAGAAGTAATTGTTGATACCAATACCATGATTACTGAAAAATTGGCAGAAAAAATTGTAGAAGCAGGATTTACAAAAGTAAAAGTACGTTCTGCACTTGGATGTCATTCAAAACATGGAGTTTGTGCGAAATGTTATGGAATGGGTCTTGCTACAAGAACAGAAGTTAACATTGGTGAAGCAGTTGGTATTATCGCTGCACAATCCATCGGTGAGCCTGGTACACAGCTTACGATGAGAACCTTCCACCAAGGAGGTGTCGCAGGAGGAGATATTACACAAGGTCTTCCTAGGGTTGAAGAGTTATTTGAAGCAAGAAAACCAAAAGGACTTGCAATTATTACAGAAATTGCAGGAAAAGTAAAAATTACGGAAAACAAGAAAAAGAAAGAAGTTATTGTAACTTCTAAAGATGATTCGAAAACATATACTATTCCATTTGGTTCAAAACTACGCGTAAAAGATGGAGATGAACTAGAAGCAGGAGACCAAATTACAGAGGGTTCAATTAATCCAAACGAAATCTTAACAATCAAAGGACCAGAAGGTGTATATGAATACTTAATCCAAGAAGTACAAAAAGTATATCGTAACCAAGGTGTTGATATTAATGATAAACACGTTGAAGTTATTGGTAGACAAATGCTTAAGAAAGTAAGAGTAGAAGACAATGGAGATACCGATATGTTCCCAGGTTCACTAGTTGACATGTATGAATTTGAAGACAAAAATAAAGAAGCACTAGAGGAAGGAAAACGTCCAGCAACTGGAAAACGTGCATTACTAGGTATCACAAAAGCATCTCTTGCAACAGAATCCTTCTTATCAGCAGCATCTTTCCAAGAAACAACAAGAGTATTAACAGAAGCTGCAATAAAAGGAAAAGTAGATCCATTAATTGGATTAAAAGAAAACGTTATTATTGGTAAACTAATTCCAGCAGGAACTGGAATGAACAAATATAAGAGTATTAAAATTAATACAGAACAACAAGAAGAAATTCCAGACCAAGAAGAATTAGATACCAATATAATACCAGAATCAGAAGAAACAATAGAAGACGTAGTAGAAGAGACAGTAGAAGAATAATTTCATAAAGTACAAAAAAAGAGGGAGACCTCTTTTTTTGTATGCTAAAAAATCATACTATTTTAGGTTGGATGTTGTAGGAGTCGATGTTCCCATGGACCGGAAAAGGCGAATATTGGCCAGGTATTTCTTGACAAAGTTTACGAAAAAGCGTACAATAGAACTATGAATAAAAGGAGGATTTATGCAAAATTCAAACAAAAGAACCTTTGAAATTATTAATTCAAGAACCAAAATATATCTAGTCATTATTGCCATATTACTAGTTATCATATGTTGCTATCAAATAGCATTCGTTATGCCTGCGGTTATCCTATATGGCCTTATTTGTTTTTATGCTTTTTGGACGAGCAAAAAAAGAAAAGCAGAAATTTCAGAACATATTCAAGAATTAACCATTAATGTAGATTCTGCCGCTAAAAACACATTAATCAATTCACCATTTCCATTAATTATCATGGAAACAGATGGAAACACGATTTGGAAAAGTTCAAAATTCGTTAGCGAATTTGAAAATGTCCATATAGAAAACACATTAAATGTCTTAATGCAAGAAATAAAAATGGAAATAGAAGAAAAAATAACAAGTCAAGATAGTAACAGAACCAAAGATAGAACGATTCAAAAAGAACAAATCATTGACCAGAAACATTATAAAATCGTTGGCGAATATGTAAAATCTAAAAGTAATGAACGTAAAAATCAATCAGAATATATGCTTCTTTTATATTTTATTGATAATACGGACTATGTAAAAGCAATTAAAAAATATAATGATGCTCAAACTTGTATGGGAATTATCATGATTGATAATTACGAAGAAATGATACAACGAATTCAAACAGAAGATAGGCCAGAAGTGATTGCAAAAATAGAAAAAAGCATTTACGACTGGGCAATAGAATCAAAAGGTGTTGTCATTAAATCGGATCGAGATACCTTTGTCTATGTATTTGAACAACGATATTTAGAAAAAATAAAAGAAAATAAATTTCAAATTTTAGATGAAATAAAAGAAATCAAACTAGAAGGTGGCTTACAAATCACCTTAAGTATTTCGGTTTCTAATGAAGGAGCAACCGAATATGAAAAATATAAATCTGCATTATCTGGAATGGATATTGTTCTAGGACGTGGAGGAGATCAAGCTGTTATTCGTGAAAATGAGAAATACTTATTCTTTGGAGGAAGAGCACAAGAAGTAGAAAAAAGAACTAAAGTAAAAGCAAGAACTGTAGCACATGCATTAGAAGAATTAATGATGCAAGCAAGTGATGTTATGATTATGGGACACACCAACGGAGACATCGATTCCTTAGGTTCTAGTTTAGGTGTATATAGAATTGCAAAAAGCCTTGGAAAAGAAGTAAAAATTGTAAATCAAACGACAGGATTAACCATTAATACCTTTATGGAATCCGTGAAAAAAGAAGAAGAGGAAGATATTTTTATCGATTCTCAACAAGCTCTATCAAAAATAGCAAATGAGACACTTTTAATCATTGTAGATACGCATAAAAGAAGTTATGTAGAAGTACCAGAATTGCTAGAGAGAACCAATAAAATTGTAGTAATCGACCATCATAGAAGAAGTACAGACTATATTGATAATGCAACCCTAACTTTCCAAGAAGTATATGCATCTTCTGCCGCAGAGTTAGTAACAGAATTACTACAATATGTTGAAGTACCAATTTCACTAAAAACCATTGAAATTGAAGGACTATATGCAGGAATTATGATGGACACGAAAAACTTTACCTTTAAAACAGGTGTTAGAACCTTTGAAGCAGCAGCATACTTACGAAAATGTGGTGTTGATATTATCAAAGTAAAAAAATGGTTCCAAAGCGATTTAGATAGTTATAACACTATATCCGATATTGTAAAAGAAGCTGAAATTGTTCGTGATACCATTGCAATATCAATTTACGAACAAGAAAACAAAGATGCGGGAGTTATTTGCGCAAAAGCAGCAGATGAACTTTTAACTATCAGTGATATAACAGCATCTTTTGTCATTGGAACGGTTGGAAGCAAAGTATGCATTAGTGGACGTTCGATAGGAGACATCAATGTTCAAGTTATCCTAGAAAAACTAGGGGGAGGAGGGCACATTACCCTTGCTGGAGCCCAAGTAGAAGGAAAAACAAAACAAGAAGTAAAAGAAGAATTAATCGAGAAAATAAATGAATACTTTGAAGAATTAGGAAATTAGAGAAAGAGGAGGTAATCAATGAAAGTCATATTAACACAAGATATTAAAGGGGTAGGAAAAAAAGACCAAATTATTAATGCCAATGATGGATATGCAAGAAATTATCTATTCCCTAAGAATTTAGCAGTTCCCGCAGATAAAGGAAACTTAACTAATTTACAATCTAAAAAATCCTCTGAAGAGCATCGAAAAGAACTAGAAAAAGAAGCAGCAAAGCAAACAGCTAATAAAATTGAAAAAATCACACTAAAACTTCCTGTAAAAGCAGGAGAAAATGGTAAAGTATTTGGAAGTGTAACATCAAAAGAAATTGCAGAAAACCTAGAAAAACAATATCACATTAAAGTAGACAAGAAAAAAATTATCTTAACAGAACCAATTAAAATATTAGGAACATTTACGATAGAAATCAAACTATATGATGGAGTAATTGCTAAATTAAAATTAAATGTAGTAGGAATATAAAAGGAGTAATCTATGGAATTAGGAAAAATACCACCAAGTGATATAGAAGCAGAACAAGCTGTTTTAGGTAGCATGTTAACCGACAAAGATGCAGTAACAGCTGTTATTGAGGTGTTAAAAGAAGAAGACTTCTACCGTGAAGATAATAAAGCAATCTATGGAGCAATTCTAAACTTATATAACCGTGCAGAACCAGTAGACATTATTACTTTAAAAGCGGAGCTTGTTTCTCTTGGAAAATTTGATAGTGTTGGAGGATTAGAATATTTAGCAAGTCTTCCAGACATGGCACCAACAACAGCTAACATTGATAAATATATTAAAATTGTAGAAGAAAAATCTATGTTAAGAAGTCTTATTCAAACAGCAAACCAGATTATTGCATTAGGATATGACCCAACCGAAGAAGTAGAAAACATCATGGACCAAGCAGAAAAGAAAATCTTTGATGTCATGCAAAAAAAGAACCAAAAAGGATATGCATCCATTAAAGATATTTTAGTCGATACCTTTGCGGGGCTTGAAAAATTATATAACCAGAAACAACATATTACTGGTGTTCCAACAGGATTTGCTGATTTAGATTACAAAACAGCAGGGCTTCATGAATCCGATTTGGTTTTAATTGCTGCAAGACCTGCTATGGGAAAATCAGCATTTGCCTTAAATATTGCCGCAAATGCCGCAGTTCGTGCAGGAGTTCCAGTAGCTATTTTTAGTTTAGAAATGTCTAAAGAACAAATGGTAAATAGAATACTATGTAGTGAAGCAATGGTAGATAGTAATAAAGTAAGAACTGGAAAAATTGATGATGAAGACTGGATGAAACTAGCAAGTGCTTTAGGACCACTTTCTGAATCTGGTATTTATATTGATGATACACCAGGAATTTCTGTGATGGAAATTCGTGCTAAATGTCGTAAACTAAAATTAGAAAAAAACATAGGGCTTGTTGTAATCGATTATTTACAATTAGTACAAGGAAGTAATAAAAGAGGCGGAAGCCGTGAACAAGAAATTTCAGAAATCAGTCGTTCCTTAAAAATACTAGCCAAAGAAATTAATGTACCAGTTATTGCCCTTTCCCAATTATCAAGAGCACCAGAACAACGTCCAGACCATAGACCAATGCTTTCCGACCTTCGTGAATCAGGAGCTATCGAACAAGATGCCGATATCGTTATATTCTTATATCGTGATGACTATTATAATGAAGACAGTGAAAAGAAAAACGTAGCAGAAGTAATTATCGCAAAACATCGTTCTGGATCAACCGGAACCGTAGAACTACTATGGCTTGGGAATTATACCAAATTTACCAATATCGAAAAATATCGAGATTAAAAAAAGAAAAAGATGGGGGTTAATTATTCTAGTTTGCACAAAGCAATTGTAGCGCTAGAAAAAAGAATAACGATATATGAAATCAAATTGAGTTATTCGATTGGCATTCTATTAGTGAAGAATTTCGAAACATAATTAAAGAAGGATATGAAATTATATAAAAGGAAATTATATGTTAGAAGAAAAAGTATTACAAACAATTAAGAAATATCATTTAATCGAAGAAAATGATCATATTATACTTGGAGTGTCAGGGGGACCTGACTCTACTTGTTTATTCCATATTTTTTTAAATTTACAAGAACAGTTACATTTTACCTTTACTGTATGTCATATTAATCATGGCATTCGAAAAGAAGCGGAAGAAGATGAGCAGTACGTTGAACAAATGTGTAAAAACTATAGAATTGCTTGTTTTATAAAAAGAGAAAATGTATTAGAAAAAGCAAAGAAAGAAAAATTAGGAACAGAAGAGATGGGAAGAAAAGTACGATATGCCTTTTTTTCTAAGATACAAAAGCAAGTAGGAGCAAATAAAATTGCAACAGCACATACTAAAAACGATTTAGTAGAAACGGTTATGATGAATTTACTTAGGGGAACCGGTCTTTCTGGGCTAAAAGGAATAGAACCAGTAAGAGATAATATCTATATCAGACCTCTTATTGAATGCAAAAGAAGTGAGATTGAAGAATATTGTGAACAAAACAAATTAAATCCCCAAATTGATCAAACAAACTTTGAAAATATTTATACAAGAAATAAAATAAGAAATGAGTTAATTCCCTATTTAGAAAAAGAATTTAATCCAAACATGATAGAATCTATTGCAAGAATGGCAGATATTATTCAAGAAGAAGACAAATACTTAGAACAAATAACAAAACAAGCTTATGAAGAAATATTATTATCAAACAATAAGAAAGAAATTGTATTAGATTTAAGAAAATTTAATAAATTAGATTTAGTTATAAAAAATCGAATTGTGTTATATACTATAACGATGCTTTTTGGAGCAAGTTCTGGAATCGAAAAGAAACATATTGAAGATATTATTAAGTTGTGCGGGAATAATATTGGCAATAAATTTTTAATTCCGAATAAAAAGATTAAAATTTTAGTACAAAAACAGAAAATATTTTTTATGATAAACCAATAGCATCCGTAAGCAAAACCTTGATACGACTGGATTCGACACAAAAAAGACACATAAAAATGCTTGCAATTAGAAAACAAATATGGTATATTGCAAGCAAAAGTTAAGAGTGAAAAGTGAAGAGTACAAACTTTACTTTTGAAGGAGGAAGTCATCTTGAAAAACGGATTAAAAACACTAGCCATGTGGCTAATTATAGGAGTTATTTTTATTGTACTGTTAACATCTATTTTAGATAATCAAGATACGAAAATGACATATTCAGAATTGATTACCAAAATGGAAACAGCAGAAATATCAGAAATTGAATTATCAGCAGATGCGAAAAAAGCATATGTAACAGTAAAAGGAGATAACAATAAAAAAGAAGTAAATATACCAAGTATTGATAGCTTTATGACATATGCTGCTACTCCATTAAAAGAAGGAAATATTACATTAACAGAACAAAACCAATCGATTTTTATTACCATATTAAGTTTATTAACACCATTTGGATTACTAATTATTTTCCTAATTTTTTGGTTATTTGTGATGAACCCAAACCAAGGTGGAAACAAAACCATGTCATTTGGAAAAAGTAAAGCAAGACTAATGGGACAAAGTGAACAAAACCGTGTTACCTTTGAAGATGTAGCAGGAGTGGATGAAGAAAAAGAAGAATTAGAAGAAATTGTAGAATTCTTAAAAAGTCCAAAAAAATTCACAGATATGGGAGCAAGAATTCCAAAAGGAGTATTACTTGTTGGTCAACCAGGAACAGGAAAAACATTACTTGCTAAAGCAGTAGCAGGAGAAGCAGGAGTACCATTCTTTATTATTAGTGGTTCTGACTTCGTAGAAATGTTTGTTGGTGTGGGAGCATCCCGTGTAAGAGACTTATTTGAAGAAGCTAAGAAAAAAGCACCATGTATTATCTTCATTGATGAAATTGATGCAGTAGGTCGTCAAAGAGGAGCAGGACTTGGTGGAGGACATGATGAAAGAGAACAAACCTTAAATCAATTATTAGTTGAAATGGATGGATTTGGAACCAATGAAGGCGTTATTGTACTTGCCGCAACCAACCGTCCAGATGTATTAGATAAAGCATTACTAAGACCAGGAAGATTCGATCGTCAAATCGTTGTATCTGCACCAGATGTAAAAGCAAGAGAACAAATCTTAGAAGTACATGCGAAAAAGAAAAAATTAGCAGAAGATGTAGACCTAAAAACAATTGCTAAAAACACCTCAGGTTTTGCAGGAGCAGATTTAGAAAATGTATTAAACGAAGCAGCTTTACTTGCTGCAAGAAGAGACATAAAAGAAATTGGAATGAAAGAAATTGAAGATGCCATGGTAAAAGTAACCATGGGACCAGAAAAGAAAACAAGAGTAAGAAGTGAAAAAGAAAATAAACTAGTTGCATACCACGAAGCAGGCCATGCAGTCGTAAGTCGTTTCTTGCCAACCCAAGACCCAGTACATCAAATTTCTATTGTACCAAGAGGAATGGCAGGAGGATACACCATGTATCGCCCAACGGAAGACAAATCTTTCATGTCAAAGACAGAAATGGAAGAAAACATTGTATCATTACTTGGTGGTAGAGTAGCGGAAAAATTAATCTTAAATGATATTTCAACAGGAGCAAGTAACGATATTGAAAGAGCAACCAAAATTGCAAGAAGCATGGTAACCAAATATGGTATGAGTGATAGAGTAGGAGCAATTATGTTAGGCTCAACACAAGAAGAAGTATTCTTGGGAAGAGACTTTGCACAAAGCAAAGAATACTCAGAAGAAACAGCATCTATCATCGATGAAGAAACCAAAATCATTATCGATACAGCATACCATAAAGCAGAAGAAATTTTAAAAGCAAATATAGAAAAATTACATTCCGTAGCGGGAATTCTACTAGAAAAAGAAAAAATCGACGGAGAAGAATTTGACCAAATCTTTGCATAAAAAATAGGTCGAAAAATAGGTCGATGAAAAATAATTGAAAAATTGCACATATTATGATTTAATAAATTTATTAAATTGCATAATGTGTGCAATTATTTTGTCTATCATAGGATTTCATTCAGAAGATTTCTAAAAAATTGATTCAAAAAAGATTTATTCAAAAACAAGATCTAATTAAAAATCCAAATGAATTATAAGACCAAATAACAAATTAAAAATAGGAGGTGAAAATGGTTTGTTTTTATGCAATTTAAAATACAAAACAGAGAGGAAAAATAAATGAAAGAAAAGAAAAAACCATTAAAACCAAAAATTGATGTTGTATTTCATTCATTATTTCGACAGGGAAATGAAGATATAGCAAAAGCTGTCATAACAGCAGTAACAAAAGAGAAAATAGAAAAGATTGATTTAAACAATGATAAATATATTATAGGGAAATATCCAGAAGAAAGACTAGGAATACTAGACCTAAGAGTAACATTAAATGATGGAATCATTTGTAATATAGAAGTACAACTTGCTAGCAACGAATATACAGCAGAACGATTTTTATATTACTGGAGTAGAATATATTCAGGACAATTATTGAAAGGGAATGATTATACAAAACTTAACAAAGTAATAGGAATTATTATATTAGATTATAATTTTGAGAAATTAAGAGAAATCGAGAGTACACACAAAAAATGGCAAATAAAAGAGATATTAACTGGTCGAGAAATCATATTGACAGAGCTATTTGAAATACATATAATAGAAATACCAAAAGCGAAACGAATATTAGAAAAAGATGCAACAAGCACAATGGATGATATTTTTTTATAATCCGAATGAAAAGGAGGTAGAAAAAATCATGGAAGAAAACAAAGAAATAAAAAAGGCAATGGATGAACTAAAACAACTCAGTCAAGATGAGGAATTGAGAAGAGTAGCAGAGTTAAAAGAAAAAGCAATATTAGATGAAAAATGGCACGAATTGGTTTGACAGAAGCAGGAAAACGAGAAGAGAAGATAGAAACAACAAAAAGATTATTGGAAATGAACCAATCAATTGAAATGATTATAAAAATAACTAATTTATCAAAAGAAGAAATTGAAAAAATAAAAAAAGGAGATATCCAATAATAAATAAAAAGACAGATTTTGAAATGCCCCCCGTTTAGTAGACCATAATAAAAAGGACATTATGGTATAATCTAAACGGAGGTGCACTTCATTTTGCTGTCTTTTACTTATATAACAACTTAATGCGGTTACCGCTTTTTTCAATAAAACCATCTTCTTTTAAAAGCTTTAACTCACGCATCATGGCGCTTCTGTCAACACTTAAATAATCGGCAAGGTCAGTAAGAGAAAACGGAATTTGAAAGGTTTTTCCCATGTTTTTTGAAGAAATAACATGAAAATAGCCAAGCAATTTTTCACGGATTGTTCTCTTACTTAACAATTCAATTCGAGTATTTAATTCAATA
Source organism: uncultured Clostridia bacterium (assembly GCA_949948835.1). GTDB lineage: Bacteria > Bacillota > Clostridia > TANB77 > CAG-508 > RGIG8482. Next base: position 38,876 of record CATLHF010000008.1, on the reverse strand, counting down.
ACTTTATTTAAATATAAAGAAGAAAGACTATCTAATAATTTTTGATGAAACAAGCAATTAGGATTGCATTTTTGTTGTAAATCATCATAAATAAAAAATAAAACTGTTGAATTCTTTTTCGCTTCAACAAACAATTCATTATTTGTGTTTACCACATAAAAAATTTCACCAAAAATAGCATTATCTGAAAAATGTTCTACAATCGTACGATTTCCATTTAAATCATAACGGATTAAATCGGCTTCTCCGCGAAAGCATCAAACAAAGTTGATTACGCTTTGCAATATAAGAAGTGATTAATTCCCCTTTTTTAAAGGATTTTTTTTGTACTTTAGAACAATTCTTATCTAAATCTTTCATAAACATAGACAAATCTAAATCAATATTCATTCCAGTTACCTCCTAGATATTATACATAAAATATTATAAAAATGCAACAAGAACAAAAACCAGTGTTTTCAAGCAAAATTCGACAAAATAAGATGTCATACATTTGTAATATAAATGAAATAAAGCGAATTTGCTTACAACGGAGCTAGTTTATAAAAAAACAAAACCCAATTCTCATAATTTGTTGCAATTGCAACAGAAAATAAAAAAAGTTACGATATAATAAGTACATGAAACTTGGAGGGGGAAAGAACAATGAAAGTTATTAAAAGAGATGGAAGAGCAGTAGATTATAATAGGGATAAAATTGTAACTGCAATCGAAAAAGCAAACAAAGAAGTAAGAGCAAAAGAAAGAGCAACAAAAGAAGAAATTAATGAGATTATTGAATATATTCAAAATCTAGACAAAAAGAGAATTCTAGTAGAAGATATCCAAGATATTATTGAAGAACAATTAATGGAACATGAAAGATTTGAACTTGCAAAAAAATATATTGTATACCGTTATACAAGAATGTTAGTACGTAAACAAAATACAACCGATGAATCCATCTTAGGATTAATCAAAAACCAAAACAAGGAATTATTAGAAGAAAATTCAAACAAAAACGCAGTTCTTGCCTCTACACAAAGAGATTATATAGCAGGAGAAGTTTCAAAAGACTTAACAAAAAGAATCTTACTTCCTGAAAAAATATCAAAAGCACATGATGAAGGTGTTTTACACTTTCATGATGCAGATTACTTTTTACAACCAATTTTTAACTGTTGTTTAATAAACATTGGAGATATGTTAGACAATGGAACGGTTATGAATGGAAAATTAATTGAAAGTCCAAAAAGTTTTCAAGTTGCATGTACCGTATCTACACAAATTATTGCTGCAGTTGCAAGTAACCAATATGGTGGACAAAGTGTCGATTTAAAACACTTAGGAAAATATTTAAGAAAAAGTAAAGAAAAATTCAAGAAAGAATTAGAAGAAAACTATAAAGATAAATTACCACAAGATATAATAGATGAGATGGTAGAACAAAGACTAAAAACAGAACTTGCAGCAGGTGTTCAAACCATTCAATACCAAATCAATACATTAATGACAACAAACGGACAATCACCATTTGTTACCTTATTCTTAAACCTAGAAGAAGGTGACGAATACATGGAAGAAAATGCAATGATTATTGAAGAAATCTTAAGACAAAGATACAAGGGAATCAAAAACGAAAAAGGTGTATATGTAACACCAGCATTCCCAAAACTTGTGTATGTATTATATGAACACAATAACCTAACGGGAGGAAAATACGATTACTTAACAAAACTTGCCGTAAAATGTTCAAGCAAGAGAATGTACCCAGATTATATTTCTGCTAAAAAAATGCGTGAAAATTATGAAGGAAACGTATTTAGCCCAATGGGATGTAGAAGTTTCTTATCACCATGGAAAGATGAAAATGGAAACTACAAATTTGAAGGAAGATTTAATCAAGGTGTTGTAAGTTTAAATTTACCTCAAATTGGAATTATTGCGAACGGAAACGAAGAAAAATTCTGGAAATTATTAGATGAAAGATTAGAACTTTGTAAAGAAGCGTTGATGTGTAGACATTATGCATTACTTGGAACTACTTCAGACACAAGCCCAATCCATTGGAAATATGGAGCAATTGCTCGTCTACAATCAGGAGAAAAAATTGATCCATTATTAAAAGGCGGATACTCAACCATGTCATTAGGATATATTGGTATTTATGAATTAACAAAACTAATGAAAGGAGTTTCTCACACAACAAAAGAAGGACATGATTTTGCACTACAAGTCATGAACCATTTAAGAGAAGCAACCGACCGTTGGAAACAAGAAACAAACATTGGATTTGCATTATACGGAACACCAGCAGAAAGCTTATGTTATCGTTTTGCAAGAATCGATAAAGAAAGATTTGGAGAAATCAAAGATGTTACAGATAAAGGATATTATACAAACTCTTACCATGTAGATGTTAGAGAAAAAATTGATGGATTCCAAAAATTAGCATTCGAAAGTGAATTCCAAAAAATCTCATCTGGTGGTTCAATCTCTTACATTGAAATACCAAATATACAAAATAATCTAAAAGCACTTGAAGAAGTTGTAAAATTCATATATGATAATATACAGTACGCAGAATTTAATACAAAATCAGATTACTGCCATGTATGTGGATTTGATGGAGAAATTACGATTAATGATTCTGGAGAATGGGAATGTCCACAATGTGGAAACAAAGACCATAGTAAAATGAACGTAACAAGAAGAACCTGTGGATACTTAGGAGAAAACTTCTGGAATGAAGGGAAAACAAAAGAAATTAAATCAAGAGTATTACATCTATAGGAGATGATAAAATGAATTATGCCAAAATAAAGGAATGTGACGTAGCAAATGGACCAGGAGTTAGAGTAAGTGTCTTTGTGAGTGGATGTAACCATCATTGCAAAGGATGTTTTAACCAAGAAGCATGGGACTTTAACTATGGAAAAGAATTTAATCAAGAAACAATTGACCAAGTCTTAAAAGATTTAGACCATGATTACATAGAAGGATTATCACTACTTGGCGGAGAACCATTAGAATACAATAATCAAAAAGGATTATTACCACTTGTAAGACAAGTAAAAGAGAAATTTCCTAATAAAAGTATCTGGTGCTATACAGGATTTGACTTCGAAAAAGACGTTATGGGAAAAATGTATAACACATGGGATGAAACAAAAGAACTAATTTCTGATATTGATGTTATCGTTGATGGAAAATTCCAAGAAGAAAAGAAAAATCTATCTCTAAGATTTAGAGGATCCGAAAACCAAAGACTAATCGATGTACCAAAAAGCGTAAAAGAAAACAAAGTCGTTTGGGCAAATCTAGAAGAAGGACTAATGTTAAACGTAAATTAAACAAATAATAATAGAGTGAATCTAATAAGAATATTAGATTCATTTTTATTTGCAAAGAACCATAAAAAAATATAGCATGATATGGCTAAAACTTGACAAGTCATATTACGCATGCTAAAATGGTTACATAATGCGTTGCATACTATTAAAAGAGAGGAGAACATATTTAAGAAACCAAGTAACTAAAAAATTCACATTACACCAGGAGGTAGAGATATGAAAGATGTTACCAACATTCAGACTGAGCCTCTAGTGCCTTTTGATGCTTATGCTAGGATACCTAAGGGACCTACTATTGATGAGCCTAAGTATGATCTTGAGGCTAAGAAGGCTAAGAAGGATAAGAAAGACAAGGAGATAGAGGCTAAACACACTGGCGAGGAACAAAAAGCTGGTATTACACACAATCCAGAACTTGATAAAAGCAATAATGCCATTGCTAAAAGCAATAATGCCATTGCTAAAAGCAATAATGCCATTGCTAAAAGTAATTTTGCTATTGCTGAATCAATCATATCATCTGGAAAAAATGTTTTATCTGTTTTAAATCAAATTGCGGATGAGATGGAAAGGAAAAATAAACTAGATGAGTACTATAGGTTAATTGAAGAAATTACAACTTTTGAAGACGAACTTGATAAAAGGGGCCAATTAGGGCCGGCATATGCAGAAATGAATCTGAATACAAAAAAACAGATAATTCTGACAGATGGTGAAATTAAGCGGATAGTTTGTCTGCTTTCAAGAGAAAAGTTAGATCAAGTAAAAAAAATATCCAGACTTGAGCAGAAGAATCCATTATTGTATTTAGAAAAAATGCAAGACGCCTATGATGTTTACATAGAAGTTATGCATATGTGTTCCATTGAAGGAAACATAACGCAAGGAAAATGCGTAAGCAATATAAGAATTCCTGCAACAGGATTAAGTGATGTGATAGGGAAAACAGTTCCATTACTGGTTGAAAAGAAAACAAACTCAGTATGGATAGAACTTAATGGACACAAATATCGATGCATGGACCAAGCGCATTATTGGGCTACCATTGATGCCATAACCAACAATTTTTTTGATTCATCTAAAACATATAGTGAATTATTAAAAAGTGGCGATGATACAATGAATAGGGAAGAAATGATGGAAGTTCAGCTCTTAAAAGGCAAAGACATGATAAAAGAACAGCATGAGAAAGGCCCACGTGTGTACTTACAAGTTACATTACCGGCTTCTGAAGTTATGTCCGTAATAGAAAGTCAGGAGACTTTAACGGAAGAGATAGTGGAATTTAAAGGTTTTTTAGCAAAATTAAATTTTGATATAACCTTGCAAAATTTGAGAAATCTTCATAATGAATTAAGAATTTTCTTAAGGAAAGTGAAGATAGGTTCTTATATTATATGTAGCTAATCTTTAATAGAGAGGTTATCGAAAATTCGATAACCTCTTTTCTTATTATATAAGTTATATAAACAAAATATATATTTACTACAATTTTCTACAAAATATTTCAAAAACATATTCACAAAATTAAAATAAATGTTATAATAAAAAAGAATTTTAAAATAATAAAAAAAGGAGTCAAAATTATGGAAAATGTTAAAATTTTTGCTTGTAAATCAGCAGAAAAGTTTACGAAAGATATGTGTGATTGTTTAGGAATCGAAATGGGAAAAATTAATTCTATTAAGTTTAAAAATGACAATAACTTTGTACAAATTTTAGAAACTGTTCGTGGAAAAGATGTATACATTGTACAAACAACCGAACCACCAGTAAATGAAAGAGTAATGGAATTACTAATTACAATTGATGCTGTAAAACGCGCATCAGCAGGAAAAGTAAATGTTGTATTACCATATTTCATTTATTCAAGATCAGACAAAAAAGATCAACCACGTGTACCAGTAACTGCAAAACTAATGGCACAATTAATTGAAGCAGCAGGAGCCGATCGAGTTATCACTTGTGACTTACATAACCCAGCAATACAAGCATATTTTAGCATTAATTGTGATCGATTATCTGCACAAAACTTATTACAAACGTATTTTAAAGAAAAAAATCTAACCGATATGGTAATTGTTGCAACTGATGCAGGAAGTTCAAAAAAAGCATATAAATATTCTGAATACTTTGGATGTCCAATTGCATTAATTGATAAAAGAAGAGATGGAAATGATGATAGAGCCATTGCAACTACTGTTATTGGAGATGTAAAAGATAAACAAACTATTATATTTGACGACGAAGTAGATACAGCAGGTTCTATGATAGAAACAGCAAAAATACTAGAGCACTTTGGCGCAAGAGAAATTTATGCAGGATGCACTCATGGTGTACTATCAGGGCCAGCAATTGAAAGAATTCAAAATTCACCAATTAAAGAACTAGTGATTACAGATACAATCCCATTAACAGAAGAAAAACAAATTGATAAAATAAAAGTATTATCAATAGCACCATTATTTGCAGAAGCAATCAAGAGAATCAATGAAGAAAAACCATTAGGAGAATTATTGAAAATATATTAAAATCCCTTCTTAAGTATTGACAATATTGGTTTAAGTAAGTTATAATAATACACGTATTAAAGTTAAGGAAAAAGAAACGAACAAAAATAAATTACACACACCCTTAAAATTACATACACTTGCGAAACACCGGAAGGAGGGGAACAAAATGTCAGAGGTAAAAGTTAATAATGGAAATATAGAAGATGCTTTAAAGAGATTTAAAAGACAATGTGCCAGAAATGGAGTTTTACAAGAGGTTCGTAAAAGAGAACATTACGAAAAACCTAGTGTGAAAAGAAAGAAAAAATCAGAGGCTGCAAGAAAAAGAAAATTTTAATAAAATAATACATAAAAAAGAGGCGCTTTTCCATAGTAGGAAAGCGCCTTTAAAATAAAAAGGAAGAAATATGGAAAAAATAAAAAAACACGATAATCTATTGTTATGGATAGGAATTGCAATTTTTTCAGCACTTTCTATTTTTCAAGTTAAAATTTCAGTAGGAGATGAACTATGGAATTTTCAAAATATTTATAAAATGATACAAGGCTTCATGATTTACCAAGATTCGAATGTTATTATAACCCCTATCTTTTTCTGGATAGGAGAAATTATTTTAAAAATATTTGGAGCAAACTATTTTATCTACCGATTATTTGATGTATGTATTTACACAAGTATGATTTTTATGGTATATATCATCTTAAAGCAGGTAAAAATAGAAAAAACATATGCTTTATTATATACATTAATCATTCACTATTTTGCATACTTATGTATAACAGGAGGAGCAAATTATAATATATTAGCTGTTGTATTTGTGTTATTAGGAACGTATATTTCGCTAAAATATGATTTTGATAAAAAACCATTTATCATAGGAAATGGTATTATCATATATCTAGTTCTATTTACAAAACAAAACATTGGAGTATATTATCTTTTAGGAAGTATCCTAATGCAATTATTAATTGGTAAAAACAACAAAAAAACATATATTGACCTACTAAAACAAACAGCAGTTGTAGCAACATTATCTATAATAACATTTGGCTATTTTGCATATCATGGAAATATACTATCATTTATTAATTATGCATTTTTAGGAATCGGTGAATTTGGAACAAGAAATATAGCAATGGAAATAGAATGTATTGTTCATCTTGGAATTGCCATTATAACCGTAATCTGTGCAATTTATATGCAAAGAAAAATTGCAAATGAAGAACAAAAAAGGATTATAACAATATTTCTATCAATTGGAATTCCAATGATAGCAATCATTTATCCAATCATTAATGCATTTCATACCATACTTGCTATTGTAGTACTAGCCATATTATTAATGTATTTGGTTGATATCGTACTAAAACAAGAACTAACCAAAAAGATGGCTCATTACATTATTTTATTTATTATAATTGTACTTACCATATTAGGAATAAAAGCAGGAATTGTGATAATAAAAAACAATCCATTTACAACAAACTATCAAAACCCATATTATGGTGGAATTTTATTAAAAGAAATGGAGAGTAAAATTAATTGTGTTAATGAATATATCCAGAAAAACAACGAAAAAGTAATCATTTTTTCAAAAGAAGCAGCCTTATATAACATTCCTAAAAAACGAAGTAATGGAGCAATGGATTTGCCATTTTTGGGAAATTTGGGTTATGGCGGAGAAGATGCAATGTTAGAAGAAATTAAAAACAAAAAAGGATACCAAATTTTATTAACCAAAGAAAATTATTGGCAAGAATCGGATAAAATAACAGACTATATTCGTGGACACTATAACAAAATAGGCGAAATAGAAGAATTTGAAATTTATGAAATTCAATAATAAAAATAAGGGAGGAAAAAACCAATGTTAAAAGAAAAATTATTAGAAGACTTAAAAAGTGCTATGAAGGAAAAAGATGAAATTAAGAAAAATACTGTACAAATGGTAAGAGCAGCCATTTTACAAGTAGAAAAAGATAAAGGAATTACATTAGAAGATAATCAAGTTTTAGATATTATTGCAAAAGAATCTAAAAAAAGAAAAGATTCCCTTGCAGATTTCGAAAAAAGCGGAAGAGAAGATTTAATTTCTGGTGTAAAAAAAGAAATTGAAATATTAGCAGAATATTTACCAAAACAACTATCAAAAGAAGAAATTACAACAATTGTGAAACAAATCATCGAACAAACAGGAGCAACAACCATGAAAGAAATGGGAATCATCATGAAAGAAGCAAAAGCAAAAATGGGAGCATCAGCAGACGGAAAAACCATAAACGAAGTCGTAAAAGAATTATTAGGGTAAGATGATTTTAGGGACAGGGGTAAAAATCATCTTAAAGAACTCTCCATCAGTCCTTAAAATTGATTGTATAATATTTCCAAAATATACTATACTAATTAATATGGAAATCAAAACAAAGGAGGACATTATGAATTATAAAAAAGAGCAACTAAAAGAAGGAATTAACCTTCATGTCATTCGAAACAATAAATTTAAAACCAACTTAATATCCATATTTTTAACGCTACCTCTTAAAAGAGAAACCATCACAAAAGAGGCATTAATTTCTGCTGTTTTAAGAAGAGGTTCTACAAATTACAAAACATCAGAAGAAATGAGCATTGCTTTAGAAGAAATGTATGGAGCATCTTTTGACTGTGGAATTGAAAAAATGGGAGATAGCCATGTTCTAAAATTTTATTTAGAAACCATTAATGAGGAATTTTTACCTTCATCAGAAGAAATCTTAAAAAAAGCAATTGATATGTTATGTGATATTGTATTCAATCCCCTAACAGAAAAGGGAGCATTTAAAGATGAATATGTAGCAATGGAAAAAGATAATTTGAAACAAATTATTGAAGGGAAAATTGATAATAAAGGGAGATATGCTTTAGACCGTTGTATCGAAGAAATGTACCAAGATAAACCTTATGGATTATATAAATATGGCTATGTAGAAGATTTGGCATCTGTTACTCCACAAGAGTTATATAGTAGCTATACAACAATGATACAAAATGCAAAAATTGATATATTTGTTTCTGGAAAAATAGAAGAAGCAAAAATTCAAGAAGTAATTTTACAAAACAAACAAATTCAAACATTAGAAAAAAGACAAGTAGAAATGACCAAAAATGAAACAATAGAAGAAGGAACGAAACCAAATGAAATAAGTGAAGAAATGGACATTACCCAAGGAAAACTAGTTATCGGATTAAATGTAAGAGAAGAAACCTTAGATGATAAATATATTACACTTGTTTATAACACCATATTAGGAGGAGGAGCTAATTCAAAACTGTTCCAAAACGTAAGGGAAAAAGCAAGTTTAGCCTATACTGCTGGTTCTAATTATATTAGACAAAAAAGTAATATCTTTATTCGTTGCGGAATTGAAATAAAAAATAAACAAAAAGCAATTGATATCATTAAACAACAATTAGAAGACATGAAACATGGTGAATTTTCAGAGGAAGACTTAAACAATGCAAAACGTAGCATCATTTCAACCATAGACTTTATACCAGATGAACAAGATACACAAATTAGTTACTACTTTGGACAAGAATTTACTGGTGAAGTGGTATCACCAGAAGAATACAAGAAAAAAGTAGATACCATTTGCAAAGAACAAGTCGTAAATATGGCAAAAAAAGTCACCATACACACCATTTATTTCTTAACAGGTAAGGAGGAATAAGAAGGATGCAAGTCATTAAAAATTTGAAAGTAAAAGAAGAAACCTATATAGAAAAGCTAGAAAATGGCTTAACCGTTATGCTGATTCCCAAAAAAGATACATTAAAAAAGTATGTCATTTGGGGAACCAATTTTGGCTCAATGGATAATCATTTTAAAGTAAAACAAGACCAACAAGAAATATACATTCCAGATGGGGTAGCTCATTTTTTAGAGCACAAACTATTTGAACAAGAAAATGGAACTAATAGCCTAGACGTACTATCTGGCCTTGGGGTAGATGCTAATGCCTATACAACTCACGACCATACAGCATACTTGTTTGAAGCAACTTCAAATTTCTATGAAGCATTAGACGAATTAATGAATTATGTACAAAACCCATATTTTACCGATGAAAATGTAGAAAAAGAAAAAGGAATTATTGGGCAAGAAATTAACATGTATGAAGACGACCCAGAATGGCAAGTATATATGAATGCTATGAAATTGATGTATCATGTAAACCCAATCAATATTGATATTGCAGGAAGTATTGAATCCATTTCTAAAATCGATAAAGATGTGTTATATAAATCTTACAACAATTTTTACGATTTATCCAATATGTTACTAGTAGTTTGCGGAGATATTAATCCAGAAGAAATGTTAGAAGAAGTGAAAAAAAGAATTACGAAAACAACTAATCAAAAAGAGGTAGAAAGAATTTATGATGCAGAGCCAGAAGAAATAGTAGAGCCACAAAAAACAGTTACTATGGAAGTTAGCATGCCAATTTTTGCAATTGGATTTAAAGATAAGCCAGGAAAAGATAATATGGTAAAGAAAAATATTGCCATCCAAATTTTATTATACATGTTACTTGGAAAAAGCTCAGAAGGATACCAAAATTTATATAACAATGGAGATATCATTTCACAACCCTTACTTGATTATGAGTTTTCAAAACATCATGCCCATGTATTAATTTCAGGTGGAGCAAAAAATCCACAAAAAGTAGTAGAAATGTTAAAAACACAAATCGGAAAATACAAAACAAGTGGATTAAACAAAGAACATTTTGAAAGAATTAAAAAGAAAATTTATGGAGAATATGTAAGCCAGTATAATGATGTAAGCAATATTGCAAGAATGTTCTTATCTGATTACTTTAAAGGAATCAATAGCTTCGACTATTTAGAAGAATATAACAATGTAACATTAGAATATTTAGAACAAGTATTAAAAGAAGTATTTGATATAAATAAAATGGTAGTATCGATAGTAAAAGGAGTTTAAATGAAGAACATTACAATTCCAATGTTCAATGTAACATTAAATATCAATCCAATTGCATTTCATATTTTCGGCATACCTGTATACTGGTATGCCATATTTATCGTGGCAAGCATAGCACTTGCCCTATTTATGTATTATAAAAAAAGTGGAACATTTGGAATCCATTATGAAGACATTCTAGATTTAAGTTTAATCCTAATACCAGTAAGTTTTGTATGTGCTAGGATTTATTATGTGGTATTTAATCTTAAAAACTATAGTAGTTTTTTACAAATGATCAATATAAAAGATGGGGGACTTGCCATTTATGGGGGAATTCTAGGAGGAGCAATTAGCGCATACATTTTTTGTAAAAAAAGAAAAATCTCTTTTTTAGATTTAGCAGATTATATAATTCCATATTTAGCACTTCGGGCAAAGTGTTGGAAGATGGGGAAACTTTATAAATGGAGAAGCTTATGGAAGTATTACAAATCTTCCATGGAAAATGGGACTAGAAACAAACATGGGAGTACAATATGTACATCCAACGTTTCTTTACGAATCTATTGCCGATTTCTTAATATTCTTAATCTTAATTAAGATTTCAAAAAACAGAAAATATAGCGGACAAGTTATGTGTTGGTACTTTATTTTATATGCTTTTATACGCTTCTTTATAGAAGCATTAAGAACCGATAGTTTAATGCTAGGAATATTTCGAATTTCACAAATTGTATCAATTATTTTGTTCATTTTAGCAATTAGTATTATGTTAATATTGAAAAAACAAGAAAAATAAGGTATAATATAGAAAGAAACCAATTCATAGCAACAAAGGTGATATACCTTGGAGGAAAAAATGGCTAAAATTTTAGGTGCAATCGCTATTGTTTTGATGATGCTTGCTACTATAGGCGAATTTTTAACATCTGGAAGCCCTGTGTTAATAGGAATTGCAATTTTACTTATTGTTTGTATCATTGTATTTTTCGTAACAGCAATTAAAAGTAGATAATCAAACAGATAGCAAAAAAGAAACATCCTGCTCCATATAGGGGTAGGATGCTTTTTGCCGTTTCTTGGCGAAAAAGTAACAAAAATAGGAAAATAAGACCAATAACAGCAAGAATCATCTAAAAACGTCGTACGATTCTCTACAAAATTAGAGATTATTTGTTGACGATGGTGTAAAAATGTGGTATTTTTGTTGTAACAGGAAGAAAAAATGCCAAAAAAAGGAGAGTGGTAGTATGCTAAATGATGAAATTTGTAAAAAAAGAGACGAGTTAAACGAAAGCATTAAAAATAATGACGATTATGATAAAATATATAAAATTAGTGTAGAGCTAGATGAACTAATTGCAAAATACTATATGCAAGAAAGTACATATCAAGACATAAAACAAAAAGATGAAAAAGAAAATAAGAAAAAAGAGTAAAGGTATAATTGGTAGATACGGTTAAATAGATGCCAATGATACCTTGCTTTTTATTAATAGGAAATATATAATAAAGTAAATTCAAAAAAGGATATAAATGATGGAAGAAAAAAATTTGATTATTATTCCTGCCTACAATCCAGATTTCCATTTAGTACAATTAGTTCAGGAATTAAAAAAATTAGGTAATGAAATAATTATAGTAGATGATGGCTCAGAAAATAAAGACTATTTTAAACAAATAAACAATGATGTCCTTATCATAACACATGACAAAAACAAAGGAAAAGGACAAGCACTAAAAACGGCATTTGAATATGTTTTAAAAGAGTGCCCAAAATGTATTGGTGTTGTTACTGCTGATGCAGACGGTCAACATATGATACAAGATATACAAAACATAAAAAACACCTTACAAAAAAATCCAAGTAAGTTCATTTTAGGAGTAAGAGACTTTAAACAAAAACAGGTACCATTAAAAAATAAAATTGGAAATTATAGTAGTAACATCTTGTTCTATTTAAAAACAAGAAAAAAATTGCAAGATACACAAAGTGGGTTACGAGGAATACCAAATTCAATTCTAAAACAAATCGTATCAATAAAAGGTGAGCGTTTTGAATATGAAATGAATATGTTACAAAACATTGTTAATAAAGTAGAAATAAAGCAAGTAGAAATCAACACAATATATAGTAAAAAAATAAAGTCGAATTATAAACCAATTACACATTCAATACAAATTCTGAAAAATATGCTTGCCTATAAAAAAGATTGATAGCAATAGAAAGAGAGGAAATATGGAATTCTTATATGTGTTCTTTGTTTTATTTATTACAGCTGTTACACTTACTATCATTTTTAAAAAGAAAATTGAACAAGTAATCCCAATTGCTGTATTAGAGATTATTCTTATAATTTATATAACGGGGCTATTCGATAACTTAAGTTTAGGGGTATTAATGGTATGTATTAGTACATTAGTACAGTTAATCTTTATAGCGATATATCTTGCCAAAAAAACCGACAAGATAATCCCAATTATAAAACAAATCTTAACACCAGGGTTTGCTATTTATGTGGGACTATTTATCCTTAGTATTATTCTAAATAAAGGAAGAATCTTTGAAGATTATGACGAATACAATCACTGGGGTATTATGATTAAAAACATGTTTTGGTATCATACATATGGAACTAATCCAGAATCAATCGTAGCCTTTAATGATTATCCACCACTTACTTCTATCTTTCAGTATTTATTTATCCAAATAAAAGGAATATATACAGAAGATGTTATAATAACGGCACAAAACATTTTATATTTTTCTATTATCATACCAATAACAAAAAACATAACTTGGGAAAAGGATGTAAAACGAATCGTATTAGCTACTATGATTATTGCATTTTTACCAATCATTTTTTATGCTAATTTTTATACGAATATATTAGTAGATGGAATTTTAGGAATTGCATTTTCCTATACAATATATAGTTCTTATCGAAAAGAACAAGAAATTCCATTTCAGTTTCTAGAAATTTTTTGTGGAATGACAATACTCATGTTAACCAAAACGCAGGGAATTGGACTTGCACTATTAGCAATTCTTATAATAGGATATAAACTGCTTTTAGAAAGAAAACAAGAAAAAGAGCAAACAAAGAAAAAAGCAAAAATGTTTATAATTGTTATTATCTGTGTAGTAGGACTATTATCTTTATGGCATATAAAAGTACAACAGCAACAACATAGGTGGGATTTAAGTAAAATTTATGATATAGATATAAAACAAGAACAAACAGGAGAGTTCATACAAATAGTTGCACAAAAATTTATGAATGCTATTGTAAAAGGAAAATTCATTACGCAAAGAAATTTCACAACAGCTTTTGTGATATTAGGAATATTTGCTTTAATGGCGATTCAATATCATAAAATAGAAAAACAACAAAAGAAACAATACCGATATTACGCATTTAGTATTCTACTTAGCACAATTATATACTTAATAACAATGTTATGGATGTATTGTACTATTTTTGATACAGATGAGGCATTAATATTAGCAAGTTTTTCTCGATATATTTTTACAATTGTAATAGCAGATATGATGTTTTTGAGTTTTGTCTTGTTGGAAGAAAAAACAACCATATTCACCACTATTATATTAATAGTACTAATTTGTATATTACTGCCATTTCAAACAATACAACAAAAATACGTAAATAAAAAAAATTACATTACAACTTCCTATATCAATAGATGGACGGATATACAAATGATAAAATACAAAAACCAGTTAGATGAAGAAGATAAAATCTTATATATTTCTAATAGAAATATGGGAAACAGCATTATTCAATTAGCATTAAACCAATATACTATGATGCACTTAAATATAAGTGCAGTTATTCCAGGAACAATTGGAGATGTAGAAAACCTAATACAAGCGATGAAAGAAGCAAATTATACGCACGTGTATGTATATCGAGCAACTCCTGAAGCAAGAGAAGAATATGCTAATATTTTTGAGGAAAACACAATAGAAAATGACACATTATATGAAGTAAAACAAAACCAAGGAACACAGATTCAATTAATTAAAGTAAAAAAATAATATTTCATAAAAATTACAAACATATGTCGTTTTAATGAAAATATTGTCAAACATTGAAAAAAAGGGAAAAATAAGGTACAATAGGAAGAGAATATATTGATGGGGTGGAAACAATGAGAAAAAGAATTGTTGTAATTATGCTAATGATTAGCTTAATAATAATATATCATACAAGTGCTTATGCGACAGCGTATGGAGGAACTGGATCTAGTGAAACGGCATATGGAGGAGGACAAACTACAACCACTACTACAAAACCAGTACAAAACCCTCATTCATCTGAAACAACGACAAGCGGGACTAAGGTTGGACCATCTTCTAGTATGTATACAACAACAGGAAGTGAAGCAACAGGACAATCTCCTTATAGCGGACCGTATGGCTCAGATACTGGAAATATTCCTAACAATCCAGCAAGTACAGGGTCATCCACAGGAACATTAGGAGAGTCTGGAGCATCTCCATCCCACACACCAGATGAAATTATAAAAGAAGCAGAAAGCTTTTTACAACAAGGAAGTAAAAATCCAACCATTAGTGGGGAGCATTTAGAAAAAGCATCATCAACATTATATAATTTATTACTATCCATTGGAATATTCTTAGCAGTAGCAATTGGAATGTATTTAGGTGTTAAATTTATGATGTCTAGTGTAGAAGATAAAGCAAAAGTAAAAGAAGCGTTAGTACCATATATTGCAGGATGTGTTGTTATATTTACAGGTTTTGCAATATGGAGAATTGTTATTTTACTAATTAGAGGAATTGCTTAAAAAAGAATGAAATAAGAAAGAGGAAGAAATATGAAAAAAGTAGTAATGGTAATCATGATACTATTTGTGGTTTTATTAACTTCATATAGTCAAGTTTATGCAACCTTTACAGACCCAATTACAGACCCGGGCACTTATAAACCAGGAACAAACGTAGCAAGCCAAAATACCAAATTTATTGAAAGAGCAAATATTGTATTAGGAGTAATTCGTTTTGCAGGAACTTTTATATCCGTCATTATCCTAATGGTATTAGGAATTAAATATATGATAGGAAGTACAGAGGAAAAGGCAAATTATAAAGAAGCAATGGTGCCTTATTTAATAGGAGCTGTTATGGTATTTGCAATTCCAAATATCATTGGAATGGTATATGATCTTATAGTAAACAACATAAAATAGATAAATTTTACAATATTTTTAACAATAAGTATAGACAAATTCTGAAAAACCAGTTATAATAAGATATAGGGATATGATGGAATCTCTGTGTAAACCAAGTTTTTAATATTCTCTCAAAGTAATGAGAAGATTAAAATAGAAAAATAAATATAACATAATAGGAGGAAAATTATGAAAAAAACAAGTAAAATAGTTACAGTATTATGCATTGTACTAGCAATTGTTATGATTAGTGTAAGCTCATTTGCAACCGTTACACCAAGCAGTTTTACGGCACAAAATCCAAGTAATGTATCAGCTATTACAGATTTAGGTGGAAAGATTATCGGTGTTGTTAGAACAGTAGGTGTTCTAGTTGCAGTTGTTATTCTATTAATCTTAGGTATTAAATACATGATGGGAAGTGCAGAAGAAAAAGCAGATTACAAAAAATCAATGATACCTTATATAGTAGGTGCAATTTTAGTATTTGCTGCATCAACTATTGCAGGAATTGTATACGATATGGCAACAGCTTTAAACAAACAATAATAGCAATAAAAACCAAGAAAACGATCTTTTCTTGGTTTTTTGTTTCATTCATATTACAATTAGATTAAAAATGTAATATTTTCGCTGAAAATGTTACATTTTTTCGCATTTTCTGGTATAATGATATTAGTTAAAATTATGCCCTAGAGGAGGAAAAACATGGGTCCATACAATATACCAAGAAATGTAAAAGATGAAGGAAGAATTTTGTTTATCTTTACTGGAAAATCAATGATATATACTTTGGTAGCAGCAGCAATAGGATTTATCTTTTATTTAATCATTGCAGCATTTGGTGCTAAAATGATTGGAATGTTAGTAATAGCTATATTTGCTGTGATTGGATTTTGTATTGGAACCTTTAAAGTTCCAGATGTAGGGGCATTTGCTTTTACCAAAAAAGTCGGTGGAGAAAACATTGATGATATTATTATAAGAGCCATTAAATTTAAAAAAGCAAATAATCGAATTTATACCTATGAAATAGAGGAGGATACCAAAGATGAATAGTGCAGATCAAATAACACAAGTATTAACCATTGTATTAATTGTGATGATTGTTGTATTAGTTATACTTGCAGCTGCGTTCTTGTTTTTCTGGACAAGAAGTAGAAAGAAAAAAGAAACAGAAGAAGTAACAGGGGAAAAAACAAGTGATGCCAAAAAAATTGCAAAAGAATATACGAAACAATCCATCTTAAAATTCATGGAATTTGAAGGAATTGAAGATAACATGATTATACAAAAAAAGGGGATGCGTTATATCATGGTAGTAGAATGCCAGGGTATTAACTATGACCTAATGTCAGAAAACGAAAAAATAGGAGTAGAAGAGGGATTCCTTCAATTCTTAAATACCCTACGTCATCCAGTCCAAATCTATGTACAAACAAGAACCGTTAACTTAAACGATAGTATTGAAGGTTACCAAAGAAAAGTAGAAGAAATTGGGTATGAATTAGAGAAAAAGAAAAATGAATATTTAAAAAAATTACAATCTGGTTTAGCTTCAAGAGAAGAACTAAACAAAGATTTCTTTGAAGTAACCAAACAAACAAACTTATATGAATATGGAAAAGACATTATTGCCAATACCAAAAGAATGAGTCAAAACAAAAACGTATTAAGTAAAAAATACTATGTCATCATTCCATACTATGTAGAAGACCTAGGATCAAACAACTCGTTTGATAAAGAAGAAATTAGAAACATTGCATTCCAAGAACTATACACAAGAGCACAATCCATTATCAGGACACTTGCTGGTTGTGATGTAGGAGGAAAAATATTAAACTCAGAAGAATTAGCAGATCTATTATATGTTGCTTATAACCGTGATGAAGCAGAAGTGTTTAGTATTGATCGAGCAGCACGTTCTGGATATGATGAACTATACACAACGGCACCAGATGTATTAGATAAAACAATGCGAGCATTAGATGAAGAAATTGAAAGAAGAGCAATGACACTAGCAAATGAAAAGGTAATGCAAGCAAGAAGTCCAAAACAACAACAAATCGACCAAAAACGAGCAAGACTGGAAGAACTAGTAAGACAAAGAGCACAAATGATTATTAAACAAAATGCTGCTTACTTAGGAAGACAAACAACAGAATCAGCAACCAGATTAATTGAAGAAGAAGAAAACGACCAAGAGGAAGGAGGAACAAAAGATGTGGAAGAAAAACAAAAGAAAACAACAAGAAGAAGAAAATCAGCAGCTAATGAATAACAACCAAGAACAATATAATGTTTTAAGAAAAAAGACCATTAAAGAATTAATTGCACCATCTGGAATTGATGCATCTAACATTGACCACTTAGAAATCATATCGAACACCAAACGATATGCAAGAAGCTTCTTTGTATCATCTCTTCCAAGAATGGCAACATTCCCAGAATTGTTCCGTGACCTATATCTATTTGGAGATACCAATACATCAATTTATATAAACCCAGTGCCAGAAGCAAAATCACAAAACGAATTAAACAGGGTTATTAACCAATTAGAAACCGAAAGAATTGTTGCAGCAGACCGTGGAAACATTAACAGACAAAGTACGGTAGGACAAAAACGATATGAAGCAGAACAATTAAGAGATGAAATTGCAGCAGGATATAACAAACTATTTGAAGCATCTATTGTTTCAACCATGTTTGCTTATAGCCTAGAAGATTTAGATAAACTAACAGCACTATTATCAACTGAAATGTCAAAATCATTAGTAAGTGTAAAAAGTGCATGGGGAATTCAAGAAGATGCTTTTAAAAGTAATCTTCCATTAATGGACAACAAACTAAAAAAAGTACATACATTTGATAGACGCTCTATGGGAACGGTATTCCCATTTACTACCTCAGAAGTAGGACATTCTACAGGTGTTCCTTTGGGATTTAACAAACAGACGGGAGTTCCTATTTTATTTGATAACTTCCATCCATCCCTTACCAACTACAACATGGTAATATTTGCAAAGTCTGGTGCTGGTAAATCGGTAACCATGAAAACATTAATTTCAAGATCAGCCGTACTAATGGGAATTGAAAGTTTAGCACTAGATGCCGAAGGCGAGTACACGATTGTTGCGGAATCCCTAGGAGGAATTAACGTAGTATTAAGCCCAACATCGAAAACCGTTATCAACTTATTTGATATTGAACCAGAAATCATAAAAGATGAAATTACAGGAAAAGAAAGAGTAGTTGTTAACGTAGAAAATAAAGTAGAAGACGTAACACAAGCGCTACTTACTATGGCAAGAGGTAGTACAAGAAGTGATGAAGTAAACGAATTAACCAAACAAATTATAGCAGAAGCTGTTTCTGAAGAATATGCCGCTATGAAAATTACATCAGACCCATCAAGCCTATACGATTCAGCAGCAAATATGGCAACAGGAAACATGCTTGCAAGAAAGAAAAAATTAATGCCAACCATTGGTAGCTGGTATAAAAGAATTTTAAGAAAAGCAGAAGAAAATGATAACTCGGATTACAAATTCCATTATAGCTATTTACTAAAAGTTATGAAACAATACATTCGTGAATACGAAGGACAAATGGCATATTTTGATGGACAATCTACCTTCGAATTATTAGATGGTGTGCCATTTATCAATCTAGACATATCTCAG
The DNA here is from genome assembly GCA_949948835.1 of uncultured Clostridia bacterium. Classification (GTDB taxonomy): domain Bacteria; phylum Bacillota; class Clostridia; order TANB77; family CAG-508; genus RGIG8482. The sequence continues at coordinate 19,161 of CATLHF010000008.1, read as the reverse complement.
CTAGAAGAAAGATTTGCAAGACCACTTGCACAACAAATCTTACTTTCTTGGATTTGGGAAAAATATGTTAAGAAAAACAGTGAAGATAGAACAAAAGCAAAGAAGAAAAGGGTACTAGTCGATGAAGCATGGATGTTACTTCCATATCCAGAAGCAGTAGACTTTTTAAATACAATGGCAAGACGTGCCAGAAAAAGAAATGTGTCGTTAGCCATTATTTCACAAAGATTCCAGGATTTTTATGAAAAACAAGAAGCACAAGCAGTATTAACATCATCCGATACGAAGCTATTTTTAGCACAAGATAAATCCGAAATTGGATACTTAAAAGAAGTATTTAAACTTTCCGAAGGAGAAGCAGGTTTCTTAGTAACTTGTTTAAAAGGAGAGGGATTATTAAAAGTAGGACAAGATACCGCGATTTTACAAATTACACCAACTGCAAAAGAATTCGAGTTTGTAGAAACAAACTTAAATAATATCGTAAACATGAAAAAGAAAAAAGCAATACAATAGAAAGGGGAAACCATGAAGTTTTTTACGAATAAAGGAGTCGTACAAAAGACAGTTATCGCAATATTAATTGTAATCTTAACAACCTTTGTAACACCAACAACCGTACAAGCGGATTGGGGAGGAAAGTTACTAAGTCCAATTTTTGCATTCGTAACCGCGATATTTGATGGTATTCAGCATTTATTAGAAATGACAATGTTAGGTGAAACAGAAGGCTTTATGAAAGATATTAACGATAGTGACCTATATAATTTACCAGGAACACCAGGGGGGAGTATCGAAACAGATGAAGCAATTGATGGAAGTTTCTTTGGAATTGATGCGGTTAATGTACCAATGATTCGTTATACACCAGAAGCAATTTTCCAAAACCAAGTACCAGCATTAGATATTAACTTTATTAATCCATCCGTAAAAGGTGATGACGAAAGAAATACTGCAGTACAATTACGTGCAACAATTTCAAGCTGGTATTTAGCACTTCGTAGTATTGCAGTTGTCGGATTACTATCGGTATTAATTTATCTAGGAATTCGAATGCTAATGACTAGTGTAGCAGCAGATAAAGCAAAATATAAACAAATGTTAATGGACTGGCTAATTGCCATGTGCCTAGTACTGGTATTACATTATATTATGTCATTTGCCTTAACGATGGCAGAAACCATAACAGCTATGGTTTCATCAGATGATAATCAAACTATTATGGTACATGCAACCAAAGTTGACCCACACTGGTGGGGCAGTGGAACACTAGACTTTTCTACTAACTTAATGGGATATGTACGTTTTATGGTACAAGCATCAGACTTAAACGTAAAAGTTGCATTTTTTGCACTATATGTAATGCTAGTTATTTATTCCATTCGATTTACTTGGGTGTACTTAAAAAGGGTTGTTAACATGGCGTTTTTAACTTTAATGGCACCAATGGTTGCCCTAACTTACCCAATTGATAAAGTTGGAGATGGAAAAGCCCAAGCGTTTAATATATGGTTAAAAGAATATACCTATAATGCATTAATTCAACCAGTACATTTATTATTATATAAAGTGTTATTAGGAACAGCAATAGAACTTGCAGCAAAAAACCCACTTTATGCAGTTGTTGCATTAGGATTTATCATTGCCGCTGAAAAACTAGTTAAGAAAATGTTTGGATTTGATAAAGCAAGCGGAGGAACCGTTGGTTCACTTGCAGCCGCAGCCGGGGTTACCACAATGGCAGGAAAAGCACTAAGCAGTGCTGGAAAAGTAGGACCATCTGGCGGAAATGGAAAAATAAGAACCAAAGAACCAGGAGAAAGAATAGGAAAAGATGACGGAGCAAACAAACCATTTAAAGCATTCCAAGGAAGAGATGCAGGAAGTGTAATTGGAGCAAATAGTAGAGAGCCAGCAGCATATGTAAGCGATGGAAATAAGAACGGAGAAAATGCTCTATCACCAGAAGAAATAGCCAAAAAAGAAAGAGAAGAAAAAGCAAAAAAAGCACAAGAAGAAATGCAAAAATATTTAGATGCAAAAGAAAAAGAAGAGCTTGAACAACAACTTGCACAATATGATGAGTCAGATCCATATTACTTAGACCCAAAACATCAAGAATTACAAAGGCAATATCAAGATTTAAGAGAAAGGGAGAATCAATTATCAGAAGAAGAGGAAGGGCAAACCGATTCTGAAAATGATGTGCCACCACCTCCACCATTAGATGGACCAGAGACACCAAATGAGCCAGCAAAACCAAACGAACCAGAAACATGGCAAACCATGAGAGATAGAGATAGACAAGAAGCTTTAGATAGAAAAACAAGACAAAAAGAGTTAAAAGCTGAGAAAAAGGCACAACATAAACTAGATAAAGAATCTGGAGAATTATCAAGACAGCGCAAAATAAAAGCATACCAAACTTGGAGAGGAATTAAAGCAGCCGCACCTGCAGTAGCATATACGGCGGCAAGGGGAACTTTAAAAACAGCAGCAAGAGTAATGCCAGCAATTGGTATGGCAGCTATGGGTGGAATTATAGGAGCTACAACAGGAGATGGAGAAAAAGCATTATCAATGGCTCTTGGTGCAGGCGCAATTGGTTTTTCAACAGGTGGCAATACATTTGAAGCAACGGCTGGAAAAGTAATGCAAGAACGAAATGTACGTGATGCTTATGGATCAGGAAAATATGGTAATAAAACAGATGCAAGAAATGCAAGAGCAGATAAAGAATATTTTAGAGGTCAAAAATTTGACGATTTCTATGATAAGTTCTATAAAAACCAAGGATATACCAAAAAACAAGTACAAGATTTCGTACAAGACTACAGAAAAGCTGGAATTACGAATGAGACTGAAATAAGAAGAGCAAAAGCATTAGAAGAAAAATACATAAAAGACAGTCAAGGTAAATTGTCTGAAAAAGATGCAAGAGAACAAGTACAAAACATTGTACAAAGCTATAAAGATATGGATATCGACAAAAAAGCATACTCAGATGATAAAGTTAAAGCTAAAGAAATTAGTCGTATTTCAGGAATGTTAGGAAAACCACAAGATGAAAAACAAAAAGCAAATAACGAAGCGATGGCAAGACAAATCTTCCAAGGATACGAAGATTGGAGAAACTCTGCTGTATAAAATAGCATAAAAAAACAGGAGGATAATGGGATGATTATTAAAAATAGTAACATAAGAAGAAATATATTTGAAAGTCGATATGTTATATTTGCGGTAATCTTTGCCATTGTCCTTGTTTTATATTTAATACAAATGGTAAACAACAATATAAAACAAGAAAATGCTATGAAAAATAACCAAATACAAAATACGATTGTAGAGAAAGAAGATACAACATCTAGACCTATTATTACAGGAAATGAAGTAAAACAAGATACAAAAGAGGCAAACACAAAAATCATTGAACAATTTATTACTTATTGTAATAACAAAGAAATTGAACAAGCATATGGCTTATTAACAGACGAATGTAAAGAAGAATTATTTTTTGGAAATATGGAATATTTTAGAAAAAACTATGTTGATAAGATATTTGTAACGAAAAAAATGGCAAGTATCCAAAGCTGGATAAGTGGTTATATAAACACTTACCGAGTAACCATACAAGATGATATTTTATCAACTGGAAAATTAAATTCTTCTCATGATGTAGTAGAAAATTATTATACTATAATTCCAAATGAAAACGGATATAAACTAAACATTAACAATTATATTCGAAGAGAAAAAGTGGAGAAACAAAAACAAATTAATGGAATTACCATTAATATTGTTTGCAAAGATATTTATAAAGAATACGAATCTTATGACATTACAATTGAAAACATGACCTCAAAAACGATACTATTAGATAGCAAAGAAACAGTGGATTCTATTTATTTATTAGGGTCAAATGACAATCATTATGATGCATTTTCGTATGAAATCGATAAAACACAAACGATTGTAAAACCAGAAGAAAATAAAAAATTAACAATTCGTTTTAATAAAATATATTCTAATAAAATTATTATGAGGCAAATGATATTTAGTGATGTAATTGCTGATTATGAAGAATACGAAAAAACACAAAACAAAAAAGAATATACTAACCGATTACGATTTAATATTGAACTTTAACAAACTAAAAAATGTAGGTAGAAAAGAGGTGACATATGGACGAAGAAAATCAAAACCAAGAGCAGGAGCAAAAACAATCTGCTGTAGGACAATTTGCAAAGCAACAAGCGAATCAAGCAGCAAAACAAGTAGCAAACCAGGCAAAACAAGCAGCAAAACAAGAATTGAAAAAGAAAATGGCAGAATTGTGGGCAAAAGTAGCAGCAAAAATTGCAGCTGTAGCATGGCCTGTTTTACTTGGATTACTTGCTATTATTACAATCGTTATTATTTTAGGAGCAGTAGAAGATTATATCGATAAAAAGAATGCACAAACCATTGATGAAGTTACCTACCAAACGATTGAAGAATACTGTACGATTGATGAAACAGGAATTCATTTAGATAAAGAAAAATTTTTAAGAAATATTGTTATTAATTTACAAAAAAATGGAATTGATTTAAATGATTTAGGACTTGGTAGTGATGGAGACTACTCCATAGCAGATAATACTCTTATTACAGGAAATGACATTCTTCCATATTCACAAGCAGCTGAGTATCTATATAAATACATTAGTGCAGCACTTGCTGGAGAATTTCCATATATCGAAGGAAGCGATGAGGAAACACAAGGAATTATAAGAATTAAAAGAAAAAAATGGGATACCAAAGCAGAAAAAGAAGAAGAGGTTGATTTAACATACATAGGTTATGAACAATTTCAAGAAATGTTAAAAACAACAGATGATTCTGTAAAAGATAAAATGATGAATTATTTTTCATTAGATGAATCTTGGAATTTATGTATTGTAAAACCATATAAATATAGTTTAAATGGTGTTATGGAATATACCATATCCGAAGTAAAAATACCATATAGAAGTATGGTATCACAATATACAGTACCTTTTTTATTTTTAATTGACTTACAACTAGTTACACAAAATGCAAACTATGTATCAGCAGTTGCAGAATTAATGACAAAACAAAGCTTTGTTGAATTTACGATTTTCGATTCTATCACAACGGATACTTACATATATGAATATATGGCAACAAGACATGGTTGGGAACAAAGAGAAGTACAAACATCAGGAGAAACCGTTACAGGGGTTTCAAGAAGTGAGTGGCATGAGTATACTCATTCTGTTCACGATAAAACAGAAATTATTTCTGAAGTAGACAATATAAAAGCCAATGTAACAAAAGCAAAAACATGGATTATTGAGCAAGAAACAAATTATGAAATGCAAATTAATAAAGAATATCCTTATGGAATGGCAGGACTTCTTACAAGATTACCAAACGAAAGTGATCCAGGAGGACATGGTAGTTACGATACGGATAGAAGCGAATTTAAATACGAAGAAATTATCAAAAGAGAATGGATGAAATCTGGTGATACGAAAACATTAGTTACTCCATCTGAATTTATGGGATTATGGGCAAATGAAACAGGAACCTATGTAAAAGGAGCACCATATCGAGCTGTCCGGAGATGGAAAAGTAGGAAAAATGGTAGCATATCCTCGTCTAAATGGTACTCTACAAACTACGACTCCAGTTGATAATATTGTAACAGCAAGAGAGGAACTATATGAATATTTAGAAGATAGTAAAACAACACAAACCCATGCAGAATTAATGCGAGAAATGGTTCGTGTCTATATGGAAAGTGAAGAACTAACAGAAGGTACTTTTGCTACCTCTGCATTTACAAGCATGTATGAACCATTTGAATTTGTAGAAGGAAGTTATGTAGGAAACTTTGATGTACACGATGAAAGCTTATTTATTAAAGATGTTGAAACCTTAATAAAAGCATTTGGAGGAGGATACTCAAAGAGTGAAAAATTAGTAGCAAATGCACAAGCGTTTTTAGACATGCAAGACAAATATAAAGTAAATGCTATCTTTGCAGCAGCTGTTTCTATTACGGAAACAGGTGCTGGAAGGACTGGAAACGCAATTAACGGATGTAGAAACTGGTTTAATATAACAGGAACCGACGGACCATATAAAACTGTAACAAACAAATATGGAGAAACTTACCATTGGAGAATATATGAAACTGATTATGATGGAATTGATGCTTTTGGTAAATTTATCTCTGGTGCAGGAAAAACCCAAAGATACTACCCACAAGGAAATTTTACAGTTGCTGATATTGGAAAAATTTATTGTCCAAATACATCAGTCCACCCAACCCAAGCGGATGATTGGATTGAATCAACACTTGCACAAATGTCTAGGTTCTATGAAGCCGTTGGAATTGATATAAGTCCAATAATAGAACCAAGTGGAGGTATGCTAGGAACAGCAACTGGAGACTTAAAGGATTTATTTCCGAATGGAATCCCAACAACAGAAGCAGAAATGAGGCAATATTTAACCACAATAACAATTAATATTAATGATGCAAATGGAAATAAGACGACAAGACAGATAACAGTTCATAAAGCGGTAGCAGATGATGTAAAGGAAATATTTGATGATATACAACGATCTGGATTTAAAATTAAATCAGTAGGAGCATATAGCTGGAGAAGTGCTGCAGCAAGCAGTAGTCGTTCACACCATTCCTATGGTGTTGCAATTGATATTAATCCAGATGAAAACTATATGATTAAAGATGGCAATGTAGTAGCTGGTTCTTTTTGGAAACCAGGACAAAATGAATTTTCAATATCTTCTAATGGAGCAGTAGTAAAAGCATTTTCTGCAAAAGGATGGTCATGGGGAGGAAACTGGAAATCAAGTAAAGATTATATGCATTTTTCTTTGACAGGACGTTAATAATATAAGGGGGAAACTAATATATGAATCATAAAAAAACAATACTAATTTTAATATGTGCAATGGTAATTGTTATAGGTATTATTATAGTATCACTCATGTTATTAATCCATTTAAACAAGGGAATAGAAATAGAAGAAGCAGAAGATATGGTATTGCTAGATAGTGAAAAAGTAACAAACAAAACTACATTTTATAGAATCAATAATTGTATTAATCAATATATAAATTATATTAAATTAGGCCATAAAGAGGCATATTTGCAAATAAACGATAAAGAAGTAAATGAATTAGAATATAAAGGTATTAGGATATTTCAAAGTGAAGAAATGTATTCTGTTGACAAGACACATAATATAACGATTTTTGTAAAAGGAAATCTATATTTTGATAGCAAGAAAGAAGAAAAATATTATGTGGTAAATGTAGATTACAATAATAATGCATTTAAAATAGAAGATTCTAATCTTGAAGAATACACAAATGCACAAAATAATCAAATTAAATTAATACACGAAAGTGGTATTTTAATTGAAAAAGGAAAATATAATACAATTCCTAATGATATCATTAATGATTTATCAATATTAAAAATATATTTTGATGATTATAAATTTAAAGCAATCTATTATCCAGAAGAAGCATTTGATATGTTAGATGCAACCTATCGAAAAGCAAAGTTTAACGATAATTTGGAACAATTTAAAACTTATATTACTAATAATAGTAATACATGGCAAGATGCTAATATTGTAAAACATGGAGTAACAAAAGAAAGCGGAGTAACGACATATAGATTTATCGATAATTTTGGTAACTATTATGAATTAAGAGAAACAGGAATTTATGAATATACCATTATATTAGATAATTATACAGTTCAATCAGACGAGCAAATACAAAAATATAATCGATTAACAGATGAACAAAAAGCATTATCCAATATGGATAAAGTAATGAAATTAATTGATGAAAAAGATTATAGTACTATCTACAATTATTTAAATCAAGAGTTTAAAAATAGTAATTTTCCTACTATAAAAAGTTTTACAACCTATATGCAAGAAAACTTTTTTGAAAATAATATTGTAGGAAAAATAGGAGTAAAACAAGAAGGAAATGTTTTTATTTTAAATGTTCCTTATAAAGAAAGTCTAAGTACTGCAGCAGAAGATTTAGAAAAAACATTTATCATGAAACTAACACAAGGAATGAATTTCGAATTATCATTTGAAAAATAAAAAGTTATAAAATCACCATTTTCAAAATATAATGAGAATGGTGATTTTTATGAGAAAAATAATAGCAATACTAATAATTTTTATGAGCATAATATCATTTCCAATAACCATATTAGCAGATGATATCGATGAAGAAACAACAAATGTCGTAGAAGAGGTTTTAAGTGCATCCACAAATGTGGATAACATTCCGAAACTAAATTCGAGAGCATGTCTTGTTTTTGACCGAGACTCGAAACGAGTTTTGTTTGAAAAAAATGGGTACTCCAAACGACAAATGGCATCTACCACAAAAATCATGACCAGTATTATTGTATTAGAACATGCTAATTTAAAAGATACAGTAGAAGTATCAAAAAAAGCAGGAGGAACTGGTGGGTCTAGATTAGGATTAAAAGCAGGAGATAAAATAACCGTAAATGATTTATTATATGGGCTAATGCTTCGTTCCCGGAAATGATGCAGCAATTGCTCTTTCTGAACATGTAGGAGGAAGTGTAGAAGGATTTGCCGTCTTAATGAACCAAAAGGCAAAAGAATTAGGGTTAAGTAATACGAATTTTGTAACTCCACACGGATTAGATGAAGAATTACATTATACATCTGCTTTTGAACTTGCCTTAATTACTGATTATGCATTAAAAAATGAAAAATTTGCACGTATTGTAAATACAAAAACATGCCAAATTACCATTAATGGGCAACCCAAAGACTTATCGAACACCAATGAACTACTGGGAAACCTAAATGGAGTAAATGGCGTAAAAACAGGTTTTACTAATGGAGCAGGAAGATGTCTTGTAACATCAACTTTAAGAAACGGACATCAAATTATTTGTGTTGTATTAGGAGCAGACACAAAAAAGATAAGAACAACCGACAGTGTAAAATTAATTGAATACACATTTGCAAATTACCAATATATCAATGCAAAACAAAAGATAGAGCAAGAATTTAAAACTTGGCTAGAAGAAACGTCTCCGAATATAAGATATGATAAAGCAAAAGAACAAAAAATAGAATATGAATTAGAAGAAAATCAAATAACATGGATTCCTGTATTAAAAGGAAATGAAAAAGATGTAGAAGTAAAAATAAATTACAAAGAAAATTTCGCATCTCCTTTAGAAAAAGGATGCGAGATAGGAGAAATACAGATAGTATTAAAAGAAGAAATCCTATTAAGCAGAAAAATTTTATTAAAACAAGAAATTAACAAAAAAGAAATAGGAGACTATCTAAAACAACTAATCCAGCATTATTGCCAATATTTATTAGAAAACATATAAAACTGAGCCTAAAGTACAATTTGTTTCTTTATTCAATTTGCAAAATTTACATAAAAGTGGTATAATAAAATTGTACTATCACAAAATGATAAAAAAGTCAACGTTGAAGAAAAATAAATTTAAAAAAGTGTTGATTTTTTTGTATTGTTTTAGTATAATGAAAGTACAGATAAGAGATAATTTTCATAATTATCATTCCTTTCATTCTGTACGCGAGCAAAAGGACTTATCTATTATGAAGAACAAAAAAATACTAGAGTGGCTAGACTCTAGTATTTTTGTATGTAGTATTATTTAAATAAAGACAAGATTAAATAAATAAGTACTAATACAGCGAGCAAAATAAACTTATCCATCATATCACCACCTTTCATAGGATAAGTAATATGGAAGAACAAACCTATTATATGACGAAATGGAAAAATATTCAATAAAAGATGACAAATAAATTGAGAATATATAAAAATAAGACCAGGGAAATCCTTGGTCTTAATAATATTTTAACGTATCTTCAATCACATCTTTTACACAAGATAAATCAATTGTATCTTCATTAATCGCAAATGAATATTGATTTTGTTCATCTTTATAAACATGAACTGTTACAGTGCCTAATTTTTCCATCATTTATCCTCCTCTTTTGAAAACTTAAATAGAATATCATAAAAATAAAAACAGAGCAATCTTAAAAAGAAATAGATGGAAAATTAGATTAAGAGTAAAATTTTACTTAAAAAAACTTTTTTATGGTATACTATTGGTAATGAAAAAACACTAAAGGAAGAAGGAAAAAAATGAAAATCATGTTTATTTGTACAGGAAATATTTGTAGAAGTGCTATGGCACATTGGTTAATGAAAAAGAAGTTACAAGAAAGAAAAATAAATGATATTCAAGTATATTCTTCTGGAATATTTGCGATGAAAGGAGATATTCCAACCGATGAAGCAATAGAAGTTATGGAGGAATATGATGTTGATTTAAAAAAACACAGGGCAATACCTACAATGCAATCAAACATACAAGAAATGGATTTAATATTATGTATGACAAATTCTCATAAACAAACATTAATCAACACATATCCTAATTTAACAGATAAAATTTTTACTTTAAAAGAATACACAAAACTTACTGAAAAAGGAATTGACATTAAAGATCCATGGGGATATACACTTGCAGTTTACCGATTTTGTGTTGCAGAAATTGACACTTGCCTAGATAAATTAATCGAAAAAATACTATTATAAAACAAGTTAAAAAAGAAGTTTCAAATCAATATTTGAAACTTCTTTTTGCATAAATTTAGAAAAAGAGGAAACACTAATTTCAAAAAATACATACCAAGGAGTGGAGTTTTTTGAAATTAGAAAAAATATTAAATATTAAAGGAGCCTTATTAGACGAATATCAATTAGAAAACTATTTAGAAAAAATAGCTTCTGACCATATTTTGCAAAATAAATCCAATAAAAAAACGTATCCAATACCACGTTTAGAAGAAAATTTTAAAATGATTACCAAAACCTATGAATTATTAAACTCCCATTTAAAAATGGAAATTAATATACACCCAGCAGGAGAATGGTTATTAGATAATTATTATATGATAGAAGAAACTGTAAAAACCATTGGAAAAGACTTAAATCTAAAAAAATATAGAAATTTTGTAGCCCTTGCAACAGGACCATACCAGGGATTTGCAAGGATTTATGTATTAGCAAGCGAAATTGTAGCCTATACGGAAGGAAAAATTGATCATCATAATTTGCAAAAGCTACTTTCCGCTTATCAACGAAAAAAGACATTAAACATGGAAGAAATATGGAATATTGGTATCTTTCTTCAAATTGCTATCATTGAAACCATTCGAAATGTATGCGAAAAAATTTATTCGGTACAAATGCAAAAATATAAAGTAGAAAATATCATAGAGCGATTGGTAGAATTAAAACCAAAAGAGGAATTACGTTTTGGAAAAAGACCAAATGATAGCCACAAAATAATAGAAGTACGGAGAAATGAAATATCCATTTATCGAATATATGTCTTACCGTCTAAAACGATATGGAAAAATGACATATCGTTATTTAGAAGCATTAGAGACTCAAGTAATGAAAATGGGTACCTCTGTTACAGAAGTCATTAAAAAAGAACACTTTGACATTGCCGTTCGAAAAGTAACCATTGGGAACTGTATTCGCAGTATGAAAGAAATAGGAAGAATCAATTTCTTAGAAATATTTGAAAACATCAATGGGGTTGAAGAAGTATTAAAAAAAGATCCAGCAAATGTCTATGAAAAAATGGATTATCAAACAAAAGCATATTACCGCAATAAAATTAAGGAAATCTCAAAGAAAACTAAAATTTCAGAAATCTATATTACTAAAAAAGCCCTAGAATTAGCGAAAAAACAGGAAAAGAAAACTTCTAAAAAAGCTCATATTGGATATTATTTAATTGACCAAGGAGAAAAAGAACTATATCAATTACTACAAACCAATAAAAAGCCACATATGATAAAAAATAGTGCTAACATGTATATTTTAGCTATTGTCTCAATATCTATTGTTGTTTCTATTATCACAATGGTTTATTTTGCAAACCAAACCAATTGGGGGATTTCAGTGCTAATAGGATTTATTTGTTTGATTCCTGTATCACAAATAAGCACAGAAATGTTGCAATTTATTTTAAGTAAGTTTGTAAAACCCAAATTAATACCCAAAATAGATTACACCTATGGAGTACCAGAAGAATGTACTACAATGGTAATTATTCCTACCATTGTTTCAGAAAAAGAAAAAGTACAAGACTTAATGAAAAAACTAGAAGTATTTTATTTAGCCAATCAATCCGATAATATATATTTCACCTTGCTTGGAGATGCTACTTCTTCTAGTAAACAAGAAGAACCATATGACCAAGAAATTATAGAAGCAGGAAAAGAAGAGACAAAACGATTAAATGAAAAATATCCATTAGAAGGAATGGGAAGATTTCAATTTCTTTACCGAAAAAGAATATGGAATGATAAAGAAAAATGTTATTTAGGTTGGGAACGAAAAAGAGGAATGATTTGTGAATTGAACGAATTTTTATGCGAAGGGACCAATCACTTTTATGCAAATACCATGGAAGAAGAAGAAAATAAAATTCCAAAAATTCGCTACATTATTACACTAGATGCTGACACCAATCTTGTTTTAAACTCTGGATTAGAATTAATTGGAGCCGCCTCTCATATTCTAAACATACCACAATTAGGAGAAAAAAAGAATGTTGTTGTATCTGGTCATGCTCTAATTCAACCAAGAATTGGAATTGATCTAGTATCCGTAGGAAAAAGTATATTTACCAAAATTTTTGCAGGAGCAGGAGGAGTCGATTCCTATACCAATGCCATTTCCGATACCTACCAAGATAACTTTGGGGAAGGTATCTTTACAGGAAAAGGAATTTATGATTTAGATGTATTTCATCAAATTCTAAAAGACGAAATTCCAGAAAACACAGTATTAAGCCACGACCTATTAGAAGGATGTTATTTAAGATGTGCACTTTCTTCCGATATTTTATTATTAGATGGCTATCCCTATAAGTATAATGCATATATGTTAAGGCTACACCGATGGATTCGTGGCGATTGGCAAATTATTCCGTGGCTCAAAAAAACAATTATAAAAAAAGATGGAACCAAAAAACAAAATCCATTAGGATTGCTATCGAAATTTAAAATACTGGATAATTTAAGAAGAAGTTTAGTAGAAATTACGATTATGATTGGTCTTACCATATTACTCATCTTAAAAGTAGCAATGCCAATAAAGATATGGCCTGTCATAACACTATTATTGGTTGCTATACTACTTCCAACAATCTTAGATATCATTAGTTTTGCTGTAAAAAGAGAAAGCGGAAACCATAACCATCGTAATTTTGCAGGTACCATGTCAAATTTAAAAGCAAGTTTATTAAGAGGAATTTTAAAAGTAAGTTTTTTACCTCATAAAGCATATATATCAGCAAATGCCATTGGGAAAACCCTTTACCGAATGAAAGTAAGTGGACAAAACTTATTAGAATGGACAACGGCAGAAGAAGCTGAAAAAAACGGTAAAACAGACCTGTTTTCTTATTATCAATTTATGTGGATTCATATAGTAGTTTCTATTGTAGCATGGATATTTGCTATATTCATTCCTACATGGATTGGCACTTTTTTGTTAGGAGGATTATCCTTATTATGGCTAATTGCACCAGGAATTGCATGGCATATTAGTAAAGAAAAAATCCCAAAAGCAAAAGTAACAAACTTAAATAAAGAGCAAAGAGAATATCTAGTAGAAATTGGTAAAAAAACGTGGGATTACTTTGAAACCTATATGAATGAAAAAAACAATTATTTACCACCAGATAATTACCAAGAAGAACGAATTCCAAAAACAGTCCAAAGAACGTCTTCAACCAATATTGGGTTAGGACTACTTACCATTGTATCAGCATACGACTTGGGCTATATCGATTTAGAAAAAACAATTACCATGCTCCAAAACACATTAAATACCATTCTAAAACTTGCTACTTGGCATGGGCATTTATACAATTGGTACAATACAAAAACACTAGAACCATTACTACCAAGATATATTTCTACTGTAGATAGTGGAAATTTTGTTGGTTATTTATATGTATTAAGAGACTTTTTAGAAAATATTTGTGTTCATCAAAAAGAAGAAATAGACTTGTCGCAAATTGAAAACTTAATACAATCTGTAGATAAACTAATTACCAATACGGATTTTCGTTATTTATATGACCATGAAAAACGACTTTTTTCTATTGGATTTCATCTAGAAGAAAATAAGTTAACAGATTCTTATTATGATTTATTAGCATCAGAGGCAAGACAAGCAAGTTTTGTTGCTATTGCCAAACATGATATTCCATCTAAGCATTGGCAAAATTTAAGTAGAACATTAACCGTAAATCATGGGTACAAAGGCTTAGTATCTTGGTCGGGAACGGCATTTGAATATTTAATGCCAAATATCAATATTAGAAAATATGAAGGAAGTCTATTAGATGAGTCTTGCAAATTTATGCTGATGAGCCAAAAAGAATATGCTTTAAGACTCGGCATTCCATGGGGAATTTCAGAATCTGCGTTTAATTTAAAAGACCTAAATTCCAATTACCAATATAAAGCTTTTGGTATTCCATGGCTTGGCTTAAAACGAGGGCTTGCAGATGAAATGGTAGTCAGTTCTTATGGAAGTATATTAAGCTTACAAGATGAACCACTTGAAGTACTAGCGAACTTAAAACAACTAGAAAAGAATAATATGATTGGCAAATTTGGATTTTACGAATCCATTGATTATACACCAACGAGATTAAGAAATGGACAACACTATGAAGTGGTAAAAACCTATATGGCACATCACCAAGGACTTATTTTACTTTCCATTAATAACTTAATGAACAATAATATTTTACAAGAACGCTTTATGGAGAATCCAGAAATAAAGGCGGTGGATATATTGTTACAAGAACGCATGCCAGAAGACGTCATCATTACCAAAGAGAAAAAAGAAAAAATTGAAAAACTAAAAAATATTGATTACGAAAATTATACCGAAAGAGTGTACACGAAATTAAATGAAAACTTAAATAATTTTAATACGATTTCCAATGAAAATTATACCATTTGCATTAATGAACAAGGAGAAGGATTTAGTAAATATAACAATTTATTGATAAACCGATATAAATCAACAAATGACGAACCAGAAGGAATTGCGTTTTATGTAAAAAACATTCGAACCAAGCGAATTTGGAGTACACTAAATAAAACCGATTTGGTAAAACCAGATAAACAGGAAGTTTGCTTTTTGCCAGACCAAGACAAATTTGTCAAAAAGTTAGAAAACATGATAACAACCTGTAAAATCATAACAGCTCCAGATGAACCAGTAGAAATTAGAAGTATTACCATAGAAAATATAGGGAATATGGAAGAAACATTAGAAATATCAAGTGTTTTTGAACCAGTTCTCTCTAGCAAAGAACAGGATTATTCCCATAGAGCATTTAATAATTTATTCTTGAAATATGAATATAGCGAAGAAACCAATTCTATTTTAATTAAGCGAAATAAAAGAGGAAACACACAAGAAGTATTTTTAGGAGTAAACCTAAACACAAATCACGAAACCATTGGAGAATTGGAATATGAAATTGATAAAGAACGATTAACAGGCGGGGGATTACTAGGCGTTCCCAAGATGATAGAAAACTCTCTTCCATTTTCCAAAAATCTTGGCTTAAGTGTTGACCCAATTGTAGCATTAAAAAGAACTATTTGTATTAAACCAAATGAAACAGTAACCATGAATTTAATCATTACCATGTCAGAACAAAAGGAAATAGTAGAAGAAAACTTGAAAAAATATATAAGCCACGAAAATGTACAAAGAGCCTTCCAGTTATCAAAAGTTAGAGTAGAAGAAGAAGCAAGATATTTAAATATCAAAGGAAAAGATATCGAAGTTTATCAAAAATTATTATCTTACCTAATTGTTCAAAATCCACTAAAAAAATTATATGGGAAAGATATACCAAAAACCTATTATACCAAAGACTTATGGCAATATGGGATTTCAGGCGATTTTCCGATATTACTTGTTAAAATAAAAGATGTAAATGATTCGTATGTCATGGAAGAAGTGTTAAAAGCTTTTGAATATTTTAAAGTAAAAAATATCGATATTGATTTAGTTATCTTAAACGAAGAAGAAAATGTATATGAACGTTATGTTAAAGAAATGATAGAAACCGAAATTTTAAACCGCCATTTAATGTATTTGTTAAACCAAAGAGCAGGAATTTTTATCTTAAATGCAAATGAAATAGAAGACATAGGAATTCTAGAATTTCGAGCAAACTTTGTAATAGATACTCATAAAGGAAATTTAAAAACCATTTTAAAAGACTTAGAAGAAGATTATTTAGATACGATTTCAAAACAAGAAATGGAAAAAACAGAGCCAATTCTTCCACCAAATTTAGAAAAGAAAAACAATTTAATCCATATGGAAGAACTAAAATATTATAATGAATATGGTGGATTTAAAGAAGATGGAAAAGAATATGTCATTAAAATCACAAAAGACACAAAACCAGCAGTAGTATGGAGTCATGTACTTGCTAATCCTAATTTTGGAAGTGTGGTAACGACCAATAATTCAGGGTATACCTGGTACCAAAATAGTAGACTAAATCGTTTAACGGAGTGGAATAATAATCCAATATGCGATTTCCCTTCTGAAATCATTTATGTAAAAGATAAAAAATACAATCAAACTTGGACACTTTGTCCAAATCTAAACCAAGATGATGAAGAATATTATATTACCTATGGATTTGGATACAGTAAGTTTACCAATATGAGATTAGGGTTGTTACAAGAACAAGAAACATTTATCCCAATACACGACAATGTCAAAGTATCCATACTTCGATTTAAAAATATTCTGCCAGAAAAAAGAAACCTAAAATTAGTGTATTATTTAAAACCAGTTTTAGGAGAAGATAGCCTAAAAAGCGATGGCTATATTCGTTTGGAATTTGACCAAGATAAAAACATGGTTTATGCAAAAAATGAATATATGCAAGACTTAGAAAAATCCTCTTTATATGTATCTTCTAGTTTAAATATAAAATCCTATACAGGAAATAAAAAACGCTTTATTGGTAAAGGAAGTCTTCGTTTACCAGAAATGATGAGTTTTACGAAATTAAACAACGAAAATACAATTGGCAATTCACCTTGTATCGCAATCGAGATGGAATTAGAATTAAAAGCATTTGAAGATAAAGAAATCGTACTAATTTTTGGGTCTGAAGAAAATCAAGAAAAAATGCAAGAAACAGCATATCGTTATACCATTGTCGAAAATGCCAAACAAGAATTAGAAAATACAAAAGAATATTGGGCAAGGTTATTACGAAAAATACAAGTAAAAACACCAGTAGAATCCATGAATATCTTGTTAAATGGCTGGCTTGCCTACCAAACAATCGTAAGTCGTTTGTGGGCAAAATCTGGATTTTATCAATCTGGTGGAGCTTATGGTTTTCGTGACCAACTACAAGATACCATGGGAATCAAGTATATTAATCCTGAATTTATGAAAGAACAAGTATTAAAACATGCTGCTCATCAATTCATCGAAGGAGATGTAGAACATTGGTGGCATGAAGAAACAAAAAGAGGAATTCGAACCAAATTTTCAGATGACTTATTATGGCTTCCTTATGTAACAGCAGAATATGTAAGATTTACAGGAGATGCTACTCTACTAGAAGAAGAGGTAGCATATGTAACAGGTAGCATGCTAGACGAACACACAGATGAAAGCTATGATCTCCATCTAGCATCAGACCAAAAAGAAGATATTTACACCCATTGTATTCGAGCAATTGAAAAAGCAATTAACTTAGGGGAACACGGAATTCCTAAAATAGGTTCTGGTGATTGGAACGATGGATTTAGTACAGTTGGAAACAAAGGAAAAGGAGAAAGCATTTGGCTTGGATTTTTCTTGTATGAGGTATTAAACCGATTCATCCCAATTTGTAGCCTAAGAGGCGATGAAGAAAAAATACAGAAATACCAAAAACTACAAGGAGAATTAAAAAGAGCATTAAATTCAGAAGGATGGGACGGTAGATGGTATAGAAGAGCCTATATGGATGATGGCAATATTTTAGGAAGCATTGGAAACGAAGAATGTAAAATCGATAGTATTGCACAAAGTTGGTCTATTATTTCTGGAGCAGGAGACAATGACAAAAAATATATCTCAATGGAAAGTCTAGAAAACTATTTAGTCGATAAACAAAATGGCATTATCAAACTATTAGACCCAGCCTTTGATAAAAGTGAACTAGAACCAGGATATATAAAAGCATACCTTCCAGGAGTAAGGGAAAATGGAGGACAATACACACATGGAGCTATATGGGCCATTATCGCACAAGCAATGCTAGGCTTTGGAGACAAAGCAACCGAATATTTTAGAATGATTAACCCAATCGAACATGCCAGAACCAAAGAACAAGCGACACGTTATAAGGTAGAACCATATGTTGTAGCAGCAGATGTTTATGGAGTAGGAAACTTAGTTGGCCGAGGAGGATGGACATGGTATACAGGTTCATCAAGCTGGTTATATAAAGCAGGAATCGAATATATCTTAGGATTAAAAATAGTAGGAGGAATGCTATCAATAAAACCAGCCATTGCATCAAACTGGAAAGAATACACCATACGATACGAATACAAAAGCAGTATCTATAACATCAAAGTAAAAAATCCAAATGCAAAAACCACAGAAGTACAAACCTTCCTTCTAAATGGACAAGAAATACCAGAAAAACAAATTAAACTAATCGACAATGGAAAAATCAACGAAATCGAAATTATCCTATAAAAAGATGATTTTAGGGACGGGGTAAAAAATCATCATAAAAAGAACAAGTAAAGAAGAGCAATTTTGCTCTTCTTTTTTCTAATTTCTATTTACAAAAGAAAAAAACATGCTATAATAAAAACATCTTATTAAATTAGAACATAATAATCTATTCTAAATTTATTATCATTCAAAAAAATCTTATGAAATTGATTCAAAAATATTCAA
>CATLHF010000007.1 GCA_949948835.1 uncultured Clostridia bacterium | reverse complement strand
TCATCTAATTCTATTTTTCTTATTCGCATTCTTATCTCCAATCTCTAAACTAATTAGAATTCTAACATAAATAACAGTAATAATCAAATTCTAGAACTCATTAAATTAGACGACGAATATCTTTTTAATCCTTTTAAATAATAAAAAAAGCCTTGCTAAGAAATCTTTTAAGACTCCTTAGTAAGACTTTTATTTTATCTTACTTCAAGTGTAAGTAACTTTTTTATTTATTGTTACCCTTTATCGCTCAAGTATCATTACTCTTAGATAAACTCTTAAATATACGTTATATTGTAACATGGTCATTCTATTTTGTCAATATAAATTTACATAATTCCGGTTCAATCTTATATGTTTTTCTTTTACTTGTATTTCATTTCCGTCTAGAGTAACTTCAAAATATACTCCGTCTGGTATTCCATCATCATGTATGTTCTCTGTTAATGACCCTACTACATAGTAACTTATTCCATCTTCTACTATTTTCTTTGTCCAATGCTGATGTCCTGAAAAAACAGCAAGTAAATTTTCATCATTTTTTAGTATCTCTTTTACTTCTTTTCGGTTACCTAAAAGAGCATGGTCTGGAGATTTTGCAAACCACCAGTTTCCTTTCATATCATCCTCTGCAATTCCAAAATGAGTAAATATGATAGATGGTAAATTATTTTTTTCTAAATCGTTTTTTAACCACTCTAAATCTTCTTTGGATATAAATTGTGTTTTTAAGATTCCTCCACTTTCTACTCCTAAGGTTTCATTTACATCTAATCCTAGAAATACAAAGTGATATCCTAACATATTTACTGAAAAAGTAGAATGTTCATATCCCATAATTTGTTCTACTTCTGTTCTCGAACTCATAGAACGCAAATCATGATTACCTGCTAAGGAATAAAAGGGTACTTTTATGTTTTTTAGCATTTTCCAAATGAAATTTAAATTAATAATATCTTTATCATGGTTATTAAAATCTTCTACTAAATCTCCTAAATTAATTGCTACGTCTGGTTTTATATCATTGTTAATCTTATCTGTTAATTGTTCTAATAAAGAAACGGCATACTGCATTAGTTTTCTGTCAATAATTGATCCATTATTTATTGGTTTTTCTGGCGCATAATGGATATCTGAAAAAATAACTAACTTGCCTTTTGTTTCTTGTGACATATTGTCCTCCTTATAATTCAATAATATCTAAATCATCTGGAACATATATATTTCCATTGAAATATTGTTTTGCCTCTTCAGTATATAATCTTTTTCTATTTTTCAAATCATTATCACTTGCATGATATAATACTAAATTTTTTACATTTAAACTTTCTGCTATTTCAGATGCGGTTTTTACCGTAGAATGCATTTTTTCATATGGTTTAAATATTTCAGCTTCAGAATCCATACAGAAAGCTTCATGTAATAGCCAATCTACATTTTGAACTTCTTGTCTTAACTTCTCATCAAATGTCTCATCACCTAAAAACACAAACGTTTTTCCATTTTCTAACGTAGTTTTAAATCCAAATTGTCTATCTTTTTTTGCATAAACATCTAAAAATTTCATATTATAATTTAATATTTTTCTTTCTTCTTTATCTTCCACTATATTAAAGATAATTTTATTATCTATTAAGTCAGTAAATTTTTTTGGTAATACTTCAAACATTATTTTTCTAATAGTACTTTCTAACTCTGGATGCATATATATATTTAGTTTTCCTTCATAATTATTACTATCAAGAAACTTTTGTGCATACCTTATAATCCAAAATAGTCCTAAGATATGGTCTGTATGTTTATGAGATAAGATAATATGATGTATTTTTCTAAAATCAATACTAGAATCTCTTAATTGCTTTAATATCTGTAGTCCTCCTCCTGTGTCTACCAATATATACTCTCCAATATTATTTTGTAATGTAAAACAAGTATTGTAACAATCTAATGTCATTGCATGTCCTGTTCCTAATATATTTAACTTTTCCATATTTTTATTCCTCCTTGGAGGAAATTGTATCATAAATTAACAGAAAATAAAAGTTAAAAATCTCATTTATTTACTTTTTGCTTTAATAAAATCTTAATTTATTTTAATAAAGTCTTAAAAACTAATTTTAAAAAGTTTTGTATAATTATTTTACGAGGTGAAAGTATGCAAAAGAAAAGGAAAAAGAAAAAGTTTCATATTAAATTAATTGTTTTTATTGTTTTTGTTTTATTATTGGGATTATATCTATGGAATAAGATTTTACCTAAGTATACATTAGTTGCAACTTCTACGAATGTTCATTATTCTGGAGTTGGACAAAAAAACATTTCTGGAAAAGATGGTTATTCTACTACTTTTACTACTTCTAATGGAAAAACTTATAAAGAATATAAACAAAATGGTGATAGTTCTTGGGCAGAGCGTTATTATTGGGGTGGAACAATGGCGGAAAATGGATGTGGTATCACTTGCCTTGCTACTCTTGCAAGTGGTTATCATATGGATTATACTCCTGAGGATTTACGAAAAAAATATGCGCCAACAAAAAAAGACCATTTGGCTGGTGATTCCATTTCTTCTGAATTACAAAATTATTTTAATATTAATAATTCAGACTTTCGCTATACCGATATTTATTTTGAAAAAGATTATATTTTTAATTGGTTAAAAGAGGATAAACCTATATTAATTTGTGTTTGGGATAAACCAAATAGTAAATGGACGACCTCTTCTCACTATATGTTACTTCTTGCAACTGATAATATCTCTAAGGTTTATGTTTCAAACCCAAATGGTGATGTAGGAAGCCATAGAATGTCTCGGATGGTATGAATATACAGATGTATTACCTTATATTGCAAAAGCTCTTTTTATTGAAGATTAGAACAGGGGGTGCATATTATGCCACCCCCCTACATTTTATTTTACAATTTTTTTCTTTTCGTTAATCATTTCTTGGATTATTTCTACTGTTTTTTCGATTCCAAATTTATCAACATTAATACTAAAATCATAATGCTCTAAATCTTTCCATTCCATCCCTGTATAATGATTATAATGTTTTTGCCTTGCTTTATTAATTTTGTTGATTTCTTTTAACGCTGTTTTTTCATCTAATCCATAATATGTTACAGCTCTTTTCACTTTTCCTTCATCATCACTATAAACAAAAATTTTAAATATATTTTGCTCGTCTTTTAATACATAATCTGCACATCTACCAACAATAACACAAGATTCTTTTTGAGCAATTTCTTTAATGGCATTACTTTCTGCAATAAATAAGTTATCATCATTTGTTAAATTGTTGTAGTATTGTGAATTAAAATTGGCAAGTAATGTCCCTGTTATACTTTGTTCTTTTTCTTCTATGTATGATGCTGATAATCCGCTTTCATCCGATACCATTGTAATTAAATTTTTATCATATAACTTAATTCCTAGTTTTTGAGCTAGTAATTCTCCAACATATCTACCACCAGAACCATATTCTCTATTAATAGTAATTATACGATGTTCTTTTTCCTCTATTGGTCCTTGTGTTTCTTGAACTTGTTTTTGTTCTTCTGCTGTTTTTTTACTTAATTTCTTAGTTTCAAACACTAAGAGTATTATTGCTATTACAAATGCAAGTCCATCAGCCACTGGTCCTGCATATAAAACCCCCATTACTCCATAATATTTTGATAATACGATTGCTACTGGTATAAAGAATAGGATTTGTCTAGATAATGTTAAAAATGCTGATTTAGTTGGCTTACCTATTGCTTGAAAGAAAATACCAGATGCAATCTGAATTCCATTACATACTGTTAACATTAAAAATATTCTAAATGTTGAACAAGCAAATTCATTATATAATTCGTCTCCAGAGCCGAAGATTCCTATTAATACTTCAGGCATTGTTTGAAATAGAATAAATGATACCGTAGATACAGATACACTTAGTAATAATACAATTTTTAAAGTTTTCTTTACTCTATCATAATTTTTAGCTCCATAGTTATAACCAACAATTGGTTGACTTCCTGCTGAAATTCCTATAATAATACTTGTTAAAATCATGTTAACTTTCATAACAATTCCATGTACCGTAATTGGAATTTCTGTTCCAAATTTACTATCTACTCCATACATATTGTATAATGTATTTTGTACTGTAATTACAAACATAACTGCTATTTGTGTAATAAAGGAAGAAATACCAAGCATTGATACATTTTTCATAATTTTTAAAGATGGTTTGAAGCTTTCTTTTGTAAGGTTGATTGATTTAAATTTCTTTAAATACATGATATTAATGAAAAAGCTTACAATTTGGCTAATAAGTGTTGCTATTGCTGCCCCTTTAATTCCCATATCTAATACAAAGATTGAAATTGGATCTAGTATCATGTTTAAAACAGCACCTATAATCATAGAGTTCATGGCATATTTAGGTGAACCATCTGCTCTTATAATAGAATTCAAGGTTGTTCCTATCATCATAAATGGAATACCAATAGCTATAATATAACCATAGTCCATAGCATAACTTCTTAAGTTATCTGTTCCACCAAAAAATGTAATTAATTGTGGTAAAAATGCAAAAATTATTACTCCTAAGATAAGTGAAATTACAATTGATATAATAATTCCATTGGCTACCCCTTTTTCTGCTTCTTTTTTCCTTTTTTCTCCTAATTTTAGGCTTAAATAAGCTGATGTTCCATCACCAAACATTAAAGAAAAGGCTAAGCATAAAACAGTAATTGGAAAAATAACGTTTGTTGCTCCATTTGCTAAATAGTTTACTCCCCATCCAATAAATATTTGGTCTACCATATTATATAGCGCATTTACTACTAGAGAAATGACACATGGTATTGCAAATGCTTTTAATAGTCTCCCTATTTTCTCTTTTCCTAAATCTAATGGTTTCATGTTTTCCTCCTTTTTTATTTTAGTACAAATAAGGCACATAAAAACAACACATGAAATGTGTTGTTCGTTAGTCATTATAGCTTACTATAATGTTCGTTTCCATTCATACTTTTGCGTTTTCTTAAATTGGTATTATAATACATTTTAAAATTCATGTCAAGATTTTCTTTCTACATTTTTCCACTTTTTTCTATTTGTTCTTTTGTTTATTTTCATTTTTCGTCTGTTTTATCAAATCAAATCTTTCTTTTTTATTCAGACTTGTCCTAATTTCTATTGACTTTTTCCATATATTGGATTACACTATGTTTACAATTATTAATAGGAGGTTATATATGGAATTAAAAGGATCTAAAACAGAAGCAAATTTAAAAGCTGCTTTTTCTGGTGAATCAGAAGCCAGAAATAAATACACTTATTTTGCAAGTGTAGCAAAGAAGGAAGGATATGAACAAATTGCCGCTCTTTTCTTAGAAACAGCTGAAAATGAAAAAGAACATGCAAAAATTCATTTTAAATATTTAAATGGAATTGGTGATACAATGGCAAACCTTGCAGATGCAGCAGCTGGTGAAAATTATGAATGGACCGATATGTATGCCCGTTTTGCTGAAGAAGCAGAAGAAGAAGGTTTTAAAGAAATTGCAAATCGTTTCCGTCAAATTGGTGAAGTTGAAAAACACCATGAAGAAAGATATCGTAAATTATTAGAAAATGTACAAGATGGTACTGTCTTTAAAAAAGGAAGTATTGTCATTTGGAAATGCCGTAACTGCGGACATATTCATGTTGGATTAGAAGCCCCAGAAGTTTGCCCTGTATGTGCACATCCAAAATCATTCTTTGAAATTCAAGCAGAAAATTATTAATATAAGGGTCGACATCTTCGTCGACCCATTTTTATTCTTTATACGATTTCTCCCATTAAATCATAATCTTGTACATCTGTTATTTTGCAAAAAACAAATTCTCCTATTTTCTCTTTTGTCTTATCACTATTTTTTATAAACACAACCCCATCCATATCTGGTACATCCATGTAACTTCTTCCAATATAATAATTTCCATCAAAAGAAACAGCTTCTATTAATACAGGATACGTATTTCCTATCTTTTCTTGTAAATTATTTTTAGAAATTTCTTGTTGTAATTTCATAATCTTATTGTATCTACTCTTTTTGGTTTGTGGATGTAATTGTTCTTTTAAACGATACGCTGGCGTTCCTTCTTCTTTTGAATAAGCAAACGCCCCTAACTTGTCAAAGTTTACTTCTTTTATAAAATCATATAGTTCTTGGAAATCCTCTTTCGTTTCTCCTGGAAATCCTACCATAACCGTACTTCTAATAATAACGTCTGGAATTTCGTTTCGAATTTTGGCAATTACATTTCGAATACTTTGTCCATCACTATGCCTGTTCATTCTTTTTAAAACTGGATTTGCAATATGTTGAATTGGAATATCAAAATAATGGCAAACTTTATTGCTATTTTTTACTACTTCAATTAATTCATCTGTAATCGTTTCTGGATAAGAATATAAAAAACGAATCCATTTAATGTTTTCAATACTTTCTAATTCTTTTAATAAGCTTGCAAGTCTTGGTTTTCCATATAAATCGATTCCATATTTTGTCGTATCTTGTGCAATCACAATTAGTTCTTGGAATCCTTTATCGGCTAACTTTTTTGCTTCTTTTATAATATCTTCTTGCTTTCTACTAATAAATGGTCCTCGAATCATAGGAATCGCACAATATGTACAATGGTTACTGCAACCCTCTGCAATTTTTAAATAAGCTGTTTTTTCTCCTGTTGTAATCCTACGATTGCAGTAATCTAAATTATCTTCTTTTTCTTCTATTTGTGATAATGCTTTTGCAACTTCCTGCCAAAACTCGTCATAATCATTACAGCCAATCCATAAATCTACTTCTGGAATCGCTTTTTCTAATTCCTCTTTATATCGTTTTACTAAACACCCTGTTGCAATCACATATTTACATTTTTTCTTTTTATATTCACACATTTCTAAAATCGTATTAATTGCCTCTTCTTTCGCACTTTCAATAAACCCACAAGTATTAATTAAGATGATATCTGCTACTTTGGGATTATTGACTGTTTCAAAACCATGTTTTTCAAATAACCCTATCATCATTTCTGTATCGACTAAATTTTTACTACAACCAAGTGATATATATCCTATTTTCATATATTTCCTCTTTCTTTTTAAAATTGTTTCTATTTTATCACATTTTTCTTGTTTTTTCTAGACTATTTCTCCATATTTAGTATATAATACCATTAACAAGGATATAGGAGGTAATTATGACACCACATATTGAAGCAAAAAAAGGAGAAATTGCAAAAACGGTTTTAATGCCAGGAGACCCGCTTCGTGCAAAATTGATTGCAGAAACTTATTTAGAAAATGTAAAATTGGTAAGCTCTGTTCGTAATATTTATGCTTACACTGGAACCTATAAAGGAAAAGAATTAACTGTTATGGCATCACGGTATGGGAATTCCAAGTATGGGAATTTATTCGTATGAATTATTTAAGTTCTATGATGTCCAAAGCATTATAAGGCTTGGTTCTTGTGGAGGCTACACTAGTGACCTAAAAATGTTTGATTTAGTTTTAGTAGATAACACTTATACGGAAAGTAACTATGCTCTTAGCCTAAATAATGAGAATTGTCACTATATTTCTTCTAGTGATATGTTAAATTCTAAAATTGAACAAGCTTCAAACGCGTTGTCCATTCCTATTGTAAAAGCAAATACACTATGTGGAGAAGTATTTGACCGATATATGACGAATATGAATGAAATGTTAAGTAGAATTCCAAAAGAGTATCACATTACAGGAGCTGAAATGGAAGCTTTCGCACTATTTTATAATGCACAATTATTAAATAGACATGCAAGTTGCTTACTTACCGTTGTTGATTCTTATTACTATAACGAAAAAGCATCCGCTGAGCAAAGACAAAACTCTCTAAATCAAATGATACGTTTAGGACTTGAAAGTGCCATTTTAATTTAGCCATTAAAAAATGATAAAAACCTTGATTTTTTATCATTTTTTTTGTATGATATAAGTTAGATTTTAAAAAAGGAGAATGAATTATGGAAGAAATGACACTTATTTTTGGACATAAGAACCCAGATACGGATTCGATTTGTTCAAGTTTAGTACACGAAATTTTAGATAAAAAAAATGGATGGAAAAATACAAAAGCAGTTAGATTAGGAAATGTAAATAAAGAAACACAATTCGTTTTAGATTATTTAGGAATTGAAGCTCCTGAATTAATAGAAGATGTAAAAGAAGGACAAACTGTATTACTAGTTGACCACAATGAATTTGCTCAAAGTGCAAATGGAATTGAAAAAGCTAAAATATTAGGAGTTACTGATCATCATAGAATTGCAAATTTTGAAACATCAGAGCCTTTATATTATACCGCAAAACCATATGGTTGTACTGCAACAATATTATTTGAAGATTTTAAAAGACTTGGTCATGAAATTGAGAAGAAAGAAGCTGTATTAATGCTTTCTGCTATCATATCAGATACGTTACTATTTAAATCACCAACTTGTACAAAATATGATATAGCAGCATGTGAAGAATTGGCTAAAATTGCTAATATTGATATTAATACTTATGGATTAGATATGTTAAAAGCAGGAACAGACTTAAGTGATTTTACTCCAGAAGAATTAATTAATATTGATTCAAAAGAATTTGCAAATGGAGATTACAAATTTCAAGTAGCACAAGTAAATACTGCTTGTATTGAGGATGTATTACAAAATAAAGAAGCAATTGAAACTGCTATGAACAATTTTATGAAGGAAAATGGTTCTAATATGTTTGTTCTTCTAATCACAGATATCATAAATAGCAACTCACAAGCAATTGTGTTAGGAGATACTTTAACTTTTGAAAAAGCATTTTCAAAAACAGTCCAAAACAATATGGCATTCTTAGAAGGAGTTGTTTCTAGAAAAAAACAAGTAGCACCAATTATTTTAAATGTATTATAAAAATAAAATTAAAAGCCTAGTATAAAACATACTAGGCTTTTAATTGTTCTATTTCATATCTTCTAATAATTTTTCTAATTCTTCTTTCTGAAATGTATATTTCTTATTACAAAAATGACATACGGTTTCAATGTTTACTTGTGTATGAATAATATCTTGTAACTCCTCTTTTCCTAAGGAAATTAGTCCTCTTTCAATTTTTTCTTTACTGCAATCACATTCATAAAGAGGCATGATGTTTTCGTCAATAATTTGAATGTTTTCGTCTCCTGTTAAGTCTTTTGCAATGTCTAATAAACTCATATTTTCATCTAACATTTGGCTTAGTGGTTTTGCTTCTCGAATTCTATTTTCTAATATAAACAAATCATCTTCCGTCGCATCTGGCATTGGTGTTACAATGTAACCTCCACTTTTTCTAACACCCTTTCTGTCTACTAATACGCCTAAATTAACCGCTGTATTGGTTTGTTCTGAACTTGCAAAATAGGATGCAAAATCTTCTGCAATTTCTCCAGAAACGAGTGGTACCATTCCAATATAAGGGTCTTTTAATCCAATATCTTTTACAATATTTAAATACCCTTCTTGTCCAACAGCTCCTCCAACGTCTAGTTTCCCATTTTTTAATGGTAAATCAACTACTGGATTTTGTACATACCCTTTTAATTTAGGGAAATAATCTGAAACAACCACCATTCCACCAATTGGTCCATTTCCTTTTATTTGAACAGTTAATTTATCCTTTTCATTTTTCATATTAACAGCCATTAAAGCTGTAGCGGTTAATGCTCTTCCAAATGCTGCTGTTGCTACTGGACTTAAATCATGTATATTTCTTACTTTTTCTACTAAATATGTAGTATTAGCACATATAATACTTACTCTTCCATCATATGCTAACATTCTTATCATTCTATCGTTATTTTCCATTTTCTTCTTCCTCTCTTTTAACAGATGAATTATATCATATATTTGAGCAAAAAGAAAGATTGGAAATCACATTTTCCAATCTTATCTTATTTTTATTCTTCTTCGAACATATCTTTTCCTACTCCACATAATGGGCATACCCAAGTATCTGGTAAATCTTCGAATGCTGTTCCTGGTGCAATTCCATTGTCTGGATCTCCTATTTCTGGATTATATTCATATCCACAAGCAAGACATTTGTACATTTCTTTCCCTCCTCTTAATTTAAATATATTTTTATAGCCAAGTGCGACTACTGCTATCACAATTAATGCAAACGATAGTGCTTTCCATATTCCACTTTCTAATAATACAATTGCAAACATGCCAAGTGTTGCACTAATTCCATATAAGATTAAAACTGCTTCCTTTTGAGTAAAACCATTTTTTAGCATTTTATGATGTAGATGTCCTTTATCTGGCATGACAACTGCTTTTAATGATTTTCCTTTAATTAATCTTCTAATAATAGCAAATAGTGTATCAAACACAGGTAGTGCAAGTACGATTAATGGTGCTACAATTACAATTAATGTATATGTTTTTGCTACTCCTAATATGGATATAACAGCTAATGAAAATCCTAAGAAATTAGAGCCAGTATCTCCAATAAAAGTTTTTGCAGGATTAAAATTAAATGGTAGAAATCCTGTTAACGCTCCTGCAAGAGCTGTTATCATAAGAATCGCAATAATTGGTGAATAATTTAAGGAAAATATAATTAAAAGCGATAAACAAGATATTAATGAAATTCCAGAGGAAAGTCCATCTAATCCATCAATTAAATTAATCGCATTGGTAATTCCTATAATCCATCCTACTGTTAGTATAACCGAAAAAACTTGATTTAATTCTGTTAATCCTTCTTTATTAAAAAATGGTATATCAATATGTTCTATCATAATTCCACTTTTCATAACAATTACTGCTGCTATTAGTTGTGCTATTAGTTTCACTAATGCTGGTAATCCTTTCACATCATCAATAAAGCAAGTAATAATAATGATAAGAGCTCCTAGTAAAAAACCAGCTAATTTTATATTATATTGTTCTACTCCGTAAGTTTAGGCTTCCTTCAATTCCTAAAATAGCAATTAGGTAAATAATTGATACCAAAAATCCTGCAATAACAGCAAGTCCTCCTAATCTTGGCATTGGTTTTTTATTAATTCTTCTTTCATCTTTTGGTAAATCAATCGCACCTACTTTTTTTGCAAGTTTTATTGTATATGGTGTTACAACAAATGCTGTAATAAAAGCAAGTAAGAATGCTATTGCAATATCTCCCCACATAATAGGTCCTCCAACTTGTATTTTTTATTTACTCTTTTACATTCTTTTAACAATATATCATACCCCCATGCATATTACAATATTTTTTTCATATATATTACTAACTTTTATTTAGGAGTGTTTTTAATGAAGCATAAATCCCATTTTCTTTTCTTATCATTGAAAAAAAATATTTTACCATTTATATTTGTAGCTTTTACAGTATGTTTAGTAGTATTTTCTAACCAAAACTTACAAGCAACCAAAACGGGATTGTTACTTTGGGCAAATTCTGTAGTTCCTGCATTATTACCTTTTTTTATTGCAACAGAATTATTAAGTCATACCAATATTGTTTCTAACATTGGTAAACTATTTAATCGTTATATGCGTCCTATATTTAATGTTCCAGGACTTGGCGCCTATGCTTTTATCATGGGCATTATTTCTGGATATCCAGTTGGTGCTAAAATTGTTACAAGCTTTCGAAACGATGGCTTATGTACAAAAGCAGAAGCAGAAAGACTTCTTGCTTTTACCAATAATTCTGGTCCTCTATTTATCATTGGAACCGTTGGAATTTCGATGTTCGGCAATACTGAAATTGGGTTACTGCTTTTTATCACACATCTTATTAGTTGTATTTTAGTTGGATTTATCTTTCGTTTCTGGAAATATCGCGATAGAGAAAAAATAAATTCTTTTAAAGAAACTACTAGCTCTAATCATAATGTACATTTTTCCAATTTAGGAGAAATCCTTGCTACTAGCATTATAAATTCTGTACATACTATTGTTATGATTGGTGGATTTGTAATTCTTTTTAGTGTGATTATTTCTATTTTAAACAACTGCCATTTCTTCGAATTAATTACACTATTACTAACACCACTTTTTCATACATTAAAAATTTCTCCTGATTTTATAAAATCTATCTTATCTGGCATTATTGAATTAACCAATGGATTAAGTATTGTTTCTAATATTACAACTAAACATATTGGAATTAACATTGTAATATCTGCATTTTTATTAGGTTTTGGTGGCATTAGCGTTTTATTACAAGTATTAAGCATTACCTCAAAATCAGACATTTCGATAAAAGCTTATTTTTATGGAAAATTACTACAAGGTACTATTGCTGCTATTTTAACCTATGCACTTATTCACATTTTCCCTATTTTTAACTTTGATATTACTCCTATCTTTTCAGGTAATGTGGAAAAAATAAATCTCTACACTTCTTACTTTAATATATACCCTGTTTCTATTTTGATACTGATGATTAGTTTTACTATATTTTTATTCTCTCGAAAAAAAGTAAAGACTTAAGTTATAAAAGACCTTTTACTTAAATACATTTATAAAAAAGGAGTGATTTTATGGAACGAAGCAATGATTTTAATGGTTTTTCCCCATATGATAATATGACATTTAACCCAAATATGGTAAATGATGCGATGTATCAAGACCCAATGTTTAATCCTATGGTGCAATATGAACAAGCCTATATGTACTACCGTTATTTATCTCAACAAATGGATTATAAAATCAAATGTAAAGAATATGACCGTTTATGTGGAAATAAAGAGCAAAAAGAACGAAGAATTGAATAAAGATGATTTTAGGGACGGGGGTAAAAATCATCCTTCCATTAAAGAAGGTGATTTTTACCCCCGTCCCTAAAATCATCTAACATCTATAATCGTTTTTAGTTTTTGTGTTTTTTCAACTTGTATTTGATAAATATTTTGCAATTCTTCTACTGCTTTTTTCCCTTTTTCTTCATCATTTGCATGAATATATGCTAACACTTCTCCTAGTTGTACAAAATCTCCTGTTTTTTTCTTTAATATAATTCCTACAGTTTCATCAATTGGATCTTCTTTTCTTACTCTTCCTGCTCCAAGATATCCAGATAATTCTCCTACTTGTCTTGCAGCAATACTAGCTATATATCCACCTTGTTTTGCTTTTACTTCTAAAATATATTTTGCTTTTGCAAATTGATTGGTATCATCTAAATAAGTCGTATCTCCACCTTGATTTTTTACAAGTTCGATGAGTTTTTGATATGCCTCTCCACTTCTTACTTTTTCTAATATTCTTTGTTTATTTTCTTCGATATTTTCTCCTAAACCTGCTAGTTTTATCATATATGCCCCTAGTTCTAAAACCACTTCTTTTACATCTTCTGGCATGTCTTGTTTTAAAAATTTGACAGCTTCTATTACTTCTAAATTATTTCCTATCGCATATCCTAATGGTTCTTCCATATTGGTGATTACACAAACGGTTTCTTTAGTTGCTAGTTTTCCAATACGATTCATTGTTTCTGATAACATTTTTGCTTCTTCATAAGTTTGCATGAAGGCTCCACTTCCACAAGTAACATCTAATACAATTTTATTTGCTCCTGCTGCTATTTTTTTACTCATAATGCTAGAAGCAATTAGTGGTATGCTATCAGTACAACTAATGGTATCTCGTAATGCGTATATTTTTTTATCAGCTGGTGCTAAATTTAAAGTTTGTCCAATTAAACTAATCCCAATGTTTTTTACATTTTCAACAAACTCTTCTATTGAAATGTTCGTACAATATCCTGGGATTGACTCTAATTTATCAATTGTTCCACCAGTAAATCCTAATCCTCTTCCAGACATTTTGGCAACTGGTATTCCAAAAGATGCAATAATAGGAGCTAAAATTAATGTTACCTTATCTCCAACTCCTCCTGTACTATGTTTATCTACCACATTTCTGCCAAATACTGATAAATCTAACATTTCTCCTGAATGTGCCATTGCTATGGTAAGATTCGTAATTTCTTCATCATTCATACCATTTATATAAATGGCCATAACAAGAGCTGCTGCTTGATAGTCTGTTACATTTCCATTTGTATATTCTTTTATAAAATATTCAATTTCTTCTTTATCTAATATTTTTTTATCTCTCTTTTTTGCAATAATTTCTAAAATATTCATTTGTGTTCTCTCTTTTCTTATATAAAATTTTTAGTAAAACTTCTTCTATGAATTGGGCATAGTCCGTATTCTTTAATTGCTACAATATGCGTTGCTGTTCCATATCCTTTGTGTTTTTCAAATCCATATTGAGGATAAATTTCATCCCATTGCCTCATAATTCTATCTCTTGTTACTTTTGCAATGATTGATGCTGCTGAAATGCTATAACATAGTGCATCTCCTTTAATAATAGATTTGTACGGAATTCCTAATGTGTCAATTCCTTTTAGTGCATCTACTAAAATAACATTTGGTTTGATGGTTAATTCTTTTAAAGAATTGGTCAATCCTTTTTTGGTTGCTTCTAAAATATTAATGTTATCAATTTCATCTTGGTCTATTATTCCCACACCATAACTAATTGCTTCTTCTAAAATTTTATCATACAATTCTTCACGCTTTTTTTCAGAAATTTTTTTAGAATCATTAACTCCTTCTATCATAGAATCCCTTGGCATAATCACACTTGCTACTACAACTGGTCCTGCAAGAGGTCCTCTTCCTGCTTCATCAATTCCACAAATATAATTAATTCCTTTGTTCTCACTATAAATTTTTTCTTCTATTTCTTTTAATTTTATTAATCGTAATTCTTCTTTTTCTTTCATATCTTTTCCTATTCTATTTTTAAACTCTTCATTTCTGAAAGTTTGTAATATGTTTGACCTTTTTCTTTAAATCCTTTTACATAAATAATTTCGTCTGTATCGTAATTTACAATATATCCATCCGAAATCTGAATTTTTTCTAGTCCCATTTCATTTAAATCATTTTGTGATAATAAGTAATAGTTTTCTTCATCTTCCACAATATGATTAGAAACCAATTCATCTATCTTTTCATTTCCTACTACTTCTATTAATTTTATTCCTTTATAGTTTGAGGTATCCTTATTGAATTTTGCTTGCTCGGAAATTGTTTTTGTTTTTGCTTGTATTAACATCATATTCGTATTAATATTTTGCAAACTTGTTTGTTTTAGAATACTTGTTCCTGTATAAATACCAACTGATGTAATGATAATCATAACAATAATAGTAACTACTAACGTTACTAATGTAATTCCTTTTTCTTCTGTTTTTTTCATATTCTTACCTCCTCTTATTTTCTATTCTATTATATCGGTTCAAATTTATTATTTCAATAAAATTTTATGATTTTTATCATTCTTTTCACAATTTTTTCACAAAAGTAGTGTATGATATAGATGATTTATAATATTGTATTATTTAATTTGGAGGTTTTAACATGGAAGAAAATTCAAACAATAAAAGGACATATCAAGTAGTAAATATGCCTGAAAATGAAACAAAAAATCAAAAATCCAATCACACGTTTTTGAAAAATGTTGTATTACCATTTTGCTCTGGTGTAATTGGTGCAGTAGTTGTTATAGGAACTTGTATATATGTTCCACGGAATTCGTGATACCCTTTTGCAAAACACAAGATTTGTGGAAACTTCGGCAAATTCCAGTAGTCAAACACCTAGTTCATTAACCAGTATTTCTTTAAGTAATTATTCTGAAACTGGAATGAATGTTGCAAATAAAGTTCGTCCATCCATTGTAGGAATTAAAGTAGAATATGTAGCAAACTCTATTTTTCTAAGAAATTCTACAACAGCATCTGCTGAAGGTTCTGGAATTATCATTTCAGAAGATGGTTACATCTTAACAAACAATCATATCGTCAACTCAACTTCTAATAATTCTTATTATGAAATTGAAAAAGCAAATAAAGTAAGTGTTTACTTATATAACGATGAAACAGAATATCAAGCAACCATTATTGGTACCGATGAGCAAACAGACCTTGCTGTTATTAAAATTGATAAAACTGGCTTAACTCCTGCTGAACTTGGTGATTCTAGCAAAGTACAAGTAGGCGAATTTTCTATGGCAGTTGGTAATCCTCTTGGGTTAGAAAGTAGCGTAACTGCTGGTATTATTAGTGCAGTTGAACGTAAAGTAACCGATTCGGATGGAAAAACTTTTACTTTAATTCAAACCGATGCTGCTATTAATTCTGGAAATAGTGGTGGTGCATTAGTAAATGCAGAAGGAAAAGTAATTGGAATTAATACTTTAAAACTTTCTGGTACAGGAATTGAAGGAATGGGATTTGCTATTCCAATCAATTCAACAAAAAATATTTATGAGCAATTAATTCAGTATAACAAAGTAAAAAGACCTTATATTGGAATTACTGGATTAGATTTAGACCAAAAAACAGCAGAATACAATAAATTAGTCGTTGGTATCTATGTAAAAGATGTTGAAACTTTCTCTGCTGCAGAAAAAGCTGGTATTAAAATTGGTGATGTGATTATTGCAGCAAATGGAAAAAACATTACTACTATGAAAGAATTAGATGAAATTAAAAATTCTCATAATATTGGAGATACTATAGAAATTAGATTAAATCGAAATGGGAAAGAAATCACAGTATCTGTTACGTTAGCTGAACAACCTTAAATAATATCAATTCTTCATAATGTGTTCACAAGATGGACAAAATTGTTTTATATGATAAGGTCATGAAACGTATAAGTATAACTTATATTGAAACATCCCCTTTTATTTTCAAAAAGACGACTAGTTCACTCTAGTCGTCTTTATTTTCTAAAATACAATAACATCCATTTCGTCTGTATAGTTTGCATTTCCATATGGATAAATAATGTATAACTTATTATCTGGTCCTAATATATAATTATCTGTCCATTCTAGTTGATAAATATCACTTGTTAAATCTCTTATATATACATTATACCCTAAACGTTTTAACCCTTCTGCTTCTTCATTTGCAAGTTGTATTTGGTTTGAAATTGTATCTTCTACTGTTGTACGATTTAATCCTTTTATCTCTAAAATTTGTCCCAAACCTATTTCTTCATTGGTACTCAAATTATAGTTATATGTTTGAATAATAACTCTTTGAGGATTATTCCCTTCTTTTAAAGTAGAACGAATGACAAGTGACAAAATATTGGTATTGACATATGCCATATAATCAATCGTATAGATAGTATTTTGTACTGCATTTTGCATAATATCATTTGCTTTATCTGCAAATAAAGATTGTATTTTTTCATTAAATTTTTCTACTGATGTATTACCAGCAATATTCACAATTGGAATATTTAAATCCATATCATATCGATTTTCTACAACTCGTTTTGTTGATACTGCTGTGTAAATAATATCTTGATCTCTTGATGTTTTTGTAATTCCTAAAGTATTAATATTGGAACCTTGATAATCTAATTTATTTTCAAACAGAGTTTTAAAATTTTGGGCTAATTGTTTGTTTTGTTCTGTCATATTGATAGGATCTTCAATGGTATTGGTTGGTTTGGGATTTTTTCCTATAAATTGAGAGCCTATTGCTATCACAATAGCTACAATACAAATAATAATAATGATTGTAAAACTAACTGTTCTAAGTGTTATTTTCATAATTTTTCATCCTTTCTATATTTCTTGTTAAATTATATCATTATTTATAATAAAATGTAAACAAATTCTTAGATAAATATTGACTTTTTCTTTGATTTGTATTAGAATAATTAAGCATTGTATGTTAGAAGGCAAAAATAAACTTCTCCCCGGTAGTTTATTTTAATATTTCTAATAAAAAATTATATATAATATGAATGGAGGGTATTTATTACCATGAATAATACAACATACAGTTTGAAAAAAGATGAAATTGAAAGAAAATGGTATATCATCGATGCAGAAGGAAAACCATTAGGTAGAGTTGCAACAGAAGCTGCAAAATTACTAAGAGGAAAGCATAAACCTACTTATACACCTAATCTAGATGCTGGTGATCATGTCATTATTATTAATTGTGCTAAAGTAATTTTAACAGGTCATAAATTAGACCAAAAAGTTTACAGACATCATTCAGGATATATTGGTGGAATGAAAGAAATCATTGCAAGAGATTTACTTGCAAACAATCCTGAAAAAGCTATGATGCATGCTGTGAAAGGAATGTTACCACACAATTCTTTAGGAAGACAAATGGTTAAAAAATTAAGATTATATGCTGGAACTGAGCATGAAAACCAAGCTCAAAAACCAGAAAAATGGGAATTCTAGAAAGGTTAAGGAGGAAAATTAAATGCCTAAAGCAAAAAAAGAAAAAATAATGTTCTATGGTACAGGTAGAAGAAAAAGTTCAATTGCAAGAGTTCGTTTAGTCGAAGGAACTGGAGTAATTACAATAAATGATAAAAATATCGATGAATATTTTGGTTTAGAAACATTAAAAGTTATCGTAAGACAACCATTAACAGTTACAAATACATTAACAAAATATGATGTTATTTGTAAAGTAATTGGTGGTGGATACACAGGTCAAGCAGGAGCAATCCGTCATGGTATTGCAAGAGCATTAAATGAAGCAAATGCCGAATATAGAGCAGATTTAAAATCAAACGGATTCTTAACAAGAGATCCTCGTATGAAAGAAAGAAAAAAATACGGTCTTAAAAAAGCTCGTCGTGCACCACAATTCAGTAAACGTTAGATTAAAAAAATGCGAGACGCAATATGCGTCTCGCGTTTTTTTAATCCTTTTTAATCCAATTCATCAAGTCGGCTTCTCGGATACTGCAGTTCAGGTGTGCCACTACCTTTAGACTGCTCCACGATCTTCATACTGCTCCCCACACCTATCATCTTGTACACATTACATTTCCGGTGTGAAAAATTTCCCTTAATGTACTGCTTTATTTCGTCCGCCGTCCTTTCGGCATTTTCAGTCAGCCATTTAAACGTCTTTTCCATTTTCAGGATAGGAATGTCTTGACAATAAACTTCTATACTTGTCAAGTCCTTCACCTTCTCCTCATCTTCTACATTCCGGATTGAGATGTTCCACATATAGTAACTACCTGAAGCATCTTTCCATGGAATAGCATTTACAACATATATGTCGTTTGCTGCCATTGCCCCGTTACGTGAATCAAATTGAATTTTCATGAATTGTCCTCCTTTAACCTTATATGGTTGGTGCTTTTTTAATGACTATACCCTTATTATAGCATATTTTACATAAAGTTACAAGTTTAACTAGTTTCAATTATGTAAATTTTATATTTTGATAATTTATATTCTAACGTCATTCAACACCTCAAAACGTAGCTTGTTAATACACATGCAATATACAAAAACTACTTAAAACGCTTAAAAATAACCCTTTGTAATTTAGTAAAAGTTAGAATGTATATAAAAACTCGAAAGTTTTCCTTTCGAGTTTTTGTTGTTATATTATAAGTTTCGAAGAAAGAAAGGACACCTATGAAATTGACAAAAGTTACATAATGTAATATAATGGAATTGCTACAAACACACTGATGCTTTTAACATGGAGGAACTTATATGAAAAATTTAACTTTCACTTTCAATTCTGAAAAGCAACATGTTGATGTATTTCATGAAGACTTGTTGATTCAATCTGTAGGCATTGATAGCAAGGGAGTGGTTAATTCCAATGACTTTAACCATCTTGCTAACAAACTCAACATCTCTTTAGAAGACGAGTTAGAAGATTTGAATTATGCAATCTTCCGTTGTCAGAATGAAAGAAAACCTTCTTAAGAAGGCTTCCTCAAAAAAACAGGTTTGGCTACTATAGCAAGACCTGTTTTTTACTTAAAACTTCCAATTTGTTTTTTCTTATTCTATTATAAAATAATACATTTGTAAAGTTGTTTCTTAGTTTTTTAGTTGTACAGAAAAAAATGCGGAACGCAACAAAGCATTCCGCATTTTTTGTTTCTTCGAAAATCTTACATTTCAGCATCCTATCTGGTACCCGGATAAAAAAGCTCCGGCTGGTACGCTCCTTTGGATTTCTCCAATATGCATTCGTACCTTCCCTCTTCTGAAAGGGTTACCTTAAACACATGGCACTTTCTTAAAGGCATCTTCTTGTTAATGAAGTTCTTTACTTCATCCGGTGTTCTTCCCGGCAAAAGCATAAACTCCATTATTTCGTCCATTTTGCTGTATGGAATTTGTTTACAATGTAATTCCACATCCAGCATCTGCCGGCTACCTTCTTTCTGAACGGTAATGTTCCACAAGTAGGTTGTCCCCCATCTTTGTGTCCACGGAATAAATTTTATTTCATATCCATTCCGTTTTCTACTTACTGTTTCGATTCTCTGTTTTTTCTTCATGTTATCCTCCTTCACCTTAATGGTGGCTGTCTAAATTTGCATGTAACTTCCTATATTATAACATGTTTGACATAATATAGCAAGTTACTTGTCAAATAAATAAGACGTTATAATAACGCCTTATCTATTCGATTTACATTTTTCTAAACACCCCAGCAACTTTTCCAAGTATTTTACAATCTGGTACAATGATTGGATCCATTGTAGAATTTTCTGGTTGTAAACGAATATGGTCTTTTTCTTTATAAAATGTTTTAACAGTTGCTTCGTCTTCAATTAATGCTACTATAATTTCTCCATTATTAGCATTTTCTTGTCTTTTTACTAGAATATAATCTCCATCTAAAATTCCTGCTTCTATCATACTTTCTCCACGAACCGTAAGCATAAAAGACTCACTATTTCCAACAAAATCAATTGGAATTGGGAAGGTATCGGTTATATTTTCTACTGCTAAAATTGGTGCTCCTGCTGTAATTTTTCCGATTACTGGTACTTCAACCATTTCTTTTCCAGAATAAAATTCTTTCATTTGTGTTTGGTTTTTGTTACCATCTAGTCCACCTTTTAATAATTTTAGTGTTCTTCCTTTTTGTGATTCTTTTTTAATGTATCCTTTTTCTTCTAATTTAGCAAGATATCCATGTACAGTTGCTGTTGATTTTAATCCAACTGCTTTTCCAATTTCTCTTACAGATGGTGGATAGCTATTTAATGCTATTTGTTTTTCAATAAATTTTAAGATTGCTTTTTCTCTTTTATTTAATTCATTTGGATCTTTTTTTCTCACACCAAATCACTCCCTTTTTTTATTTGTCACCATGGTATCACAAAAAAAAGAAAAAGTCAAACAAAAGTTTGAACTTTTTCGAAAAATTTGTTCTTTTTTAATTTTTACTGATACCACTCGAATTCCCATTCTAAGAATTTAACCGTATCGCCTTCTTTTACACCTTTTTTCTTAAGCTCCTCTTCGATTCCTAATGTTCTAATTACTTTTTGGAAATAATGCATTGATTCATTATCTCCTATATTAATTCTTCCCATTAATCTTTCTACTGCTGGGCCTTCTACTATATATTCATCATCCACTTTGGTAACACTAAACTCGTCTTTTTCTTCTAAAGTGTACACCATCTTTTCTTCTACTTCAATTAATTCTTCTTTTGGTAATTCTTTTAAAACAGTAGTTACTCGATTCATTAAGTCATCAATTCCTTCACCTGTTACTGCCGATATTTTAAATAATTCTATATTTTTATTTTTTGCTAGTTCTTCTAATTGTTCTAATAATTCTTGATTTTGCATTGCATCTAACTTATTTGCTACTATAATTTGTTTTCTCGTAGCTAATTTTTCACTATATGTTTTTAGTTCTTCATTAATCGTTTTAAAATCTTCAACTGGATTTCTTCCTTCTATTCCAGAAACATCAATAACATGAAGTAATAGTCTTGTCCTTTCAATATGTCTTAAAAATTGGATACCAAGACCTATTCCTGTACTTGCTCCTTCGATAATTCCTGGAATATCGGCAATTACAAAACTATCTCCATAAATTGATTTTACGACTCCTAAGTTTGGAATAATAGTAGTAAAGTGATAATCTGCAATTTTTGGTTTTGCTGAAGTAACTCTTGAAAGGAATGTTGATTTTCCGACATTAGGAAAACCGATTAATCCTACATCTGCAAGTAGTTTTAATTCTAAAATAATTTCCCTTTCTTGTCCTTTTTCTCCATCTTGTGAAAACCTAGGCGCTTGACGAGTAGAGGTTGCAAAATGCACATTTCCCTTTCCACCTCTTCCTCCTGGAAGGACTAACTCTTTTTGGTTTTCTTCAGATAAATCGGCAAGAACTCGTCCGAGACTCACTATCTTTAATAATCGTACCTTGTGGAACTCCAATATATAAGTCTTCTCCTTTTTTTCCGTAACAATTATTTCCACTACCATTTTGTCCATTTTCTGCTTTAAATATTTTTTTATAACGGAAGTCAAGTAATGTATTCATATCTTTATCAACTATAAAATAAATACTTCCACCTTTTCCTCCATCACCTCCATCTGGACCACCTGCTGCTACATACTTTTCTCTACGAAATGTTGCTGCACCATTTCCACCATTTCCAGATTTAATGGTAATCTTCGCATAATCTGTAAACATGTTTATTCTCCTTTAAAATAATCTAATTTCATGGCCTGTTTTACCTTTTCCATGGTATAGGCTGCTTCTTTTCTTGCAATCTTGGTTCCTTCCATCAATATTTCTTTTACAAGTTCTGGTCTTTCTTCATAGTAGTGTCTTTTTTCTCGTATTGGTGATAAATGTTCATTGATATTTTTAATTAGTTGCTTTTTGCAAGCAACACAACCTCGTTTCCCAGCTTTACATTCTTCACAAATTGTTTTTACTTCATCTTTACTAAATAAATTATGATAGTATGCTACCATACATACATTAGGATTTCCTGGGTCATCTTTTTTTATTCTTGCAGGATCCGTTACTGCACTCATTACTTTTTTTGCAATTTCTTCTTCAGAATCAGATAAATAGATTGCATTTCCTAAGGATTTTCCCATTTTTTCATTTC
Source organism: uncultured Clostridia bacterium (assembly GCA_949948835.1). GTDB lineage: Bacteria > Bacillota > Clostridia > TANB77 > CAG-508 > RGIG8482. The sequence goes on along the minus strand of CATLHF010000007.1, from coordinate 58,366 downwards.
CATCTAATCCTTTAATTCTCTTGTTTTCTCCTAAATACGCTTGTGGTTCTCTTAAGGTTTCTCCATAAATAGAATTAAATTTTCTTACAATTTCTCTACATTGTTCAATTAATGGTAATTGGTCTTCTCCTACTGGAATTAAGTTTGCATCAAATGCTGTTATATCTGCTGCTTGGCTTACTGGATATCCTAAAAATCCATAGGTTACACTTTCTCCAAAAATCTCTCTTTTTTGTGCAATTTCCGTTTTAACAGTTGGGTTTCTTTCTAATCTTGCAATGGTTACTAAATTTGAATAAAACACAGTAAGTTCTGCAATTTCTGGTATCATGGATTGTAAAAAAAATATTACTTTGTTGGGGTCAATTCCTACTGCTAATTGATCCATTACAATTTCATTTACGTTTTTCTTTACTTTCTCAGGATTTGCAAAATTATCGGTTAATGCTTGCACATCTGCTACTTCTATAAATGTTTCATATTCGTTTTGAAGTTTTACTCTATTTTGCAATGACCCAAAGTAATGTCCTATATGTAATTTACCTGTTGGTCTATCTCCAGTTAATATTCTTTTTTTCTCCATGATTCTCGCTTTCCTTTCTCTTACTAATAGTATTATTATACCGTACTTTCAACAAAAAAACAACTCTTGTATTAAGAGTTGTCCTTTTATTTATTATTCTGCAGCTTTATCCGTACTTACAACTGGGTAAACACTTACTTTCTTTTTATCTCTACCTAGTCTTTCAAATTTAACAGTTCCATCTACTAATGCATATAAAGTATCATCACTACCTTTTCCTACATTAGTTCCTGGATGTATATGAGTTCCTCTTTGTCTCATTAATATATTTCCTGCTAACACGAATTGACCATCAGCACGTTTTACGCCAAGACGTTTTGACTCACTGTCTCTTCCGTTCTTAACACTACCTTGACCTTTCTTATGAGCCATGCTTTCTCACTCCTTCCATAGCTTATGTTTGTTTTTCTATTTTTCTTTTTGACTTACGCTTCTACTTTTTCAGCATTTGCTTCTTCTGCTTTTGCAGCAGTTTTCTTTGCAGCTGGTTTTTTGATTGCAGTAATTTCAACCTTTGTATATGGTTGTCTGTGTCCTTGTTTTCTCTTATAGTTTTTCTTTGCTTTATATTTGAAAACAATAATCTTTTTACCTTTTCCGTGTGCTACTACTTTTCCTTCTACTTTAAAACCTTTTACATAAGGATTTCCGATTTCAACTTTTTCTCCATCAGCTACTAAAACAACATGATCAAATGTTACTTTCTTTCCTTCTTCTGCATCAAGTTTTTCGAAAAATACAACATCACCTTGAGCCACTTTGTATTGTTTTCCACAGCTTTCAATTATTGCGTACATTCTATGTACACCTCCCTTTTTTGTATACTCGCTAATCCCAAACTTTAGGTAGTTAAACTAAATCAACCTTTATGAACCTTAATTAAGCGGATTACAGATAGTTATTGTATCATAAATCATAGTATTTGTCAAACAAATTTTATAATTTTATCTTATAGTCTTTTTGTAAAAATGTATTGACAACTCATTTTTGTTATGTTAGTATTGCAAGCGGGAGATAAAACCATTGGGAACCAAAATGATTTTTTAAAAAAAGGAGGTGAACCCCAATGGATAATCAAAAAAACATGACCTATCTTATCGATATGGTTAAGCAAATTCATGAGACAACTCTATCTCTAGATCAAAAAATTGATGAGAGATACGATTCTTTAGACCAAAAGATTGATGAAAGATACGATGCTCTAGATCAAAAGATTGATAAGAGATACGATGCTCTAGATCAAAAGATTGATAAGAGATACGATTCTTTAGATCAAAAGATTGATGAGAGGTACGACGCTCTAGATCAAAAGATTGTTGAGAGATATAACGCTCTAGATCAGAAATTTGATACAAGATGTGATTCTCTAGATGCAAAAATTGATAAATACTATGAAGAGAATCGTAAAGAACATTTTGAAATGAGAAATATGCTTGCACATATTCAAAATGACATTAAAGATTTACGAACGGATATTGATACCGTTTATGACTTAGAAAAAGATTCTCGTAAACAATTACGAAAATTATTTTAATAAAAAAGATACTAAGTTTTGGGCTCTTAGTATCTCTTTTTTATCTTCTACTTGCTTAATCTTTCAAAAACATAAGTATCATTTTTTAACCAAAATTCATTTTCTTCACTGTTTCCATCTTTTATAGCATCATATGTTTCTAACATAATTCCTGTAACCACATCAATTTTTCTTAAGACTGGCAAAATTTCTAATTCGTAGTCTGTTAATGGATTTCTTTTTGCGTATTGTTTTAAAAAGTATTGTTCTAATTCTTCTGTTTTATCTTTATACTGATAATTATCAATCACACTATTTAATATCTTCACAATATCTAACACACGAATTCCATTTCCACTTTGGTAAAAATCAATTAACCATAGCTCATCTTTGTTGTCTTTCATAATATTGGTTGAAATTAAATCTCCATGAATAAAACATTTTGGTAACTCAGCTAATTCAACTTTATTAAATGCTTCTATTGCTTCTTCTACCTGTTGTTTTATATCATTTGGTAATAAATATTTTGTTTTTTGATAATCTTTTTTTATTTGCATAAAGCAATATTCGTCATACTCTTTATTATCTACTTTTTCTTTCATCATATGTAACGGAATCAAAATATCAATTAACTTATCGATATCTGCTTTCATTATCTCTTGATTTAATGAATATAAGTCTTTTCCACTAATATATTCCATAACAATAAGATTTATTGTTATACCATCAATATTACAGGTAAAAATATTCTTTTTTCCATTTGAAAGTATTTTAGGAGCCTTTATCCCATTTTTTAATATAATTAGATTTTTACTGATAAAACTTTCTATTTCCTCTTTCGTTTTTTCATGATTTATAATTTTTACAACATACTTTCCTTTTGTTGTATTTAAATAATACGATAAATCATCAATTCCCACAAAAATAAAATTATGTTTTTGATATTGTCCTAACTCATATGATTTACAAATTAGATTGCTTAATACTGTTATATCAACTTCTTTTCCTATTCTTTTAAATATTGTTTCCATAAAATTCCTCATTTTTTTCGTTTCATTTTTCGTATAATTTCTTTCTCCTCTTTTGTTACACGATACGACTCTACTATTTTTTGTAAAGCTTTATTATAAGTAAATGTATCAAATGTATTGTTTTGTAATAACATCATCGTTTCTTTTGGAAACTTGATATAGCAAACAGAAATTGCCCATGCAACCGCCATTTTTACATAGTAGCCATCGTGATGAATGTTATTCAATATTGTTAATACCTCTTTTATATATTCCTTTGTAATATAAAAATCTAATATCATCACTACTCCAAAACGAATTTCAAACTCTTTATTAGAATTTATGTATGGTTGTATCAACTCCCACATCTCACTCATATGTTTTTTGGTAAATTTAAGTCCAGCACAGGTAACATCACATACTGCCCAATTATCAATTTGGGGTACAAATTCTTTGATATATTCTAATCTTTCTTGTAATTCCATTTTAGCGAGTCCAATAACCATTCCTTGTAGCATAACTTCTTCATAATATTCATTTTTTGCAGTTTTTAAGTATGTTCTCCAATCTCCTTTTACAATTTCTTTTGCAAACTCTCTAAGAACTGGTACTCTAATTCCGATAATATTATTTATTCCTGGACATAATGAACTATGAAATTTTTGGTATTCTTCATCTGCTAATGAAAATAATGTTTCTCTTATTGGTTTTTCCATTTAACACACCTTTTTAATAAGAGTTGCACATGATATGCAACCCTCTCACGTCCTTTCTATTCTTCTTCTAAAATTGGATCGATTTCTTCATGAAGCATTTTTGTTAATACCTCACAACTATGATCAAATTTTTCCTGGTCTTGTGGTTCTAATTTTAATTCAATCATTTCTTTTATCCCTTTACGGTTAATAATTGCTGGAACACCTATAAACATTCCTTCATGTCCATATTCTCCATTTTGATACATAGATATTGGCATAATAGCATTTTGGTCTCCTAAAATCGCTTTTACAAGCCTTGTTAATGCAATTCCAATTCCATAATAGGTAGCTCGTTTCTTTTCGATAATTTCATAGGCTGCTTGTTGTACTCCTGTATAAATTTTATCTAAATCGGTCAAGTCTTTTCCATTTTCATTCATAACATCAATTAGCTTTTTACATCCTACATAACAGTGTCCCCATGGAACAAAAGAAGAATCTCCATGTTCTCCCATAATGTAAGCATGCACATTTTTACTTGCTACTTCTAAATATTCTCCAATCAAAAAACGAAGTCTTGCCGTATCTAAAATTGTACCAGAACCAATTATTTTCTCTTTTGGAAATCCTGATGTTTTATATACAACATAACTCATTAAGTCGACTGGATTACTTGCTACTACAAAAATTCCTTTAAATCCACTTGCTACAACTTGTTTAGTAATATCTTTCATGATTTTTGCATTTGCTTTTGCAAGTTCTAATCTTGTTTGTCCTGGTTTTTGATTTAATCCAGCAGTAATCACAACAATATTGGCGTCTTTACATTCTGAATAATCCCCTGCTTTTATATCCATTTTTGTTGGTGCAAAAGGCATACCATGAGATAAATCCATTGCCTCTCCTTCTGCTTTTTCTTTTACCACATCAATTAGAACAAGTTCATTAACTCCACCCTGATTTAATAAGGAATACGCCATGCTCATTCCTACAAAACCTGTTCCAACTAATACAATTTTTCTTCTTTCTACCATAAAATCACTCCTTCTTATGTCTTTAAATATAATGATAGTATAACACAGTTTTATTACTTTATATCACTTTTTTGATATTTTTTCCAATCATTTTTGTATATACAATTAAGTATGAGATTGATAAGCAAAATCCACCAATTACATCACTTGCATAATGGACTCCTAAATAAATACGGCTAATTCCTATTAATAAAATAAGAAATGATAAAACAGTACAGAGTCCCCATTTTAATGACTTGTTTTTTACATTTCTATAAATGAAATAAACCAAAAATCCATAAAAAGCCATACTTACCATAGAATGTCCAGAAGGAAAGCTATAGCCAAACTGGTCAATAATCCTATGTTCAATCGGTCTTGGCCTTTGAACAATATATTTTATCATTTGATTTAAAACGGTTACCATGATTAGATTAAAAACAATATAAAATTTGTATTTTTTATGTTTCATAAAAATCAAAATAAGAATAGTAGTAGTAACAATCCCAATTGCTCCTCCTAAATTAGTAATTATCTTAAAAATAGAAGTAACTGGATTAGAAATCATACCAGAAACTGTTTTATATACGATATCATCAAACATCCATATTTCATTATCTAATACATCTTCTATAATTGCAAAAAAAGCGACCATGCAAATTAGTAAAATAACCCATGGTAAATTCTTTTTGATTGTTAGCACTATTCTTCTTTTTAAACTTTGTTTCATATTCTTTTTCCATTTCTTTTGTTTTTATGTTATTGTACTACGGGATTTCTAAAATTGCAATAGATGATTCTAGGGACGGGGGTAAAAATCATCTTTTAAGGAAAAAATGATTTTTACCCCCGTCCCTAGAATCATCTATTTTATATATTCATTTAATGATTTTACTTTATAATTTAATTCTCCAATTTGTTCTGTTGGAATATATCCTGGAGTTGCATTTATAACATCTGGTATACGGTTTACAATGGTTGCACAAGTTAATTCTACGGTTTGTGGTTTTGCAACAGTGATTGTAGTATTAGGCTCTCCTTCTATGGTCCATTCATTTTTGTCGTAATCGTTACTTGCATACACTTTTCCAATACACTCTGTTTCTAGTGTGATTCCTTCTTTTGTTTTTGTTGTTACAACTGCACTCATTCCTGTCGCATTTCCTGCTTTTATGGTCATATTTAACGTAGAAGAAAATATATCTTCTGTATGGGTTTGTGGGATGCATTTTTGTGTTTGAGATTCTACTGTTAATCCTAATTTTTCGCAAAGCCATCCATTTACATTCCACATATAGGATGGTAGAAATTCTCCCTTATTAATTAAATTTTGTCGTTCTTGTTCGGAAATATTATCTGCAGATGCTATTTTATTTTCAAATTCTTCTAACGATAATCCTGCTCCATGTGCTTGGGCAAGAGCCACTCCATAATCTTCTACATTGTAGCTTGAACTTCCTTTTATTTTTTGAATCCTTTGGGTTGAACCTGCAATAGAGCTTACTAATTGTCCCCAATAAATATCTTGGTATCCACTTCCTGTAATGGTACAATTATTTTTCTTTGCTAGTTCATCAATTTCTTTTGTTAATATAGGATTTGAATTTTCAGGGAAGAATGCTTCTTCGCAAGTAGTAATTGCATTAATTCCTAGTTTAGCACATAATAACAGTGCATCATAAACTTCAGAAAATAAACTTCTTGTTTCTACTACACAAATATCTGGTTTTGTCTGTTTTAACATTTCTTCTGCATTTTCTAAAGCTGTTACTTTTACTCCTTTTGCCTCTTCCCCCATAACTTCTCCAATGTCTTTTCCAATCACTTCTGGATTTACATCAATTGCCCCAACAACGTCTCCACCTTTTTCATAAACATATCGCATGGTATATACCGCCATTTTTCCTGTTCCATATTGAACAACTCTTACTTTTTGATCCATTTTTTTCACTCTCCTTATTATTATTATCTAGATTATATACTTAAAAAAAATGTTTATTCAATACTTTTTATTCTTTTTTGTGGTATAATAATAAAAATTATACGATACAAAGGAGAACATATGAATTACAAATTTTTATTGGATATTGGATTAATCATTTTATTTGTTAAGCTTTTTAGCATGATAACTGGTAAAATTCACATGCCTAAAATGCTTGGTGGCTTAATTGCAGGCGTTGTATTAGGACCTGCTGTTTTTAATATCATTCAGTCCAATACTATTTTAGAATTTTTAGCAAATTTAGGAATTATTTTTATTATGTTTTTAGCAGGAATGGAGACAAGTTTAAAAAAATTTATGTCTGGCACAAAGAAGTTCGTTATAATTGCAAGTCTTGGTGTTATCATTCCTCTACTATTAGGATTTTTATTTAGTAAATGTTATGCACTAGATAATTCCTTAAATCTATTTTTTGGTGCTGTTATTACTGCAACATCTGTTAGCATTACGGTAGAATCTTTAATGGAAATGAAAAAACTAAAAACTAATGTTGGTACTGCTATTTTGGGAGCTGGCGTTGTCGATGATATTATTGGTGTTATGTTTTTAACCTTTATTTTAAGTAATGGCGATTTTTCTTTTGCTACCATTGTTGTCTTACTTGTTAAAGTACTAATTTTCTTTGCACTTGCTATTGGCATTCGGATTTATCATGTTCCGATTATTAGAATGGTTAGAAGCCAAGCTTCCTCGAAAAGAAGAATTACCAATTTTTTCACTTGCTTTTGCTCTTTTGCTTTCTTATCTTGCTCAAATGTTTGGTGTTAGTGGCATTATTGGAGCCTACATTGCAGGTCTTGTGGTTGGTAATACAAAACAAGGAAAATTTATTAAAAATAAAATTGATGTATTAGTTTATATGTTATTTTCTCCTATGTTTTTTGCAAGTATTGGTCTAAAACTTACTACTTTATCTTTCCCAAGTTATATTTGGCAATTTATTATTTTATTTACCGCAATTACCATTATTAGTAAAATTATCGGTAATGGACTTGGAGCAAAATTATGTGGTTATAAAGACAAAGAATGTTTACAAATAGGAATTGGAATGGCAACTCGTGGAGAAATGGCATTTATTATGGTTGATGAAGCAAAAAAGGTTGGCCTTATTAATGAAGAAATCTTTTCAATTATTGTCATTACTGTATTTTTAGTTACTTTTATTACACCAGTTTTACTTCATTTAAGTTTTAAAACAAAAGAATCAAACATAAAAGAAGAGCAAGTGAATGTTTAATATTCACCTGCTCTTCTTTTATGTTTCTTTTCTATTTTCAATCTTTGTAATTATTTTTAGTGCTTTGGGTCTTTCTAGTAAAATCTCATGTCCACAACCTCGGCATTTTAATTTAAAATCAACGCCAACTCTCGTGATTTCCCACAGTTTGCTACCACATGGGTGAACTTTTTTTGTTCTTACAATATCTCCTATTTGGTATTCCATTTTATCACCTACTTTATTTGATTGCATATCTTAAACGTTTGATAACAGATTCTTTCCCAAGTACTTTCATAATTTCATACATATCTGGTGTATTTGCTCTTCCTGTTAAGCAAATTCTAATTACAGTACTAATGTCTCCTACATGTCCCTTATAGTTTTCTGGATTTTGTTTAAATTCTTTTGTCTCTCTTGCATATCCAAATTCTTCTGCCAAATCTTTCATTTTGTTAAACCATGTTTCTTTATCATCTTCTACATTAAAGTGTTTTGTTATATATGTTTCAATTATCTTTGCAATTTCTGCTTTATCATTGATTTTTTGGAATTCATAAGAAACAGGATTTGCAAAAAATTCCTCATCATATAAATAGATAATGTTTTCTTTTAAATCTGCCCATTTTGCAATATCTTTTCTTGGTTTTTGATTTCCTCTTTCAATTCCTAGTACTTGTAATGTATATTCTTTATCTTTTTCTAATAATTCTTTTAGATTTTCATCGTACTTTGATGCCCAGCTGGTTGCTTTATCATATACTTCAGTAGCTGTATATTTTGAAATGACTCTTTTCGAAATATCTAGTAGTTTTACCATATCAAATAAGGCTCCACTAACACTCATTTTATTTAATTGTAATTCAAATTCTTCCATATCGGCATCTGGATTTTGTTTTCTCCATTGTTCAAAGTTCGAATTTGCAATATTTAATAAATATTCATCTACTGCAAGTTCTGGAATTCCCACTTCTGCATAATAACTTACTGCTGCTTCTGGGTCTTTTCTTTTACTTAATTTTCTCTTTGCTCCATTATCTTCTTTCATAATTGGTGCAATATGAGCATATTTTGGTGCTTTAAATCCTAATGTTTGGAATAATTGTAAGTGTAACGGAACAGAAGATAGCCATTCATCTCCACGAATAACGTGAGTTGTTCCCATTAAGTGATCATCTACTGCATGTGCAAAATGATATGTTGGAAGTCCATCGGATTTAATAATAACAATGTCTTGATCATTTTCCGGAAAATCAACATTTCCTTTTATCACATCATGGTGTTTGATTTTCTTTTCTGGATTTCCTTGTGATTTAAAACGTAAAATATATTTTTCTCCGTTTTTAATTTTTTCTATTTGCTCATTTACAGGAATATGTCTACATTTACTCCATACGCCATAATATCCAGTTCTTTCTTTGGCAGCTTCTTGTTTTTGTCTCATTTCGTCTAGTTCTTCTGATTTACAAAAACATGGATAGGCGCATCCTTTTTCGATTAAATATTTTGCGTAAGCTTGATAAATTTCTTTCCTTAAAGATTGTTTATATGGACCATAGTTTCCTTTTTCATTTACTTCATCTATCATTCCTTCATCTGGTGACATACCAAATTCTTTTAAAGCTTCAATAATTCCACTAACCCCATTTTCCACTTCACGTTTTTGGTCTGTATCTTCAATTCTTAAAAAGAATATCCCTCCTGTTTGATTTGCCATCTTTTTAGCAATAACAGATTGATATAATCCACCAATATGTACAAATCCTGTTGGACTTGGTGCAAATCTTGTAACAATGGCACCTTCTTCTAAATTTCTTCTAGGATATTTTTCTTCATAATAAGAAATATCTTTTACATCTGGAAATATCACATTTGCTAAATCTTTATAATCCATCTTTTTTCCTTCTTTCTCTTTCTTAATACTATGTATTATAGCAAAATTCCCTTCTAATTGCAACTTGATTATAAAAAATATGAGGAAAGAGTAATACCACAGTATTAATTCTTTCCCCTATTTGACTGATTTTTGTGTTGTCCGCCAACCATAGCAAGATTTATACTTCCATAAAAATTGGTAATATCATTGGATTTCGTTTTGTTTTTTGGTAAATATAATCTCTTAACGTATCTTTTAAGTTTGATTTCATGGCTGACCATTCTTTAATTTGTTTTTCTTCACATCTTGCAATCTCGTCACGAATCACATTTTTTACTCCATCCATTAGGTTTTCCGATTCTCTTACATAAACAAATCCTCTTGAAATAACATCTGGTCCTGCTACAACTTCACCTGTTGCAGAATCCATTGTTAATACAATCACAATTAATCCATCTTGTGATAAATGTTGTCTATCACGTAGTACAATGTTTCCAACATCTCCAACCCCTAATCCATCAACTAAAATTCTTCCAGATGGTACAGAGCCTGTCAATTTAGCTTCATTTTCATTCATTTCTAAAATTCTTCCATTTGTTAAAATAAATGTATTTTCTGAGTCTACTCCCATTTTCTTTGCTGTTTCAATATGTGCAATTAGTTGCCTATATTCCCCATGAACAGGAATAAAATATTTTGGTTTTGTAAGTGCAAGCATTAATTTTTGTTCTTCTTGGCATGCATGACCTGAAACGTGTACATCTTCTAATGCACTATATACTACTTCTGCACCAATTTTCATTAAATCATCAATAACTTTGGATACGAATTTTTCATTTCCTGGAATTGGACTTGCTGATATAATAACTAAATCATTTGATGTAATGGTTACTTTTTTGTGTTCTCCTGTTGCCATTCTGGTTAACGCAGACATCGTTTCTCCTTGCGAACCTGTTGTAATAATAACCAATTGTTCATCTGTATAATTTCGAATCATATCGATATCAATAAATACATTATCTGGTACCCTAATATAGCCAAGTTCAATTGCTGTTGTAATCATATTAATCATACTTCTACCACATACTGCAATTTTTCTACCATATTTCACAGCCGAATTTACAATTTGTTGCACACGATGTACATTCGATGCAAATGTTGCAACAACAATACGTTTCTTGCAATTTAAAAATAGCTTTTCAAATACATCTCCCACAGTACTTTCGGACATTGTGTAACCTTTTCTTTCGGAGTTAGTACTATCAGACATAAGAGCTAATACTCCTTGGTTTCCAAGTTCAGCAAGTCTTCCAAAATCCATTCGCTCATCATCGATTGGAGTATAATCAATCTTAAAATCTCCTGTATGAATCACTGTTCCAACTGGAGTATGAATTCCAAGGGCTACAGCATCGGGTATACTGTGGCAACTTCTAATAAATTCTACTTTTATTTTTCCAAAATCAATGGTTTGCCCTTGTTCTACTATATTTAATTTTGTACTTCTTACTAATCCATGTTCTTCTAATTTATTTTTAATAAGTCCTACCGTTAATCTTGTTGCATAAATAGGAATATTAATTTGTTTTAATAAATATGGAATAGAACCAATATGGTCTTCATGGCCATGGGTAATTACTAACCCTTTAATTTTTTCTTTATTTCTTTCTAGATAAGTAATATCTGGTATTACTAGATCAACACCTAACATATCATCTTCTGGAAATGCTAACCCACAATCAACAACAATCATTTCGTTTTCATATTCAAACACAGTAATATTTTTTCCAATTTCTAATAATCCTCCAAGTGGAATAATCTTTAATGGACTTTTTTTGAAATGAAATTCTTTTTCCTCTTGTTGCTTATTCTCTTTTACCACTTTTGTATTTGTTACTTCTCTATTGTTCCTTTTTCTTCTTGTTTGTGTACTTACTTTTTTCTCTTCTTGTTTGCTTTCCAATTTATTGTCATCTTCTATCTTTTTCTTTTGATTATTTTTTGGAACATAACTCCTTTTTTCTGCTTTCTTGGTAGTAGGTCGTTTGGTATTACTTCCAGTCACCTTACTAATTTCTTCTGTTTTACCATTCTCTATCATTTTTCTCTCCCTAATTTAAAACTTAATTTCAATTTATATTTTTATACAAAAAAGAAAAATCAGTTGCAATAAACTGATTGATTCTAAGAACTTTATAACAATATATCATAAAAGAATATTGCATTTTTACCCGAACCTACGATATCCTTTATGACTCCATAATTATTTTTCTCTTTTTACGAATCTTCCGTTATACTCTTAATATACGATTTTTATCTCTTTTCATACATAAAATTTAAATCTCTTCTTTACCAATGTTTGGTAATAACTATTTTATATTATACTACAAGAAATAACAGAAGTCAATACTGACTTCTGTTATACTTTACCTATCTAATCCTCTACTAAGTCTGTCTCTTAACGTCCTTGTACTTCTTAGCATATTATTTCTTTTTTTCTCTTTCTTTTCTTCTTCTTGTTTATCAAGCCTTTTAATGTATGTTTCTAGTGCTTCCTCTTCTTCTTTTCCTTTTGCCCCTTTTTGTTTCGCTTTTATAACCGCCTCTCGAATAATAACATATCGTAAAATCTGTTGATGTTTTTCATTATTTCCATACTTTAATGGTATTTGATTTATACAACGACTGATTGCTCCCATATCTTGTCCCATTTCTGTTTCTGGAACCTTTATGTTATCTGATGTTGTCTGCTTATTTTCAACCCCATCCAATATTGGTTTCATACTTCGAAATATCTGTCCCAACTCATTTTGTTCTTGATTATTTACATATTCAAAAACCATTTGATATTGTTTTAAAATTTTTCGAACAGGAGTAGTATTAGCCATTTCTTTGATGTCTTCTGAAGTAATTCGTTTATAGCTCTGTACAATGTACTCTGGAATTTCTGCTATCATTTGCTGTTCTACACATACATTATGTCGTTTTTGATTTTCTTGTATTTCTTCTTGTGTTATATTCACGAACTCACTATTGGTAAATTGTGTTCGTTTGATTTCAACTTCTTTATCATTTCTTACTGTACAAAACAAATCCAATCCTTCTTTTGTCATTTCCCAACCTTGTCTTACTAAATCCACAATGCAAAACTCTGGTTCTAGCTCTTGTAAACTCGCAAATTCTTGCACTGTTTCTCCAAAATACTGACTCAATGATTTTTTAATCTCATTGGCTTGTATATTCTTTTCGCTTGTAGATGCTAATATAATCGTTTGTTTTTGATTATGTATTTCATATTTTATAGCAAGTTGATTTCTTCCTTGTAAATTTTCTGGAAAAATTGTAATCTCAAATCCATCTTGTAACGCTTCTACTGCATATGGTACATAGTAATGTTGTAACGCTTCTTCCTTTTTTTCTATCTCTCCTTTTGTTAAATTTTGAAATATCTGCTTTGTACTACCACTTTTCTCAATCATTTCTTGTGTTTTTGTGATTCTTCCCTTTATAGGTAAAATTTTAAAATCCATCTTTTTATCCTTTCTTATAAAATTGTTGCTCCAATCATTCCTGCATCATTTCCTAATTTTGCAAGTTTAATTGTTATTTTTTGCTTTTCTCTTTCATCCATAATTCTATTTAATTCTTTTTGCAATTTTTCAAATAAAACGTCTTCATAATAAGTAAAACTTCCTCCAATTACTAAAGTATCTGCACTACATATTCTTGCCATATTTGAAATACCTATAGCTAAATATTCAATATATTCTTTAATCGTATTTTCTAGTCGTTTACTTGTATCTGGCTCTTTTAATAAATTTAAAATTTCTGTACTTGATAAATTATCATTACCGAGTTGTTGCCTTATGCTTGTTTTAAACGCTTTCATAGAAGCATAAGCTTCATAACATCCATTTTTACCACACTGACACTTTCTCCCGTTTCTTTCGATAATCATATGTCCTGCACTTCTAATGTCTTCCATAAGCTTACCGTGAATAAAAACTGCGGTTCCAATTCCTGTTCCTAATCCTAGAAACACTCCATTATTACATTCTTTTAAGGCACCATACTCTTTTTCAGCAACCCCTGCACACATACCATCATTTTTTGTAAAAACTGGTTTATCTAACCTTTTTCTTATCCTGTTTTCTATATTCAGGCTTTTTACTTTTAAGTTACACGCATATTCAATGTTTCCATTTTTAGGTCTTCCGAGGAACAGAAATCCCTATCATCTCTATTTGTCGTACATCTACTATTTGTAATATATCATCTATTTCTTGGTTGATAATTTTATTGATTACTTCTTCTAAGTTTTCTTTATCTTCTTTTGAAAAATTATACTCATTTTTTCTTATGACTTTTCCATTATCGATTAATCCAATTCCTATATGGCTTCCGCCTAAATCAATACCAATTCTCATAATTTCTCCTCTTACTTTATTATCCAAAAGGAGTAAAAAACAACCTTTACTCCTTTTTTTGTATTAATAACCATATGCAGAAAATAAGAAGTTACCCATATATAATTGTAAACAAGGAACTAATACAACTAATACGAAGAAGATTAGCACTACCCCAACAATACTATATACTACTTGTGGTAATACCATCATGATTTTCTGAATTGTATTATCAATATCAATGTCAATATATTCTAGTAATTTGTCCATCATTTCAGCTAAGTCTGTCTTCATTCCAATCTTTAACATCTCTGTAATCATTGAAGAAGGTAATCCAGATTTCTCAAATGGTTCAATCCAAGATTGTCCAATTAAAATATTGTTAATTGATGTTTCAATTAAAGAAAGCATAACATAATTTTTACTAATATTTTTACTTACTTCTAAAGCCTCTTGAATTCTCATTCCATTATTTAAATTTAAAAGCATCGCTCTCATTAATCTTGAAAAATCCAAAGAGAATATTAGCTTTCCAAAAATCGGCATGGTATATTTAAAGTAGTCAAAATTATATTTTCCTTTTGGTGTACGAATATAAGCAATTATACCAATCACAATTCCTACTAGAATTGTTGTTGGAAGATACCAGTGTTGTATCACAAGGTTTAGAAAATCTTTAAACCATATTGTAATGGCTGGCAATTTATCGGTTGATCCTACTGCTTCAAAAACATTTTCAATTGCAGGAATGGCAAATAAAGTACCAACTACTAACATGATAAGTAACAGCGCAAATTGTGCAATATTCGGGATTAAAATACCTTTAATTTTTTTATTGATGCTTGCTGAATCATCTAAATATTTAATCGCTTGTTCTAAAGAATTTGTAAGTGAACCAGATAACTCGCCAACTTTTATCATATTAATATAAATATAAGGAAATACATTTGAATAATATTCCATGGTGGTATACATATTTTCTCCAGCTTCCACCCCCGCTAGAATATCTTCAATAACACCTTTTAATAGATAATTCTCTGTACTATCAATAATTGTCCTTAGTGCATGAATATTATTAAAATTTGCTTTTTTTAATAAATAAAAGTTTTGTGTAAAAATAACAACATCTCTTGTAGTTATTTTTTCTGTTTTCGATAATGCTTGATTAATCTTTTGTATATAAGATTGCCTATTTTTTTCACGGTTTGCCATTAAGTTCGTAGTGTTTGCATTTTTAATGATATCTTCAACATCTTTTATATTTCTTTTTTTCGTTTTAATTGGTTTTTTTGAGATTGCAATTTGTTCCGTTATATTAATGGGTGTTAAATTATTTCTTTTTAGTTTTTTAATAACCGCACTACGATTGTTTTCTTCAATTCGGTTACTAACCACAACACCATTAGGAGTTAACGCACGATATCGGTATACTGCCATAAAGAATCTCCTTTCTTTTATTTATTCTTTTTAATTCGAAGTTGCATAATCGTTCTATTTAATGTCTCAATATTTTTTTCTTCAATTTGAGCTTTTGCTTGCTCTAATGTAATTTTTTCATCTACAAATAATTCTGCAATTGAATTAATTAATCCTATACTTCCTTTTTCTAAGTTACTTTGTATTGCATCTTCTATTTCAGATACACTAAGTTTTTCTTTTCTAATTAACCCTGCCACAATATTATCAACTACCATTACTTCTGGTACTAATGCTAATTTTCCATCAATTCCTTTTAATAGTCTTTGTGAAATAACTAATTTTAATAAAGACGCAATCATGTATTTCATGGTTTGTTGGTCAGAAATATCGTAGAAGTTAATCATACGATCAATCGTTTCTGCACAAGACTTTGTATGCAATGTTCCAATTACTAAATGTCCTGCTTCGGCTGTTTCAATTGCCGCATCCATGGTTTCTCTATCACGAATCTCTCCAACAACAATAATATCGCAATCTTCTCTTAATGAGTTTTTTACTCCATCACTATAGCATAAAGAATCTCCTCCAATGCCTACTTCTTTTTGTACGATGATTGATTTTTTTGAATGATGTTTAAATTCAACTGGGCTTTCTAATGTTAATATTTTTTTGTTTTGGGTTTCATTGATTTCATTAATCAATGCATTTAACGTTGTTGTTTTTCCAGAATTTGTTTTTCCTGTTACTAACATTAAGCCTTGTGGTTGAAACGTCATACGTCTTACAATGTCTGGGACTCCTAAATCTTCAAACTTTGGTAATTCATTTTTAATAATTCTTAAAGTAAATAGAGGGATATCTTCTGAAGCTGAAATATTAACCCTGAAACGTTTTCCGGCATATTCTAAAGAAGTATCTAGTTTTTTCGTCTCTTTATATACATTATCTTTATCAATATTTCCTCTTACTAAATAATCGTATATTTCGCTCATATCCTCTGGTGTTAGTTCTTCAGCATCTTCTACTGGAATAAGATCTCGTATAATTCTAAGCATTGGCTTATTTCCACAAATAAAATGGATATCAGATGCATCTTTTTCAATTGCATAATCAAATATTTTTTCAATTTGTATCATTTGTATTTTTCCCTCCTATGTACTAAAATATGACTAATTTTTTATTTAA
Organism: uncultured Clostridia bacterium; assembly: GCA_949948835.1. Classification (GTDB taxonomy): domain Bacteria; phylum Bacillota; class Clostridia; order TANB77; family CAG-508; genus RGIG8482. The sequence continues at coordinate 41,445 of CATLHF010000007.1, read as the reverse complement.
TTCTTCTAATGTTGTAATTCCTAAAAGAACTTTATGAATTCCATCAATAATGATTGGTTTAAATGACTTCTGTATTGCACATTCTTTTATTTTTAAAGTTGATGCATCATCTGTAATTAATTCTTTAATTTCGTCATCAATATTTAAAACTTCAAATATACCAATTCTTCCGAAATATCCTGTATGATTACATTGGGTACATCCTACTGCATCATAAGTGGTTTTTCCTTTAAAATCAAACGTTTCTCCGTATTTTTCTCCGATCTTCTTCATGATTTCAATTTCTTCAGCTGTAAATTCCCTTTGCTTTGCACAATGTGGACAAATTTTTCTTACTAATCTTTGTGACACACTTGTTGCAAGAGTACTTGCAATATCATAATTAGAAACTCCCATTTTTCTTAATCTTGTAATTACTTCAATACTATCAATCGTATGAATGGTAGACAACACATAGTGACCCGTTTGTCCTGCTTGGAGCGCAATTTCTGCTGTTTCTTTATCTCTAATTTCTCCTACTAAAATAATGTCTGGATCTTGTCTTAATACCGTTCTTAAAGAATCTGAAAAACTCGTTTTAGCATCAATTTCAATTTGGTTTAATCCTGGAATTCGAATTTCAACAGGGTCTTCAATAGTAGTAACATTAATTTCTGGTCTGTTTAAATAATCAATAACACTATATAAAGTAGTTGTTTTTCCTTCTCCTGTTGGAGCTGCCATAATCGTAATACTGTTTCTTTTGTTGAAACTTTTTTTAACCGTTTGTTCATCCCCTGAAAATCCCAAATCAAATATACTTTTAATGTCTGTATTTTTCTTTAGTAATCTCAATACAAACTTTTCTCCATGCACATTTTTTTGTGAAGAAACACGAATATTGTAATCTGGATATAATAAAATTCTACCATCTTGTGCTTCTTGTTTCTCTTGATGCATATTGGAAATCGCCTTTAATCTACCAATTACCTGTGTTTGTTTTTCTTTATCGATATGGCCTTCTGTAAACAATTCACCATCTATACGATAACGAATTCTTAGTTCGTTTTCCATAGGTTCAAAATGGATGTCACTTGCTCTTTTATCAATTGCTTTTTTTATAATGGTATCAATTAGTCCTGTAATATCGGAAGTTGAACTAATTTCATCTGTTGTACTTCCTTCTAACGATAATAATATTTTTTCAATATTGCTATCAAACGTAATATATTTCTCCATAATAAGACCTTTGTTTAATAAAAGTAAACGAATGGTATCGACTGCTCTTTTATTTGCTGTATCCGAAAAACAAACTTTAACTCTTCCACCTTCAATATCAAAAGGAATCGCGCGATTTCTTTTTAGTACATCTGGAGAGATATAGTCTTCTAAGTTAATATTTATATCACTTTTATCTAATAAAATTCCTTTTTCTCCTAAAATGTCTGCTATTGCTTGAATTAACTTATAAGAATCACATGCTCCTATAATATTTAAAATATCTCCCATTTTTTTACTTGGATTCGATTTTTGATATTCTAATGCTTTTTGTATATCTGATTCATTAATAACACCTTTTCTTACTAATTCAATTCCAATTGGTTGTCGTTTTTCCATATTTTTTCCTCCTTTGTAACTCTTCTTTTATTATACAACATTTTTGTCTATTTAAATAGAATAGTCTCTTAATTACCAAAAATTACATGTTTGTATTTAAGACATATTTTGTAGTTTTGGTATATTCATTGTGCTGTCCTATTGTAATTAATACTTGAATAACGGTTTTATCATCTACTATTTCGGTGGCAAATTGTAAATTTGCAATATTCTCACAAATTTTCACATAATTTAAATAAATATTGTTATCCTGAAAAGTAAATGTATTGCCTGTATCAAAAGAAATAGAAGTATCTGCTATACTAACAATAGAATTTCCTTTTTGAGTAGTTTCTTCTAAAAAATACATATGAAATTTTGTAATTTCAGATATATTATCACTATTATCACTTAAGTTGGTAACATTCGTATAAAAGAAAGAAGTTATACTCGCAATTGTTCCAATCACCATCATCATTGCAATAATATAAACAATAATACTTGTTATTGTTAAGCCCGAATTCGATTTCATGATTCACTCCTTTATTTGGTAATAACCGTAGAAATTTCAATCTTCTCATTTTTATCTTGAACTGTATAATTCACTGTCACTTTTAAAATTTTAATCAAATCACTTTTATTTTCATTTCCTTGTATTTCATTATAAGGTTGTATGGTAGCATTTACCTGATAGCCTTTTGGTATGGTTTGATTCGCCTCTAATGTTTCAATTAATAAGTCTATTTTGTTATTTTCTATTTCTTCGTATTTCATTAATTTTACTTCTTCGATTACATCGATTAAACAATTAGTTGCAATTGCATTTCTGTTTTTTGCAGTTGCTGTTAAATAAAAGTTATAAAAAAGACTTGTTATTAATCCTATAAATATAACAATAGTACTAACACTTACAACAACATCTGCTGTGGTAAAACCTTTACTTTCTTTTATTTTAAAACTTTTCCATCTGTTCATTTTTCACCTTTATTTCATCCCATAATTTATTAAAAAGTTAATGCCAATGACCGTAATAATATTAGCAATACATATATAAAAAGCAATAGGTCTTTTTCCTTTATTGTTATAGACCTTTTGTGATTTTTGTAGCTTAATATGAATTAGCATATTTTCAATTCCCATAATAAGTATGGTAAATAATATTGTAATAATTGCTATATATTCATTTGTAGCAATTAACATATATAAAATCAATATAGATATTTGAATGGTATCATTCGACTGCAAATTCCTTTTAAAGGAAACAGTATCTAGTAGTACTAAAATAAGCATCATTGTTAAATATATCGCATATTTATACACATTTTGTATATCTAACGTGCATGAATATATGATATATAAAATGGCAACAAAAACGCCATAATATACAACCGATTTTTGTATTACATTCTTTTCTTTATTAATTCCAGCAATAATAAATAAACTAACAAAATATAAAATTCCTAATCCTAAATAAATAACCTTTTCTGGTTGTAGTAAATATATATTTATTTTTAGAGATAATCCAAATAAAACAAAGACAATTCCTGTTAATAATTCAAACAAAAAATATCTTGGTCCAATTGGTTTCTTGCAATAACGACATTTTCCCTGTAAAAATATATAACTAAAAATTGGTATTAGGTCTAACATTTCTAATTTATGATGGCAACTAGGGCAATAAGAATGTTTATAAAGTATGTTTTCTTTTTTGGGTAAACGGTATGTAGCAAGTGTAAAAAAACTCCCAAAATAAATCCCTATCAAAAATAAAATTATTACCAATATTGTCTCTATCATTTGTTTCTCCTTAAGGTTTTTTAAACTAAATGGCATATACAAGTATATTTGCATATGCCATCTAGTTTGTTTTTATTAGTCTAAATCTAAATCATTTACAATTGAATTAGCTTCGTTAAACATATTTTGTAATGAATTGTATTCATATCCTGCAGCGTTTTGGTAGTTTTTACCAGCTTCTTTAGCCATGTTTAAAATTCCGTGTTCACCTAATGTTAGGCTAATTGTAATACCAGCTAAAATTAATAATACAATGATTGTAATTACTAAAGCTACTAATGTAATACCTTTTTGTCCTTTTAACATAAAAAATTCCTCCTTAAAATTATTTTTATTTGTATATATTTATGATATAAATATAACCTATAATTATTTTGTTCCCGTATTTGGTAGATATCCAGCTTGGGAATTATTGTTTTGTGTGCTATTTCCTTTCGATGTTGTATTATTGGTTATTGTATTTACTGAAGTATCTGCAAATGGATTTACTTTTCCTTTTTGATAATCTTTTGATTTTTCATATATCGTTAAGTCTTTATTGTTAATTTCACGTATGATTGGTGTCATTGTATTTTGATTATCTTCTATTATTTCTTCTAATTCTTCTTTTATATTGTTTGGTGCTTCATATTGTTCTATTTTAGGTACTACTTTATTCATTGGAATATAATCGTACAAAAATACTCCTAATACAAGTAAAATAGCAAGCACTAATAATAAAACAATAATAATTTCTTTTATAATTGTTTTCATTATGAATTTCCTCCTTCTTGCGATTGTTTTTGATTATTTGACGTTGTCATATCTTCTGCAGTATTGGCGTGAGGACTTGTGATTTGATCAATTCTAATTGAAACTTCTTTTACATCAAACTCTGCTTGTAAATTTTCAGTATTTCCCTCAAATGGTTGTACTTTTGTATTTTCAATTTTAAAGTTCAACGAAGAATCATTTTCAAGTGCTGCAATAAATTCTGAAATAGACACATAGCTTCCTGTTGCTGAAAAATGTAAGTCATATTGATTCTTAACACCAAATGTACTTTGTTTTACTTCCATTTTTAATACGATTCCATTTTTTGTTGCGTGATTTCCAATTTTTGTCCATAAATATTCCATTTCAAATTGGATACCTTGTGTAGCTTGCTCAATTTCTTCTTCTGTACTATATAAAATTTTATCATTATATTCTTCTTTTGCAATTACTAATTGTTTGGCACTATCATTTAAATCTGCCATTGCTTTTGGTCTATCGACACTAGTTAGTGCACTTACTTCTTGAAGCTCTCTATCTAAAGTATCACTTCTATCCTTTATTCCAAAAACGGATAAAATTTCTATCCCCATGATATTTAATCCATTAAATATCATAAAGTATCCTGTGACCAATAATAGAACAATTAATACTATTATTAAAATTTTTCTCATACCCTAAAAGTCTCCTTTTATTGAATTGGTAATTTCCCTTCAATTACTGTTTTTATTAATCCTGTTTGTCCCTCTTTTTGCCCACTATCTGATACAACATTTAAAAGAATTCCATCTTCTTTTATTTTTGATTTCAGATATCCTAGTTGTTCATAAGTTAATGATTGTACACGAATTACAATATCATCTCCTGATGTATTTTCAATAGAAGTGATTTGTACACCTTTTGGTATTACATACATGATTTGGTTTAAAAGTGTTGGAATTGCATTTTTTCTTTTGTTTCTTTCTTGGGCCTTTGTTGTTAGTTGTTCTAATCTTTCAACCATACTTTTATATTTACTTGTATTGGTACGTAACTTAGACGTGTCATTATTAATTTTTGAAATTTCTAAATTTACTTGTTGTGTTGCTTGTCTTACTTCATTACTTTTATTTTCAATAGCCTTATTTAAGAACAAGCTTACCCCACTGTACATTAATACAATCATAAAAAGAGTAACAGCAAGTCGAATTAAAACGATTTCTCCTGCTTCTAGTCGTTCCCCAAAGTTCATATCAAAATTTATATTGATTTTCTTTTTTCCAGAAGTTTTAGCCGTTTTACTTGCTCCTACTTCCATTGTTAGCCACTCTGGCAATTTATCTTTTAATGTTTCTTTTTTAAAGTTTAATCCTTTTAACCCTTCTCCTAGTCCATCAAGCGCAAGAGCAATTGCTGAATTCACCTCAATATAATCTTTTATATTGATTTTTGTTTGTATGTTATTGATAAAATATGGTCTTAAAATTTCACATTTAATATCTTTTAAATATTCTTGGAAATAGATGTCAATATTATTAATAACAGATGCAGTACCTGTGATATAAACTTTATCAATTTTATTTAGACTCTGATCCATAATCTTACGAACATTCGTTACAATGTTATATAAACTAGGCATAATATCATCAAGATATTCATTTTCTTCATATTGTAAGTCTTTACTTTCTTGTGTATAGATCGTAGAATTTTTGCAAATTTCATATGCTTTAGAATATGAATTTTCTTTTGCGTTAATACTTGATAGCATTTGTTTAGACCCTTCTTCTAGGGTTTGCACTGTTACTATTTTTTTATCGATAATAGTAGTAATTGTTGTTTTTTCCTCAATATTAACAATTAATACATTTTCATTATCTTTATAGTCTAATAAATTACCAATCGACATTCCAATTGGAGATTCTGCAGTAATTCGATAACCTTCTAGTTGTTGTTCTTTCTTAGCAATATCTGCTTTATTTGCAGATATGTGAATTGCTTTTACTTTTTCCTTATCTTCTAAGTCATTTACTAAAACATATCTTGTTTCAAAAGCATCTTTATTTGCGCCATTATCATAACAAATCGATTCAAATTCTGTATTAATTACATTTTGCATATCTTTTTTGTTAAGTAGACTAAACAAATAGAAATAGTTGTATTCTTCATTGGATAGATTAATACTGATTGGCGTTTTATAACTATATGTTTCTTCAATTACTTGCTTTATGGCATCATTTAATTTATCATAAAATTTGATACCAAAGGAGTCAATTTTAATATTATCATTATCTTTTGAAACTTTGGCATATTTAATTACATTATTTTCAATATATAATCCTAAACAAGTTGACATACCCTTCTCCTTTGTTAATCTTTATAGTTCTATGATTTACCGTTTTTTTTATTTAATACGTTAATTTTCATCCAAAAATTACAATTTTTTCATCTATTTTTGTCGTTTTTTACTATATTGTTATTTTATATTTATTTATTCAAAAGTCAATAGTTTTCGCCTATTTGTAATTTAAATGTAATATCTTTGTAATATATGATTTCATTACTTGTTTTTCACTATTTTGCAAATAAAAAATCCATCTGTATTTTCATCTGGTAAAATAATCTTTTTGGCTACTAGTTGAAATTGTTTTTGTGTTTCATCTTTTTCTATTCTATTTAAATCAATCAGCTTTTCTACTACTTCTTCATTTTCTTCTTTTAAAATACTGCAAGTAGAATAAATGAGCTCTCCTCCTGGTCTTAAATACTTGCTACATATTTTTAATAAGTTTTCTTGGACCTTTTGAATTTCTGTAACTTCTTGTTCTGTTTTTTGCCATTTAATGTCTGGTTTTCTTTTTATAACGCCAAGTCCCATACAAGGTACATCTAATAAAATTTTATCAAACGTTTCCTTATATTTTTCTTCATAAATACTAGCATCTTTTATATCTGTTTGAATAATCGAAACTCCTAATCTTTTTGCTGTTTCTTCTACTAATTTGATACGGTGTTTATGAATATCCCATGCTACAATTTTTCCCTCATTTTTCATTAGTTCTGCTAAATGAGTCGTTTTTCCTCCTGGGGCACTGCAAGCATCTAGTATCATTTCTCCTGGTTTTGGATTTAAAACATATCCAATTTCTCCTGCTCCTTCATCTTGAATCGTAAAAAATCCTTCTTGAAACAAATCTAAATTTGCTATATTTTTTAAATTTTTTAAATAAAGAAAATTTGGGATTCTTGCTTGCTCATAAGAAATCTTCCTTTCTTCTAGCTTGTTTTGCAATTCTTGCATTGTTGTTTTTAGGGAATTGACACGAATGGTTACTTTCGGTTTTTTATTAAAACTTTTACATATTTCTTCTGTTTTTGGTGCACCATATTGATGAATTAATTTTTGGACAATCCATTTAGGCATAGAATACATCATAGAAATTTTATCAAAATCATCTTCTATCTTTGTTAGTTCTTCATAATCACTTTTTTCTACTTTACGAAGAATTGCATTGACAAAGCTTGTGGATTTATATCCATACTTTTTACATAAGTTAACACTTTCATTTACTGCAGCACTTTTGGGTATTTTATCTAAAAACACAATTTGATAAATTCCCATACGTAAAATAATTTTAATCCATTTTGAAATTTTATTTAATTTTATCTTAGAATGCTTTTGTAAAATAGTATCAATCGAAAGTCTCCAAGTAACAGTTCCATATACAATTTCAGATATTAAATTAATATCTTTCGCATTTAGTTTTTGTCTTTCTTTTTCAAGATATTCATCTAACACCAAATTCGAGTATCCATTTTCTTCTTCTATTTTATATAAAATTTTTAGTGCTAATTCTCTTGCGAAATCCACTTTCATTTCTTTTCTCCTTCTATATTGTTTTTCTTATTATAACATATCTTTTTAGTTTCTAAATATAAAAACTGGGTTTTCTTTTTCTAAAAACCCAGTTTTTGTTTAATTATTTTTATCTTTATAAATTTTCAAAATATCTTTTATGCTCATCTTTGTTCCGTAATTTAAAATAGCAGATGAATAAATCTTAATTGAAATATTAGCAATCACAATAATACTAATTATCATAATTCCTATCGATAGTGCAATTTGCATTGTTGTTGCCGTTCCCATCATAACACGAAATGGCATACTAAATGGTGCTGAAAACGGAAATAGTGATGCAAACACATTGATTGTGCTAGTTGGGTTCATCATTGAAAAATAAGCTAAATAAAATCCAATTACCGCTAAGATTGCAACAGGCCCATTGGCGGAATTAATATCTTCTGGTTTTGATACTGTAGACCCTGTTAAAGCATATAAAAGTGAATATATTGCATACCCCAATATAAAATATACAATAGTAAGTACAGCAAGCATTGGTGTAATTTTAGATACATCGATTATATTGGATAATAATCCTGGCTCTAAAAATAAATTACAAGAAATAACACTTACTAGAATAATACCAGCTACTTGTATTAATCCTACGATTCCAATTCCAATCGTTTTTCCAAGCACAATCGTTCTTGGGGTAGTAGATGTAACTAATGTCTCCATAATTTTTGAGGTTTTTTCTGTTGTAATTGAGCTAGATACTTGATAAGCACAAAAGTAAATTGCATAAAATAGTACAATTGATAATAACATAATTGCAAAAATGTTTCCACTAGCAGGATTCTCATTTGTTTCTACTACATCCATTAGAAAAGCTGGTGTTAAATTTGCTAGTTGTTCACTACTAAGTCCTAGTTTTCCAATTTGAATATCTTTATATAATGTTCCTAATGCTTCTACAACTTTGTTTATTCCATCTCCCATACCCATACTATCTACTATATAAGAAATCATAATTTGATTATCTTGTTTGTTGATAAGCATCGCTCCATAAATTTCTTTTTCATCAATTTTTTGTTTTAGTTCTTCTTTAGTTAGCTCTGTTTGTTCAACCTTAAAATTTTTTCCTAAATTCATTTCGTTTAGTAACTCTAATTTTCCTTCATAGATATTATCGTTATCTACTAACAAAATAACATCCATTCCAGATACTTCTTCTTCATTTCCTGTTACCATATCCAATAAATTAGGAACATTAAATCCTATGATAATAATTAGAAAAATAACTAAATTTGAGATAATAAATGATTTTCTTTTTATCATCTCTTTCATCGTAAAGGATGCTACTGTCCATAAATCTTTCATTTATTATCACCTACCTTTTCAATAAATATTTCTTCTAAACTTGGTCGTTTTAATTCAAATTTATTAACCTCTACATTGGCATTTGTAAGCATTGTTAATAATTTTCTTGCTTTTTCTTCATCATTAAGTGCAATTTTATAGTCATTCTCTTTTGAAAATGTAATTTCTAATCCTACGTCTTTAATGTATTTATCTACATTTTCTTTCGTTGCAAGTTCTAAACAATTACATGGATAACTCTCTTTGATTTGTTTTAAATTTCCCTTTAAAACAGTAACTCCTTTGTTCATAATCACAACATCTGTACAGAACTCTTCGATTTGTGTCATTTGATGGCTTGACATGACAATATATTTTCCCTCTTGAATTAACTCTAACATTACTTCTTTTAAAATTTGACTATTCACTGGGTCTAGCCCACTAAATGGTTCATCAAGCACAATTAGTTCTGGGTTATGCATAACTGCTGTAATAAATTGAACTTTTTGTTGATTTCCTTTTGATAATTTTTCTGCTGGTAGGTCTAAATATTCACCAACTTCTAACTTCTTTGCCCAATACTCCACAGCACTTTTTGCTTCTTTTGGTTTCATTCCTTTTAATTTTGCAAAATAAATTAATTGGTCACGTATTTTGGATTTTGGATAAATTCCCCTTTCTTCTGGTAAATATCCAAAATTCACATTTTTCCTAGTAATTTCCTTGCCATTCCACGTAACACTACCTTGATCCTTTTTTAGAATACCAAGAATCATTCGAATCGTTGTGGTTTTTCCTGCTCCATTGGTTCCAAGTAATCCAAAAACACCTGGTTTATCAATACAAAATGAAATATCATCTACTGCAACTTTATCCATATATCGCTTTGTCACATGTTCTAATTTTAATCCCAATTTAATCCCTCCTTTTATAAAATGTATTATAACATACTTCTTATATAAATGTTCTATTTTTTGTAAATTTATTATCTCAAATTGTATTTTTAAATCATTTTTAAAATTTGTATAAAATTCATGATTTTGGAAAATATATGATTGATACTTAAAAAACGGAGGTTGATATAAATGAGCGTTGAGAAGCATTTAAAAGTAACAGGAACATCTGAGATTTCTTGGAAAGATGCTATTGTACAAACGGTAACAGAAGCCGCGAAAACAATTGACTATATTACTGGAATTACTATTTTAGAACAAAAAGCAAAAGTAAGTGGAAAAAAGATAACGGAATATTTAGTTGATCTAGATTTAACTTTTGTAATTGATCGTGATAGAGATTAAAAGGGAGGGATTTTTTTGAAACCAATTGAAACAAAAAAGGATTATCAAGCCTATGTTGACCAAAAATCGCCCAATTCACCTATTATCAAAAATTGTTTTAATGCATTTTGGGTCGGTGGATTAATTTGCTCGATTGGTCAAATTATTTTTAATTATTGTAAATATCGTGGAATGGATGTGCAAATGTCAAATACCATTGTATCGATTATCTTAATTGGCCTTAGTGCTTTTTTAACAGGGCTAAATTTATTTAATCGAATTGGGAAATTCGCAGGAGCAGGTTCTTTAGTGCCTATTACTGGGTTTGCCAATTCCATTGTATCACCTGCAATGGAATACAAATCCGAAGGCTATGTTATGGGAGTTGGAGGTAAAATGTTTACTGTAGCAGGTCCTGTACTTGTTTTTGGTATTTCTGCTTCTATTGTTGTTGGTATTTTATATCTTATTTTTAACACACAATCTATTACTCTTGTATAAAGAAAGGAAGGAAACTATGCAAAAAATTGGAAAACAAACCATAAAATTAGACACCCCACCCACCATTTTACAAACAGCTTCCATTGTTGGACCGAAAGAAGCAGATGGTCCACTTGCAAGCTATTTTGACCAATGCTTAGAAGATGAATTTTGGGGTGAAAAAACTTGGGAAAAAGCGGAAAGTAAAATTATTAAAGAAACTGTAGCTATGGCAATTGCAAAATCTGGTATTCCTAGTGAAAAAATAGACTTTTGCTTTGCCGGAGACTTATTAAATCAATGTATTTCTTCAAGTTTTGGTCTTCGTGAATTAAATATACCATTCTTTGGAATTTTCGGCGCTTGTTCTACTTTCGTAGAAGCACTTTGTATGGCAAGTGTTTTTTTAGAAGGAGGAGCTGGGTCTTATGCACTTTGTGCTGCCTCTAGTCATTTCTGTAGTGCAGAAAAACAATTCCGATTCCCACTAGAACTTGGAAACCAACGTCCACCTTCTTCTCAATGGACTGTTACTGGTAGTGGTGCAGCCATTGTTGCAAAATCTGGTATGGGACCATATATTACTCATATCACTCCTGGAAAAATAGTCGATATGGGAATTAAAGATGCAAACAACATGGGAGCTGCTATGGCCCCTGCTGCTTTAGATACTCTTATTACTCATTTTAAAGATACGGGACGTGCTCCTAGTTATTATGATGCTATTTTAACAGGAGATTTAGGATATGTAGGAAAAGAAATTTTAATCGAAATGGCTGAAACAAAAGGCTATAATATCAGATCCAACTATAATGATTGTGGTGTTTTAATTTTTGATAAAGAAAAACAAGATACACATTCAGGGGGTAGTGGATGTGCTTGTTGTGGAACTGTCTTTTCTGGATATTTGTTTAAAATGCTACAACAAAAGAAATATAAGAAAATTTTGCTTATGGCAACTGGTGCTTTAACCAATTCTACTACTTCACAACAAGGTGAATCAATTCCTGGTATTGCTCATGCTGTAGCAATTGAACTTTAGGAGGTGTAAACATGGAATTTTTTAATTCAATCGATTGGATGCAAATGCTTCGCTGTTTTATTGTTGGTGGACTAATTTGTATCATCGGACAAATTTTAATTGATAAAACAAAATTAACACCTGCTAGAATTCTCGTTATTTTCGTAACAACTGGTGCTATTTTAGGAGGTCTTGGACTTTATCAATATTTAGTCGATTTCGCGGGTTGTGGAGCAACCGTTCCTCTAACTGGATTTGGGAATGCTCTTGCTAAAGGTGCTATTGATGAAGTTGCAAAATCTGGATTTGTTGGTGCCTTTATTGGAGGAACCAAAGCTGCCGCTGGTGGAATTGCTGCTGCCGTCTTCTTCCGGATATATTGCATCTCTTATTGCAAAGCCAAAAATGAAAAAGCAATAATTTAAGTAAAAAAGAAAGACTATTAACAAAATACCTTTAAATACTTTGTCAACAGTCTGTAACGGTAAATGATTAATACATTTACCGTTTTTTTATTCATCTATTTGTTTAATCTGTTCTACACTTAAATTTGTAACCTCGCAAATTAGTTCTATTTCCAACCCTTTTCTTAACATATTTTTTGCCACATCAATTTTATTTTCTTCTCTTCCCTCTTCTCTTCCTTGTTCTCTTCCTTGTTTCAATCCTTCTTCTTTTCCTTGTCTTAGCCCCTCTTCTTTTGCATATTCCATTGCACCATTATAGTCTCTTAAACCTTTATCACGTAATTCGGCTATTCTTTTTGTTGCTTCATCTCCCACTAAATAATCTAGTTCTTCTTTCGCTTTTTCAATCACCTTGTTTTTTTCTACTGCCATTTTTACTTTTTCCCCCTTTGTATTATCTATAAAGTATAACCATTCTTCCTTCTTATTTTCTGGTTCTTTACCTCTTTTAATAAATTTTTGTAACTCTATAAAATGTATTTCTAATACATCTGTTAACATTTTATCCTTTTCAACATCTTCTACTATATGCCATTTTGTATGATACTGTTTTGTATCAAAATAATTAAAATCTAATAAATTAATTGTTATTGTTTTCTTTAATTTATAAAAAGATTCTCCTGCTGATATCCCTTGTGTATATAATTTACTCCAGTAAAATAAAGTTCTCTTCTCCATATTTTGATAATTTACAATTTGCATTTCTATATTAATTTGAACATTGTTATTCGTTAATGCTTTTATATCCAATATTCCTGTTTTATCACTTAATTCAGATTTTTCTAATTGTAAATCTTTCTGGATTTCTATTTCTTTTATTTTCTCTTCTAAAATTCCAGACAATAAATCTTTTAGTATATCCTCGTTTCCTTTGCTTCCAAATATTTTTTTAAATATAATATCATTTTTGGGTGTTAATTGTTTCATGTTTTATTCTTCCTTTCTTATTATAGCATTTGTGTATTGAAATTTCAATCTTAAAGACAATTTTTTCGTTTTTCACCACCTTTTTATAATTTGTTCTTTGTTTGGATAATATAAATTTCATAAGTTGTCACAGCCCAAGATGTATCAGATTAAACTCATTTGAATAAATACTCTTTTATTATACTACTATTTTTTCATTTTTCAAGAAGATTTTTTCGACATAATATTCTATTTTTCTACAAGATAAAAATAAAAAGACGAAATTTAATTTTTCGCCTTTTTGATATTCTTACGCATTTTTTGCGACTTCTGCAATTTTTGTAAAAGCTACTGGATCTGTTACAGCGATTTCTGCAAGCATTTTACGGTTAATTGTAACATTTGCTTTTTTTAATCCTGAGATTAATTTGCTATAGGTTAATCCGTTCATTCTTGCTGCTGCATTAATTCTTGTAATCCATAACTTTCTAAAATCACTTTTTTTATCTTTTCTTCCTACATAAGCATACATTCCAGATTTCATAACAGCTTGTTTTGCCATTCTAAAACGATAATGTTTTGCTCCATAGTATCCTTTCGCTTGTTTTAATATTTTTTTATGTTTTTTACGAGTAATAATTGCACTTTTAACTCTTGCCATTTCTTTTTCACCTTCCTCTATTTGTTTCTATTTTTTAGTTACCATATGGTAATAATTTTTTAATTCCTGCTTCTACTGTTTTATCAGCATAAGCGTTTTCTCTTCTAGACATTTTTTGTCTTGATGTTTTCGTTGCTAATCTGTGTCTTGAATTAGCATGTGTTCTTTTTACTTTTCCTGTTGCTGTATGGCTGTATCTTTTTGCTGCAGCTTTATTTGTTTTTAATTTTGGCATAATTTCCAAACTCCCTTCTTTTTCTTAATCTATTATTTTTCAGCTTTTTTAGCTAATATAATAAACATATTTTTACCCTCTAATACAGGCTTTTTTTCTGGAACTGCAATGTCTGCTAAGTTTTCAATAAATTCATTTAAGATGCTTTCTCCTTGTGAAGCATAATTTAGTTCTCTTCCTCTAAAACGAACTGTAATTTTTACTTTACATCCATCTTCTAAGAATTTTCTTGCATTTTTTGCTTTAAAATTAAAATCATGTTCTTCTGTATTTGGTGTAATACGAAGTTCTTTTAATTCATATACTTTTTGCTTTTTCTTTGCTTCTTTTTCTTTTTTTGCTTGTTCAAATTTATATTTCCCATAGTTCATAATTTTACAAACTGGTGGATTCCCATTTGGTGCTACAAGCACTAAGTCTAGATTTTTCTCATAAGCAATATCTAAAGCTTCTCTCGTATCCATGACTCCTAATTTTTGTCCTTCATCGTCAATTAATTGTACTTGTTTTAGACGAATTTGTTCATTAATTGGTAATTCTTGTTTTATATAAAACACCTCCAAAAAAATAAGATTGACTTTGTTAAAAGCCAATCCACAATCCTCCTATTACAACAATGGTAATAGTATAAAATTCTCATTTTATAACCTTTTTCCTTAAGTTGGATAAGGTGAGAAGTGGATCACTTCTTCTTTTAACCTAATTATTATACAACTAGTAGCTGTATTTGTCAATATTTTTTACTCAATTTGTTAATATTCTTTTATAAAACAAGAAAAGGACTTAATATCCTTTTCTTGTTATTTCACAACTTGTTTCATACATCCATAAACTAATCCTACCCATGTAGAAGAGTTTGGACAAAATATTTTTTGTACACTTGAAAGTGTTTTTCCTTTATAATAAGCTCCACCTGGTGTTAAGTATTTATTGTGTAGCAACTTTGCTGCCGCTTCTAATCCTGCTTTTTCCGAGGCAAACTGAATCATTTTCCCTTTGCTCATCATACTAATATAATTACATTTTGCCCTATGGCTTTTAGTAATGTTCCATCCAGATTCTGCTGCAATTAACCCACAAAAGAATATTTCATTTAATTGATATTCTTCACATAAGTCATAAATAATATCACTATTTTTATAGAAGAATCCAGATGTGTCTGGTTTTAAGTTTTTCATTAATTTCTTAAAGTCTTCTTTTGATATCCCTGTTCTTATTGTTAAATCCATATTTTTTGAAATCGTAATTTCATCTATTGTTTTATATACTACTTCTGTTTCGAGTTTTCTTTCACTTTCCGACCTAGCTGTTGTTTCGATATTTCTTTCATAATGCTCTGCAATTTGTTGTTCTTGTACGACATTTTCTTGTATACTTGCTTTTGCAATTTCTTTTTCTTTTGTAGAAATGAATAATTGTATCTGACTTCCTAAAATCATAAATACCATCGTGCTTGCTATCACCTGTCTTATTTTCAGGGCACTTTTACTATTATTTTCCACTTTATTTAACATCCTTTCTAGTGATTTTTTAACCACCACTTCTTTATTTTACCATAATTTCTCTGTTTTGTCAAATTATGTAACCCAAGCTTTGTATAGTTTGTCTTTTCCTACAATATATATATGCATAATGTTCACAAAAAATTCACCAAATTGAAGTGTTAATACTTCCTTAATTCCTTGACTTTTGCTGGTTTTTCCTGTATGATATACTAATAGAAAAATTTAAAAAAAGTTAGGAGAATGAATATATGTTATGTTCTGTATGTAAAAAGAATACAGCCATCATATTTATTAATAAACAAAGCGAAAATGGAGATAGTTCTTTAGAAGGCTTTTGTTATGATTGTGCAAAAGAAAAGGGAATTAATCCTTTAGATGTGCTTGCAAAACAGTCCACCATTTTAGAAGGTGACAACATTAATTTAGAAGATATGACAGCTCAATTTGAAACAATTTTTAAAGATTTAACCGAAAATTTATCCAATAATGATATTAGTCTTGATTCAGCAAACGCCATTCCTCTTAATGCCATATTTGGTATTCATCAAAAAAATGAGGATGAAGTAGAAGATACTACCAATACCTCTACTTCTAATAAAAAAGTAAAAGTCGATAAAAAAATAAAACAAAAAAAGACGAAATTTTTAGATACCTTTGGTACAAATTTAACAAATAAAGCAAGAAACAATGAATTGGATGTTGTTATTGGAAGAGATAAAGAAATCCAAAGAATGATACAAATTTTAAACCGACGTGCCAAAAACAATCCTTGTTTAATTGGTGAACCTGGTGTTGGTAAAACAGCTATTGCCCAAGGACTTGCTATTAAAATTGCAACAGGAAAAGTTCCTGCAAAACTATTAAACAAAGAAGTATACTTGTTAGATATGACAGCTGTTCTTGCTGGAACACAATTTAGAGGTCAATTTGAAGGTAGAATGAAATCTTTAATTGATGAATGTAAGGCATGTGGCAACATTATTTTAGTCATTGATGAAATTCATAATATTATGGGAGCAGGTGATGCTGAAAATTCCATGAATGCTGCAAATATTTTAAAACCTTCTCTTGCAAATGGTGAAATTCAATTAATTGGTACTACTACTTTAAAGGAATATCGTAAATACATTGAAAAAGATACTGCATTGGAAAGAAGATTTCAACCTGTTATGGTAGAAGAACCTAGTATCCACGATACCATTCAAATTTTAGAAGGAATTAAAAAATATTATGAAGACTATCACAAAGTAAAAATCTCAAACGATGTTATTGAAAAAACAGTACTTATGTCTGAAAAATACATTCATGACCGTTTCTTACCAGATAAAGCAATTGATATTTTAGATGAGGCTTGTTCTCGTATTAATTTAGCAAATAAGGAATTATATCAATTAGAAGTATTAAGAAATGAACTAAAAGCTGTTCAAGAAGAAAAAGAAGAAGCAGCAACTGCTGATTCTACAGAAGATTATCAAAAGGCAGCTGATTTAAAAACAAAGGAATGTAAGTTAGAAGAAAAAATTGCAGAACTTACTAAAAAAGCTAAGCCAAAACAATTAACTATGCAAGATATTGCACTTGTTATTGAACATTGGACCAAAATTCCTGTTCAAAAAATCACAGAGGAAGAAACCAAAAAATTACTTTCTTTAGAGGACAATCTTCATAAAAGAATTATTGGTCAAAATGAAGCAGTATCTGCTGTATCACGTGCTATTAGAAGAAACCGTGCAGGACTAAAAAGTACCAAACGCCCACCATCTTTCATTTTTGTAGGACCAACAGGTGTTGGAAAAACAGAGCTTGCAAAATCTTTAAGTTATGAAATGTTTGGTCGTGAAGATGCCATTATTCGAATTGATATGTCAGAATATATGGAAAGTCATTCTACTTCTAAGTTAATTGGTTCTCCTCCAGGATATGTTGGCTATGATGATGCAGGGCAATTAACTGAAAAAGTAAAAAGACATCCATACTCTATTTTATTATTTGATGAAATCGAAAAAGCACATCCAGATGTGTTTAATCTTCTTCTTCAAGTATTAGATGATGGAAAGTTAACCGATTCACAAGGAAATATAGTAAACTTTGAAAATACAATTATTATAATGACTTCCAATGCTGGATCTCACCTAAATAATAATTCAATTGGATTTGGAAAACAATCTATTATTGACAAAAACAAAATACAAGACAGTTTAAAAGAAACTTTCCGACCAGAGTTTTTAAATCGTATTGATGAGATTATTATCTTTGATAGCTTAAATAAAGAAGAATTATTACAAATTGTTGATTTAATGCTACAAGATACCAAAACTGCTTTGGCAAATAAAATGATTTCTATGGAAGTAACAAAAGAAGCAAAAGAATATCTATTAGAAAAAGGAACCGATTATAAATATGGTGCACGTCCTCTTCGTAGAGCAATACAAAGATATGTAGAGGATATCTTATCTGAGATGGTTTTACGTTCAGAATTATTAGATGGAAATTTAATATCTATTAATTGTGTAAATAATGAATTAGTATTTGAAGTTAAATAAAGAACCCTATGGGTTCTTTATTAATATTCTTAAATCTGCTTGACGAAATTTAGCAAAAATTGTATGATATATTATATTATCAAATGGAGGATTTTGAAATGGCAAAACACATACCAAATTTATTAACAATACTTCGTTTTATTTTAATTCCCTTTATTGTAAGTGCTTTAAACGAAGGAAATTATATATTAGCATTTGTATTTTTAACACTCTCTGGATTAACCGACATATTAGATGGTTTTATTGCTCGTAAATTTAACTTTATTACAAACTTTGGGAAATTAATTGACCCCCTTGCCGATAAAGCTACCCAAATTTCTGTATTAACTGTACTTACACTACAAAATATTATTCCTTTATGGATTTTAATTATTGTATTGTTAAAAGAATGTACATTAATTGCTGGAGCATCTTTCCTTTATGGAAAAGAACTAGTAGTATCTAGCAAATGGTATGGAAAACTTTCTACTGTTTTATTTTATGTAGCAATTGTAAGTTCCTTTTTTATTAAACAATTTAACTTAACCATTTTTAATCATCCAGAATATAGTATGAGTCCTTTACCAGGATTTGACCAATATATATACTATTTAGCATTACTTATGACTATCTTTTCTTTATTCATGTATATTAGAGCATTCTATACACAAGGTTATTTAAAAAAGGAAAATTTAAAAATTGATAAATAGAATCAATAATACATTTACCTGCAAAAATGGAATCAGAAAACTGATTCCATTTTTTAATATTTTATACAATATAATACCGATGTATTGGTTGGTCGGATAGTCCTCATATTAGTTGTTATTCCTGTTGTACTGGTAAAGTCCGATGTACTTTTAACCAAGGCAGCATAAATATTTCCTTCCATAATGTACCCGTCCGAATTGCGCACAGTAACTACATCAGATGTAGATCCATAAATATTCATATCCTTATTAGCAGTAAACGCATACATTGGAAAAGCAGTTGAGTCCTGATGTTTTCCCACTGCTATACCATTACCTTGATTTGTATGACTATTAGGTCCTGTTCCTCTTAGAAACTCACCTCTTAAATCTGGTACAGCAAAGGTAGTTACTCCATCTCCTCCATAATAGTTATATGTTCCAAATTCTTGCTTAATTTGTTCTGCTAAATTTGAATAGTCTGCTATATTATATATGCTTCCGTTACAACTTAAATATCCATTTGGTACATTATTTCCCATATATGAAATAACCGTTCCTATTGGATTACTTGCCCCGCCATTGTTTTTAATTTCTTCTCTTATAAATGCTTTTAAATCTTTTACTGAAATATTAATTTGTGCATCATCATTTGTTGCAATTAAAATTGAACTATATAAATCTTCTAATCTTCTTTTTTCATCTGTCTCTGCATCTATATAATTTCTTCCTGCCAGTTTAGCCAAATTGATAATTCCATTTTCTCCTAATATTAGTTGAAGTATACTTGCAGATATGATTAATAATATAATTATAGTAATAACAAGAGCAATTAACGTAATACCATCTACTCTAATTTTTGATTTGTTTTTCATTTTTATTCATAATCTTCTAACGTACTATTTAATTCTTCTTCTCCGTAAATACGGATTCCCTCTTCTAATCTTATTTTATCAATTTCTGTTAGATACTCTGTACTAATTCCTGTTTCTTCTTTTAATATTTCTGTGTTATCATCTTGAATTTGGTAAACAGCAATAACTCCATCTTTTAGTCTTAACATATAGTGTTGGTTACAAACTCCACTAACCTGTTTTATTAAAATAACTTCATTGGGAGAAAAGCTCTCTACTTGCCAGCCTTCTTGTTTTTCTTCTAATTCTTGTTTTGTTAAATTTACATATTCTTCTGGCATCTTTGCATATTCCCTTATAGTATGAAAACATTCTTCATATTGCTTTTTTAAAATTAATACAGAATTTGGTGAAATCTTTTCTTTGTCTTGCGTACTAACACTTATTTCATTTGCTAATATGTTATTTTTTATTTCGTTTGGCTCATCTACCATCGTATTGTTCATTTTAAAATTTTCTTGCTCCTTTAGATTACTATCTTTTCGAAACAAATAACACCCTACTAAAATAGCAACAATTACTATAACAATGATTCCTACTATATAAATCCATTTTTTCATTTGGCATCCTTCTTTCTTGGTACTTTTTTATAGTATTTTCAAAAAAAGGAATTTTTATACAGGTATTATAATTCCTGTTTAATTACATTTTGGTGAGCGTTAAAATATCGTTTCCAAATCTAATTTAATCTCTTGTTTATCCAGATTTTCCCTTTCTTATTAGTTCGTATTGTAATTTCGCCATTTAAATCTGTTCTATATGTTTTGCATCCGCATCCGTTCTAATCTTTCTAAAACTTCTCTATCAGGATGTCCAAAATTGTTATTTTCTCCCACTCCTATTAAACCAATTTTAGGTTTTACTGCATTTAAAAATTCTTCTGTCGATGAAGTTTTTGAGCCATGATGTGCTACTTTTAATATTGTAGAATTCAATGTGTTAGTATGTTTATATTCCTTTAAAATAGCTTTTTCTGCTATCTCTTCGATATCTCCTGTAAAAATACAAGAAAATTTTCTATAACTCAATTTGGCTACAATAGAATTGTTGTTTATCTCATTTTCTTCTATTCGTTCGTCCTTTGGCCATAAAATACACATTTTTAAATCTTTTTCAATATTTATTTCATCACCGCTTCTTTACTACTATTACCTTTATCTTTTTCTCATTTACAACCTTCTTAAACTTCTGATAATTTTCTGAATCTTCTGCTTGCTTACTTATGATTACTTTATCTACTCTTAGTTCCTCCATTACATTTAACAAACCGACCGCACATGGTCTGTATCAAAATGTGAAATCATCATCATATCAATTTCTTTGATATGATGATTTAATAAATATGGTAATAATACTCGCTTTCCTACATCATATTTTTCATTATCTGTACTTCCTCCTCCATCAATTAAAATTGTTTTATGCATAGGAGTTATGATTAATGTAGTATCTCCTTGTCCTACATCTAAAAAAGATATCTTTAACTTTTGTGGATACATTTGTATAAGGGAACAACATAATAAAACCATGCAAATTATTGCAACACTCTGTTTTTTTCTCTTAAACATCCATGTTTTAAACTTATCCACATTTGTTAATAATTGTTTTTGTATTCTTCTTTTTACCTCTTTTCCGTTTCAATTTTTTTTGATAAATGCAAAAAATTAGAATACTGTAATACAAAATGAGTATTCCTATATTAGGACGACAAACAAGCACAGAAGATAACGGCATACTCGAAAAAAGTTGACTAATCTTTATCAAGATACAAAGCAAGAAATCTAATATTAAAAAAATAATATTTGATAAAATAGGAATATGAACCGGAATACTTGCTACCATTCCAAGCATGATAATAACCCCAATGATAGCACTTACCATTAAATTAGAAAAAACAAATGTAAATGAAATGGTATTAAATAATGCCATATTGATGGGAAAAATAGCTATCCAAGAAGAAATAGAAACAACGATAATGGGTTTTATTTTTTGTTTCCAAAATCTTTTATATCTATTTCGTTCTTCTGTTTCCTTTTTTGATAAGAAAATTGGTGTTAATAATACAATTCCTAATGTTGCACTATAAGATAGTAATAATCCTGTATTCCAAAGAGAGAATGGATTTTGAAGTAAAATAATTAAAATTGAAATTGCCATATTATTTAAAATATCACTTTTTTGATAAATAAGCCCTGCTAATATACCAAGTCCTGCCATCATACAAGCACGCCTTACCGATGGTGTATGGTTTGCAAGTGATGTAAAAAAGATTAAAAAGAAAATCATAATGGCTTTTGTTTGCTTTTTTCCTACTTTTAATGTAGACAATACATAATCCACAATTGCAATCATATATGCTACATGCATTCCAGATACTGCTAAAATATGTGATAAACTACTATTTACAAAATTTTCTTTTATTCCTTGTTCTATCTGGTTATCATTTCCTAACAAAATACCTAGTAATACACCTTGATGTTCTTTTTTAGAAATATTTTTTTGAATAGTTTCTTCTATTATATTTTGTGTTTTACAAGCTATTTTTTCTAAAGCCTTTCCTTTATTGATATCTATTTTTTCTACTTTATTGGTTTTTACTATTCCAATAATTCCATTTGATCTAAGGTATTTTTTATAATTAAATCCCTTATCATTTCTTGCTTCATCTGGTTCACTATATTCCCCTTGAAATGCAATTTCATCACCATATTCAAATTGAAACCTTCCTTTTATACGTAGGTATACAATTATATTACTGCTTTTATTTCCAACTTTCGTTATTGTTACCTTGTATTGTGTATGATATTCTTTTATAGTAGGATTACTACTAATAATTCCAGTGTAATTCTCTTCTTCTTTCATTTGTTTATTTTTATTTTCATATTGGTTATTTTTGATATTAGTAAAAATACAAGACAATAAAATACATACAAAAAATAAAATGATAGCCTTTTTTAAATCTAAAACCGTATCATATCTTTTTAAATTTTTGTGTTTTATAATAAACCATATACAACTAAAAAACAAGAACATAACAAATAGAGCTATACTGATATGACAGTATAGCCCAAATAAAATTCCAATCATCCATCCGAATGGTTACTACTACCATAGGTCGTTTTAGCATAAGAATCCCTCTCTTCTAAAAAGGTTCCTTTTAACTCCCTAAAATATCCTTACTGCTGTTACATATCGTTTTTGATATGAACTACTTGTTAAAGATGATGTGATAACCCCCGTTTTTTCTGTAGATGCATGTATAAATTGATTGTTTCCAATATAAATTCCACAGTGTCCAATTCCTACATTGGTTCTATAATTTTTAAAAAATACAATATCCCCTGGTTGTAAATTTGCTTTTGATACTTTTGTTCCTTTATAAGATTGTGCTGTTGCAGAATGTGGCAAACTTACTCCAAATTGTTTGTAAAGATACATTGTAAATCCAGAACAGTCAAATCCAGAAGGACTTGCTCCCCCATACACATAACGTGAACCCAAGTATTTTTTAGCAAGACTTACTATCGCACTTGCCTTTGAAGACTGAGCTGTTGTTTCTTTCTTGATTGTGGTTTCTTCACTTGATGTTTTAGTTGTTTCTTTCGTTGTTGTTTGTCTACTTTCAGAACTTCTTGAAGTAACTTCTACTTTCTTTTCTGAAACATACATTTTTAAAATGTATCCTTCTTGGTCATTATGCTTAATTTTATACCAATTTCCTTCTTCTAGCAAAATGGTTACTTTCGCATTTTGTAAAAATGTTTTTAAAACTTTACTATCTGTATTTGGTTCTTGTCTAAAATTGATTCCATCAGATGTAACGTATGCTGTTTTGTTTAAATATTTTGTTTCATCTTTTTTATTTTCTTTTGATGGTTCTTGTGCCTGTTTTTGTTCTTTGGTCATTAACAAGTTTTTTGCAATCCATCCAGTTTTACCATTTACAGAAATATATACCCATTTGTTAGCAATATCTACTACTGTTACTTCTTGCCCTTTTACAAGGGTATCAATTTTCATAGAACTTGGTAATGGTCTTAAATACATTTTTAGCTCTAGATTCGTATATAATTTGTCACCAATTTTTACTTCTTCTGTTAATGCTGTTTGTACATTATTATCTACAATTGTATTCTCATTTACTTTGTTTTGTTCTTCCTTTGTATTTTGGCTTTGCTCATTCGTAAGATTTGATATTTCACCATTTTCTTTGTTATTCGTTTCTTGTTTTATGATTTCTACTTGCTCTTTTTTTACATATCCTTTTATTTTTTGATAATTAACACGATACCAATTTTCTTGTTCTTCTAATATTTCAAATGTATCATCTTTGGGTATAATTTCAAGTGTAATAGAAGAATCTTCCATTGATTTTTTTAATTTTGCATCTTCCGTTGCTTTTCCAGTATCAACTGAAAAAACAATCTGCGTTAATCCAAATAGAATAAGTAAAATAATGAATAACAATAAAATGGCTTTTTTTACGTTTGCCATAAATAAATACTCCTTTTTTAAGTCCTTTTTATTTCATATTTTACTAGTATACACTAATAATCAAAAAATGTCAATTTTTCGGACAAACTTTACTTACTAATGCGTTCTATAATTTTTTCACATTTTTTACAAATTTCGTCTTCTTTTACCCATAAAAGTTTTCTGTTCTCCATTAAAATTTTTCCGTTTACCATTGTCATTTCTACATTAGTGCCTTTTACATTATATACAATTTCTGCAAAAATGTTGTTAATTGGTTTTTGTATAACTTCGTTTAAATCTATCATAATCAAGTCTGCTTTTTTCTCTTCTTCTATACTTCCAATTTGCTCTTCCAATCTTAATGTTTTTGCTCCATCAATTGTCGCCATTTTTAGTACCTCATACGCTGGTAAATTTTTAGGATTTTCTTCCATTCCTTTTTGCAAAAGGGCTGTAAATTTCATAGTTTCAAATAAATCTAAATTACTTCCACTTCCTTGTCCATCCGTTCCAAGGCTAACGGTAATTCCTTCTTCTTGCATATCCATCACTTTTGCTACCCCACACCCAAGTTTTAAGTTACTTACTGGGCAATGAGATACATACACATTTTCTTTTTCTAATTCTCTTATTTCTTCTTTTGCTAGTTTTACACTATGTGCTAAAATAACATGCATTCCTTTAAAATATCTTTTTATTAGTTCCACTGGACTTTCGACTTCATATTGATTTTTGATATCTTCTCTTTCTTTTGCATTTTCACAAAAATGAATATGGATCGGCAAATTATATTTTTTCGCAAATTGTACACATTTTTCTATATATGGTGCATTGGTCGTATAAAACCCATGAATTCCTATGTTAAAGCTAATTGTTTCTTCTTTATTTGTATATTCTTTTATAAGCTCTTCTAATTCTTGTATTCTCGTATCGCCATCACCCGTTAAATCCATTAAGGTTCTAGTCGTTTGCATACGAACTCCACTATCAATTGCTGCTTTTATAATATCATCCGTCATAAAATACATATCATTAATCGTTGTAGTTCCTGTTTTAATCATTTCAATACAAGATAACATGGAAGCATCATAAATATCTTCACTAGTTAACCTATCTTCCATTGGCCAAATCTTGTGTTCTAGCCAATCTTGTGTAATATAACCATCAACTGTTTCACGAAAGATACTCATTGGTACATGAGAATGTGTATTAATAAGCCCTGGCATAACAACTTTACCGGTTGCATCAATTACTTTTTCCGTATCTTCTTTTATGTCTTTATCAATTCTTTTTATTTTTGTATCTTCTATTAAAATGTCCACTCCCTCTTCTATTTGTGGACGTTTACTACTCATTGAAATTAAGTTTGCATTTTTAATTAATATTTCCATATCGGTTTATCTCCTTTTTTCATATGTATCTATTTTACTATTCATTTTATAATTTTGCAATGTTTATGTTGTTTAATTAACAATTATTATTTCTTAATATAATCCCTTCTTAAGATAGAAAGAGGGGTCTCCATTTTATGAAGTATATACTAAAGATGCTAAAAGCTTAGATACTTTATTTGATTATAAAATATCTAAGTAATTAGTAAAGGAAAAAGAGTAGGAATCGCATTCCTACTCTTTTTTACTTCCATTTAAAACATATACTTTTCGACGTCTTGACGTTATTATAGTATTTATTCTATGTGTCAATAAAAAATAACAAGAACTAAATTCTTGTTATTTTTTATATTTTAAACTAAGCGATGATATCAGCAACGATACCTGAACCAACTGTACGTCCACCTTCACGAATAGCGAATCTTAATCCTTTTTCGATAGCGATTGGAGTAATAAGTTCGATTGTCATTGAAATGTTATCTCCTGGCATTACCATTTCTGTTCCTGCAGGTAATTCAATAACACCTGTAACGTCTGTTGTTCTGAAGTAGAATTGTGGTCTGTATCCGTTGAAGAATGGTGTATGACGTCCACCTTCTTCTTTTGTTAGAACGTATACTTCAGATGTGAATTTTGTATGTGGATGGATTGTTCCTGGTTTTGCAAGTACTTGACCTCTTTCGATGTCTTTTCTATCAATACCTCTTAATAGAACACCAATGTTATCTCCAGCTTCAGCTTGGTCTAGTAATTTTCTAAACATTTCTACACCAGTAACAACTGTTTTTCTGCTTTCTGCAGATAATCCTACAATTTCAACTTCGTCAGAAAGTTTTACAATACCTCTTTCTACTCTACCTGTTGCAACTGTTCCACGTCCTGTAATTGTGAATACATCTTCAACTGGCATTAAGAATGGTTGATCTACTGGTCTTTCTGGTGTTGGGATATAGCTATCAACAGCTTCCATTAATTCTTTCATGCATGCATATTCTGGTGCATTTGGATCTGTAGCTGTAGATTCTAATACTTTTAATGAAGATCCTTTGATAACTGGAATATCATCTCCTGGGAAATCATAGCTTGATAATAAATCTCTAACTTCCATTTCAACTAATTCTAATAATTCTGGATCGTCAACCATATCGCATTTATTTAAGTAAACAACGATAAATTTAACACCTACTTGTCTTGCAAGTAAGATATGCTCTCTTGTTTGAGGCATTGGTCCATCTGCTGCAGATACTACTAAGATAGCACCATCCATTTGTGCAGCACCTGTAATCATGTTTTTAACGTAGTCAGCGTGTCCTGGACAGTCAACGTGTGCATAGTGACGGTTGTCTGTTTCATATTCTACGTGAGCTGTGTTAATTGTGATTCCTCTTGCTTTTTCTTCTGGAGCACCGTCGATTTGATCGTATGCTTCGAATTTAGCTTTTCCTAATAAGCTTAAGTATTTTGTAATAGCTGCTGTTGTTGTTGTTTTTCCGTGGTCAACGTGACCAATTGTACCAATGTTAACGTGTGGTTTTGTTCTTTCAAATTTAGCTTTTGCCATTTTTGAATTCCTCCTTAATTTTTATTTTATTTTTTAAAATTTAATAACGATATTATTAATTTGCATTAGTATTTTATAATACTTTTGCTACTTTTGCAATAGTTTTAATAGATTTTTCACTATTCTTCTTTCTTAGCACGTGATGCTACGATTGCATCTAATACTGATTTTGGAACTTCTTCATAGTGAGATGGTTCCATTGCATAGGTTCCTCTACCTTGTGTTTTTGAACGAAGGTCTGTTGCATAACCAAACATTTCTGATAATGGAATAAATCCACGAATAATTTGGTTACCACTTCTTGCTTCCATTCCTTCCATTCTACCACGTCTTGAGTTAATATCTCCAATAACATCTCCCATGTATTCTTCTGGAACTGTTACTTCTACTCTCATGATTGGTTCTAGAATAACAGATTTTGCTTTTTTACATCCTTCTTTGAATGCCATAGAACCTGCTATTTTGAATGCCATTTCTGAAGAGTCAACTTCATGGTAAGAACCATCTACTAAAGTTGCTTTAAAGTCGATTACTGGATAACCAGCTAAGATTCCACTTTCAGCAGCTTCTCTAATTCCTTCCTCGATTGGTTTAATATATTCTTTTGGAACAGCTCCACCAACGATTTTGCTTTCAAATTCAATACCACTACCTGGCTCTAATGGTTGCATTTCTAACCATACGTGACCATATTGTCCACGTCCACCAGATTGACGAATGAATTTTCCTTCTACTTTAACTGCTTCTCTAATGGTTTCTTTATAAGCAACTTGTGGTTTACCAACATTTGCTTCTACTTTAAATTCTCTTTTTAATCTGTCTACGATAATATCTAAGTGTAATTCACCCATTCCAGCAATAATAGTTTGACCTGTTTCATGATTTGTATAAGTTTTGAAAGTAGGATCTTCTTCTGCTAGTTTTGCAAGAGCGATACCCATTTTCTCACTTGCTACTTTGTCCTTAGGTTCAATCGCAATATCAATAACTGGCTCTGGGAATTCCATTGATTCTAGAATAACTGCATGTGAAGGATCACATAATGTATCTCCTGTTGTTGTATCTTTTAATCCTACTGCTGCTGCAATATCTCCAGAAAATACTTCTTCAATATCTTCTCTGTGATTTGCATGCATTTGTAGAATACGTCCAATTCTTTCTTTTTTGTCCTTTGTAGAGTTAAGTACTGTAGAACCTGCTTGTAGTGTTCCTGAGTAAACTCTAAAGAAACAAAGTTTTCCAACGAATGGATCGGTTGCGATTTTAAATGCTAATGCAGCAAATGGTTCATTATCCCCTGTTTTTGCTTCGATTTCATTTCCATCTAAATCTTCACCTTTAATGTGTGGAATATCAAGTGGAGATGGCATATAATCAACAATAGCGTTTAATAGTTCTTGCACACCTTTGTTTTTGTAAGAAGAACCACAGCATACTGGAACAATACTATTATTAATAGTTCCTTTACGTAAACCTTTTTTAATTTCTCCTTCGGTTAATTCTTCTCCTTCTAGATATTTCATCATTAATTCATCATCTTGTTCTGCTGCTGCTTCAATCATTTGTGCTCTATATTTATTAACATCTTCTAACATATCAGCAGGAACATCACATTCTTCAATTTCTTTTCCTAGGTCATCTTTATGAACAAATGCTCTCATTTTAATTAAATCCACAATTCCTTTGAAGGTATCTTCTGCTCCAATTGGTAATTGAACTGGAACTGCATTTGCATTTAAACGATCTTTCATTTGCTCTACACATCCTAAGAAGTTAGCACCTGTAATATCCATTTTATTAACATATGCCATTCTTGGAACATGATATTTATCAGCTTGTCTCCATACAGTTTCTGATTGTGGTTGAACTCCACCTTTTGCGCAAAATACTGTAACAGAACCATCTAATACTCTTAATGATCTTTGTACTTCAACTGTAAAGTCAACGTGACCTGGAGTATCGATGATATTGATTCTATGGTTTAACCAATGAGTGGTTGTTGCAGCAGAAGTAATTGTAATACCTCTTTCTTGTTCTTGAGCCATCCAATCCATTGTTGCTGCACCTTCATGAGTTTCACCAATTTTATGAACACGACCTGTATAGAAAAGTATTCTCTCTGTTGTTGTTGTTTTACCAGCATCAATATGAGCCATAATTCCTATATTTCTGGTCATTTCTAGTGAGACTTCTCTTTTACCCAATTTATTTTCCTCCTTATTTTATTTTTCTAATGTATACAACCTCGCTTCATTGGGTTGCATAAGTTATCTGTAATTTTAGAAACTCTTACAAATACATATGAGTTGCAGTTTCTAAATGTAGTATTGGCAGTTACTTTCGTCTTACCATTTGTAATGTGCAAATGCTTTATTAGCTTCTGCCATTCTATGCATATCTTCTTTTTTCTTAAATGCTCCACCGTTTCCAGCTACAGCATCCATAATTTCACCAGCTAATTTTTCAGCCATTGTTTTTTCATGTCTATTTCTAGCATAAGTTACAAGCCATCTTAGTCCTAATGTTTGTCTTCTTTCTGGACGAATCTCTAATGGTACTTGGTATGTTGCACCACCAACTCTTCTTGCTTTAACTTCTAGAACAGGCATTACACTTTCTAATGCTTGCTCAAAAACTTCTAAAGGATTTTTTTCCTCTTTTTCTTTTATGATATCAAATGCACCATATACTATTTTTTGAGCAACTGATTTTTTACCATCTAACATAACATTGTTAATTAATTTTGTAACAACTTTGCTATTGTAAATTGGATCTGGTAAAACATCTCTTTTTGCTATATATCCTTTTCTTGGCACTATTCTTCCCTCCTTATAAAATTTGATACTTAATAACCGTAAGTATCTCGGTACTCTAAAGAAAGTTTAAACTTTCTTTCGTATAGCGCTTTTAAATCTATTCTAAATTTAAGTACCTTAAGTTTAGTAAGAATTACAAGCACTACTTTCCAAAAAACTTTATTCTATTTTTTTGGACGTTTTGCTCCATATTTTGAACGAGCTTGCATTCTGTCTTTTACCCCAGCTGTATCTAATGTTCCTCTTATAATGTGGTAACGAACACCAGGTAAATCTTTTACCCTTCCTCCTCTTATCAAAACAACGCTGTGTTCTTGTAGGTTGTGTCCAACTCCTGGAATATAAGAAGTAACTTCGTATCCGTTAGAAAGTCTAACTCTGGCTACTTTTCTTAAAGCTGAGTTTGGTTTCTTTGGCGTTACGGTTTTAACTACTGTACATACACCTCTTTTTTGTGGTGCTCTTGCGTCTGTTAATGTTTTCTTTCTAGAATTATATCCGTGTTGTAATGCTGGCGCAGTTGATTTTGAAGTAGTTGTTTTTCTTCCTTTTCTTACTAATTGGTTAATTGTTGGCACTTAAATTTCACCTCCTTAAAAACTAAATAAACCGTTACGGAAATGCTAGTTGTAGCATTTTACCATAACGGTTTATATTATATCATGCATGTTATAGAATGTCAACGTTTTTTATTCATTTTCTAATTGTTGTTCTGGTTTTTCCCTAACGACTTCGCCCTCTACTTTTTCTACTGCTTGTTCATGATCAATTTTAATTTCTTCCATACCTAAATTTTCTCTTGGTGTTTTACGTTTTTCTTCTTTCTTTTCTTGTTTTTGTCTTGCTTTTTCTTCCATTTCTAAATCTGCTTGTTCTCTTATGTCTTTCGTTGCCTCTGCTACTTTATTTCCTACAAAGCGCACTCCTTTTCCAACAAAACGTAATCTTCCACCAAGTGCTTTTACACCTTTAATAGTATGTTTTCCTAATTTATATCCTGTTTTAAAAGTTTGTTTTGCGCCAGTTCCTAACATTAATGGAACTTTTTTAAACACAAAGTTCTTAATTCCATTACCTGTTCTAACCATAAAGTTTTTTGTTGCAGTTAGTCCTTTTGAAATAGCTTCTTTCATGTTTTTCCATATTGGATTTTTGGGTTTTGTTTCGTCATATCCTAATACATATTCTGCTTCACTTAATTTATAGTTTGGTCTTTCCATTTTTTTATCGAATTCTTCTTCGGAAATTTCATTTTTATCTAATTTTTCCTTTAATTCATCAAACTTATTTTCATACTTGCTATATGCTTTATTATATTTGTTGTCTAAATACTTTTCAAAAAATTTTCCTCTACTAACATTGATACTTGTTTTAATTGATTTCCAAAGCCCAGCCTCATCAAATGTCAATTCACGATTTTTATCTTTTTTGTATAAATCCACAATGTTGTCTAATTTACTATTTACAAATCTTCTAGCTTTTAATAACATACTTTTTTTCCTCCGTTTATTATCTGCTCATCCCTTTTTGTTTACGACCTCTTTTTTCAATCTTCTCTTTTGGTGTTTCTTTAACAACTTCGCCTTGTACTCTTTCAATTGCTTGTTTATGGCTAATATCAACTTTCTCCATATTTAAATTATCTCTTGGTGTTTTCTTTTGTGTTTGGGCAGTTGTTTGTTCTGTTTCCATTTGTGTTTTTTCAAATTCACTAGCTAATTTGATTCTCTTTCTTGCATAAAACCAATCTTTTACTTTATCGATTCTTCCTTTTTTTAGTCCTGTTACTTCTGCTACCCCATATCCTTCAGCATATTTTGCATATTTTTTAACTTGTCTCATCATTTTTTTATTCATTTTTCCTGCATTATCAAATAAGTATTGAATACCATCTATTGTATCTTTTGGTTCTACAAAACTATTAATATAATCATTTTTTAAGTCATCTCTTCCTATTGATTCTAATGCTTTTAATATAGCTGGATCACTTTTCTTAATTCCTAGAGCATATAATGGAGTTTTTGAAAAAATACGGTGTTTCTTTAATGTTTTTCCATCTTTCATTAATTCCTTCATATTATTTACAACATGTGGTTCTTTTTCACCTTTAATAAATATGGTAATACTATCAAAAGTTGGTTCTACAACAATTCGTGTTGCATCATATGATTTCTTTTCTGGCTCTGTCTTTGCTGGCTCCTTCTTTTCTGACTCCTTCTTTACTGGTTCTGTCTTTGCTGGCTCCTTCTTTTCTGGCTCTGTCTTTACTGGCTCCTTCTTTTCTGGCTCTGTCTTTGCTGGTTCCTTCTTTGCTGGTTCCTTCTTTGCTGGCTCCGTCTTTGCTAGTTCCTTCTTTGCTGGCTCCTTCTTTACTGGTTCTGTCTTTGCTGTTTCTTTCTTTGCTGGCTCTGCTTTATCTGCTTCGTTTGTTCTTTCATCTATTTTCTTTAAAGCTTCTGTCAAATCATTTACTCTTTCTTGCCTTCCTAATTTTTGTGCTGTATCTGACATTTTTACAAGTAACTCCTGTAGTGACATGTTAGAAATTGCATTCACAAACTTATAATATTTTTCTAGATCTTTATCCACTAATTCAAATAAGTCATTTTTAAAATCCAAATAACTTTTTGGTAATAAATCTTCAAATCCTTTTTCTTTTCTAGCAAACATACCTTCATGAATTTTTTTCATTGTTTGACTTTTTTCCTCTTTAGCCATGACTACTTTACTTAATTCATCAAGATTATCTACACGAATACTGTTAGCAAAATCTTGAATGTCTTTTAACCCTTTTTCTCTACTTTCTTTTTCTTCTAATAGAGGTTTTAATTCTTCTACCATTTTCTTCGTATCTTCTTCTTCAAATTCGGTATCCTCATAAAAATGATTCCAGTTCTTTATCGCATCATTTTCGTGTATTCTTGTTCTCATCTCTTCTATTTTCTCATCTAAAACTGATATCTCTTCTTGTTCTTCTTTTATCTTTACACTTAATTCATTTCTAACTCCTGCAAGACCCCATTCTACTGTCAATTCTTTCTTTTTTTGTTCTAATTTATCTATTTCGTTATCGTTTAATTCTTTTTGGCTTGCAAGTTCTTTATATTCTTCGCTTTCTTTATCCTTTGCAAACATTTTATTATTATATGTAAAACCTTTGTCTACTTTTGCATGAATCTCTTGATCAATTGTTTTTGTTAATTCTTCATTTTTATTTCTGTTTTCTAATATTTCTTTAATGTCTTGAATCGCTTTATTCATTATTTCTTCCATTTATTTTCCCCTTTCAATTTTACTTAAATTGAATAAAATCATACTTATGTTTATTTTAGCACACAAAACAAAAACTGACAAGTATTTTATGTAAATCCGTCAGTTTTTCGTTAAAATTTAATATGTTTGTAATATTTTGGTAA
Organism: uncultured Clostridia bacterium; assembly: GCA_949948835.1. Classification (GTDB taxonomy): domain Bacteria; phylum Bacillota; class Clostridia; order TANB77; family CAG-508; genus RGIG8482. The sequence continues at coordinate 7,813 of CATLHF010000007.1, read as the reverse complement.
AATTTTCTATTTTACAATTTTTAAAGATTTTGCATCGTATGCATCGCTTCAATCGCTATATCCGCAAGAGTACCATACTTTACTTTCTTATCTCTTATCTTCTCTCCAAGCTCTGGTAAGATTCCAAAGTTTGCATTCATTGGTTGAAATTTTTTATTTGGTGTTGCAATATAATTTGCTAATGCTCCTATCATTGTATTTACTGGAAATTTTATCTTTTCTTTTCCTAATAGTCTGTTTGCAACATTACGTCCTACTACCATTCCAGAACTAATCGACTCTACATATCCTTCTACCCCTGTAATTTGCCCTGCAAAGTAAATATTTGGATTTTTCTTTAAACAGTAAGTATTATCTAATAAGTCCGTGGAATTAATGTATGTGTTTCGATGCATGACACCATATTTTACAAATTCAGCATTTGCAAGACCTGGTATAGAAGAAAGTGCTCTCTTTTGCTCTCCAAATTTTAGGTTTGTTTGAAACCCTACTAAATTATACATAGTTCCATTTGCATCGTCTTGTCTTAATTGTACCACTGCATAGGGGCGTCTTCCCGTTCTTGGGTCTGTAAATCCCACTGGTTTTAATGGTCCAAAACGAAGTGTATCCTCTCCTCGTTTTGCCATAATCTCGATTGGCATACAACCTTCAAAAATTTCTCTTTTTTCAAATTTATGTAATGTAACCACTTCTGCTGATATTAGGTTTTGATAGAATTCCTCGTATTCTTCTTTATTCATTGGAAGGTTAATATAACTCGCTTCTTGATTATTTACACGTTTTTTCCACTCTTCTATATCTTCTTCTTTTCCTCTTTCTTGGTCATAACGATTTCCGGTAAAATGCTATGCTCATATCAATACTATCTTTTGCTACAATTGGAGCTGCTGCATCATAAAAGTACAACCTATCTTCTCCTGTTAATTTTGAAATATTTTCAGCAAGAGCACTTGATGTAAGTGGCCCTGTTGCAATAACAGTTACATTATTGTAGTCTTCACCATTCACTCTTCTTTCTTCCCTCTTGCCGAAGGCAAGCCAGTTCGTCGCCAATAAATTCTTTGTTTATAATTTCAATATTGGGATTTTCTTGTATTTTCTGGGTAACTAATCTTGAAAATTCTTCTCTATCAACCGCTAGTGCTTGTCCTGCAGGTACACTCGTTTCGTCTGCACATTTAATTAATAAAGAATCAAGCATACGTAATTCTTCTTTTAAAAGACCACAAGCATTTGTATGTAAGTTCGATTTAAAGGAATTGCTACACACAATTTCTGCTAAGTTTTCACTCGAATGTGCTTCTGAAAATTTTTCTGGTTTCATTTCATATAATTTTACTTTTATTCCTTTTTTTGCAATCTGGTAAGCTGCTTCACATCCAGCTAAGCCTCCACCAATAATAGTTACCTCTTGGTTCATATTCTAATTCCTTTCAATCAAAGTTTCATAATTTAAAAATGGGAAGGCAAAAAACAGCCCACCCATTCGAACATTTTAAATCCTCTCGATTTCGCGTTTTACGTTCTCGCAGGACTGGTTGCCGACCGTACAAGATGTCTTGCATGCCGACTGGCACGATGTTTGGCATTCGCCGCATCCACCTGTTTTCATGGATTCCTTTAAATCTCTTGTTACTAATGTCTTAATTCTTTTCATTGTCATTCTCCTTTCTCCAAAAGATTGGAATACTTGAATAGTTCATTGATTCTCGTATCGAATCCATATGATTATATCACATTTTTACTATTATGTAAATAATTTCATGATGTCTTCTTTTGATAATTTGCTAATAAATGATGTTTTGGTATCTAGTACATTATCAATCAATTTTGCTTTCTTTTCTTGTAATTCATAAATTTTTTCTTCAATTGAATTTTTGGTAATTAATTTATATACTTGAACATTATTCTTTTGTCCAATACGATAAGCACGGTCAGTTGCTTGGTTTTCTGCAGATAAATTCCACCATGGATCATAATGAATAACCATATCTGCTCCTGTTAAGTTAAGCCCTGTTCCTCCCGCTTTTAGCGAAATTAAGAACACTTTAACATCTGAGTTCTGATTAAATTCATCTACTAACCCTATTCTTTCATTCACTTTGGTTTGTCCTGTTAATTTAAAATAGGATATGTTTTCTTTTTTTAATTCTTTTTCAATTATTTCAAACATAGTGGTATAGGTAGAAAATAGCAATATTTTGTGACCACTTTCTATAGCATCTTTTAGTAATTCCATACATTGTTTTAATTTAGCTGATTCTCCCTTATAGTTTGATAAAAACAAACTTGGATGGCAACAGATTTGTCTTAATCTTGTTAGTAGTGCTAAAATTTGGATACTACTTTTTTCAATTCCTTGTATTGCAAGCTGTTGTTGCAACTCCTCTCTTGCTTGTGCTAAGTATGATAAATATATTTTTTCCTGCTCCTCTTCCATTTCGTTATTTAAGACAGTAATCGTTTTATCTGGAAGTTCTGTTAATACTTCTTTTTTGGTTCTTCTTAAAATAAATGGTTCGATTAGCATTCTTAATTTATTCATCATTATACTATCTTCATCTCTTACAATTGGCATCTCATAATTTTCTTTAAATTTTTTATATGAAAATAAGTATCCTGGCATTAAGAAATCAAAAATTGACCATAGTTCTGATAAAGAATTTTCAACTGGCGTACCTGTTAAGGCAAATCTTGTTTTTCCATTTAAAGCTTTTATCGCTTTTGCATTTTGGGTATTACTATTTTTCATGTATTGTGCTTCATCTGCTATAATATAACGAAATTCATAATTGTGTTCTTTGTATAGTTCAATATCTCTTTTTAATAAATCATAAGAAGTAATAACAACATCTACCTTCAGAATATGTTCAATTTGTTTTTTTCTATTTTCTGCATTTCCACTAATAACACATGCTGAAATATCATTTGCAAATTTTTCAATTTCTGCCTTCCAGTTTAAGCTAAGAGAACTTGGACATATAACAATAATTGGATTTTTATGCTGTTTGGTACTTTCTTTATAAGCTAGTATCAAAGATAACACCTGAATGGTTTTTCCAAGTCCCATATCATCTGCTAATATTCCACCAAATCCATATTCGTCTAAGGTACTAAGCCATTTAAATCCTATTTTTTGATATTGTCTTAATGTTTTATTTAAACTTTTTGGGATTTGTAGCTCTTTTACATCTGACTTATCTTCTATATCTTTCACTATTTTTTTGTAATTCTCGTCTTTGTGAATTATAGTATTATCTATTTTTTCTAAAATACGATTTAAGTAAAGAGTTCTGTATAGTGGAAGTTTAATACTCCCTTCCTCTAGCTGTTTAAAACTAATATCGCTTCCTGAAATTAGATTTTCTAAAAAATCCATATCTTCAGTTTGTTCTAGTGATAAAAAATCCCCATTTTTTAAACGGTAATATTTTTGTTTCAGACGATATTTTGTAAGAATCTCTTTTAATTCTGTTTTGTCAAAGTTCAAGTTTTCTATATTAATGTTTAATAAGTTATTTTCAATTTTCACTCCTAATGCTGTCATTTTTGGTTTTTTAATTTGTCTTTCTTTAAAATCCTCAGTTGCTAATACTTCAAACTTTTGCATATATACATTAATATCTTCTGATAAAAATTCATATATTCTTTCATCATTTGCTAATACAAAACAAGCATTTTTCTTATCTAATAAAAAACCTGTTTTTCGAAATAAGTTTAAACTCTCAGCCTCTTCTAATACACTTCTTGGTATATTGGGGTTTTCTTCTAATGGATTAAATTCTTTTTCTCCATAGCAAAACATCACTTTTGCTATAATGTAATTTTTGTCATTAAACTCTAAATATACTTTTACTCCTAATTTTTGTGGCATATATTTTTTTAGTTCTTCTGGCTCTATTTCATCCAAACTAATACTATCTCTTACTTTAGGAAGTACAATAGAAAATAATTTTGATAGTTCCTCTTTTCCAAATTTGATTTCATTTGTATAATTTCTTTTAAATACTTCTAATAATTTTAATGTTGTATCTTTGTAGTCTTGCTTTAAGCGATATAATTTTTCATTTGTTAAGAAATATGCATATCGCCTTCCTTGTATTATTTCGTAATCATTATGATTTTCTATATTACATCTTAAACAATATTCTTCTTGGTTTATCTTTTCTAAATCAATTTTGATGTTTGGCACTTCCTCTACAAATTCAATCGTATTGGTAAAATAAGATTGTTCTATTAAAACTTCTTGTCCTTTTAATAATCCAAACACTTCATCTAATGCTGTATAGTTTAATGGTATGCTAGTCGTATTTATGTTCTTGCCAAAATAACGATACATACTATTAGTATTCGAATTCATGCGGTTCATAATTTCTGCATGTTTTAATATAAACTCTAACATTGGTTTTGATGATTCATCAAACGACGCTTCTTCATGTAGAAATTCCAATTTTGCACCATATTGATATGTATCTTTTTTCATCATATGATCATAAAATTCAGTGATATCTTTTAATTTATAGAATTGTTTTTTAGTTCCGATTTTAAATTCTATTTTCATCTCTTTATTATAGGAAGTATAAATCAGTTTTGGCACAATTTTTATATTCGTATCAAATGATTTTATTGCCTTTTCTTCTGATTCATCTATTAGCTTCATTTCTTCCTCATAAAAAGTATTAATTAAATCTTTAAAGTCTGTATATTTTTCTTTCGTCTTCTTGGTATATTGAACGTTGTATTTTGGATTCCCATCAACTTCTAAAAGTGTTGCAACAATGTGTTTGCACGCTGCATAATGATTTCGATAATCTTCACATTCACAAGAAGTTTGTTCTAGTTCTCCATTCTTTACTGAAACCTTTACATGGTAATCATCATAATTTCCTTCTACCTCTGCTGTAACAGAAAAGTTATTGCTATTCTCATAGTAAATATTTTCAATGCTAATTCGTTTCTGTTTTATATAATTAGTAGCCCTAGAAAGTCTTTCTGGACCTGCTTCTTTATATATTTCGTTTGCAATATCCTGGTTAATATACATAGCGTCTCCTTTAAAAATATGATGTATTATTATATCATACTTTCTTTGGTTTTGGAATATATTTTTGAAAAAAGGGTCGCATATTATGCAACCCTTATAGTATATTCTTTTTTATTTTTTCTTTGTAGACGATTTTTTCTTTTTTGTTTTGGTTTCTTCTAGCTCTACTTTTTCTTTTGGCTCTTCCCACTTTTCTCCTGGTTTTGGTTTGTTCCATGAGATGTAATCACAAGAAGTAGGATTGTTTTCACAAATATAGTAATTTCTTTTCTTCTTTGTTTTTCGTATTTGTACTTTTGCTCCACATTTTGGGCATGGAACATCAATGGTTTCTACAAATGGCTTTGCATTTTTACATTCAGGATATCCTGGGCATGCTAAAAACTTACCATATTTGCCATATTTAATAACCATCATTCTACCACATTTTTCACATGGGACATCAGATACTTCTTCTACTAATTCTACGTGTTCTAGTTCTTTTTCTACTTTTTCTACCACTTTTGCAAAAGGATTATAAAATTCTCCTATTACCTTTTTCCATTTTTCTTTTCCTTCTGCAATTTGGTCAAATTCATTTTCCATTTTAGCGGTAAATTCCACATTAATGACATCACGAAAGTTTTGGGTTAATAGTTTATTTACAATCTTCCCAAGGTCAGTTGGTGCCAATTGTTTTTGTATTTTTTCGATGTATCTTCTTTCTAAAATAGTAGTAATCGTTGGTGAATATGTACTTGGTCTTCCGATTCCCTTTTCTTCTAGTGCTTTTACCAGACTCGCTTCTGTAAATCTCGCTGGTGGCTCAGTAAAACTTTGCTTTGGTTCTAATTTTTTCTTAACTACTTCTTGCTTTTCTTGTAATTCTGGTAAATTAGTATTGTCTTCTTCTTCTTTTTCATCATTTCCTTCTACATATAAAACCATAAATCCCTTAAATTTCAAATTTTGACCATTTGCTTTAAAGGTATAACCATTTGCATCAATGGTCGCATTTATGGTATCAAAAATTGCTCCTGCCATTTGACTTGCAATAAAACGATTATAAATTAATTTGTATAATTTATATTGGTCATTTGTTAAAGAATCTTTTATTTCATCTGGTGTTATTTCAACATAAGTTGGTCGAATTGCCTCATGGGCATCTTGGGCATCTTTTCCTGTTTTATAATAACGATTATTATAATATTCTTCCCCATATGTTTTTAAAATGTGAGTTTTTGCTGCCGCTCTTGCCACTTCTGAAATTCTGGTAGAATCTGTTCTCATATAAGTAATAAGACCTACTGTTCCCTTTTCTGGTATTTTTACGCCTTCATATAACCCTTGTGCAACACTCATTGTTTTCTTTAACGTAAATCCTAATTTTCTAGATGCTTCTTGTTGCATTGTACTTGTTGTAAATGGTGGAGCAGGATTCCTTTTTCTTTCTCCTTTTTTCACTTCTTGTACAATATATTTCGTATCTTGTATTTGTTTTAGGATCTCTTCTACCTCTTCTTGTTTATGAAGCTCTTGTTTTTTATTATTTTTTCCATAAAATTTTGCTTCAAATGTTTTCTTTGATGTTTTATCAAATAAAGTGGCATAGATATTCCAATATTCTTCTGGAATAAATTTTTCAATTTCTTCTTCTCTATCCACAATTAATTTAACAGCAACAGATTGAACTCTACCTGCTGATAAGCCACGCCTTACCTTTTTCCATAACACAGGGCTAATCTTATAACCAACAATACGATCTAATACTCTTCTTGCTTGTTGAGCATCTGTCAAATTCATATCGATTTTTCTTGGTCTTTTAATTGCTTCTTGAACAGCACCTTTCGTAATTTCGTTAAAAGTAACACGTACATTTGCTGTTTCATCAATTCCTAAAATATGAGCTAAATGCCATGCAATCGCTTCTCCTTCACGGTCAGGGTCAGTTGCAAGATATACTTTTTTTGCGTTTGTTGCTTCTTTTTTTAAGCTTTTAATTAAATCTCCTTTTCCACGAATGTTAATATATTGTGGTTCAAAATCATGTTCAATATCAATACCCATTTTGGATTTTGGTAAATCTCTAATATGTCCCATAGATGCAACAACTTTTGTACTGCCCCCTAAAAATTTTTTGATGGTATTCGCCTTTGCAGGTGATTCCACAATAATTAATTTATCTGCCATTATTATCTCCTTTTCTTTTATATTAAATTATTCTAGACTATATTGATTGATTTTGCAAGTCATTTTTTAAAAAAACTAAATATATAGTTTTCTCTAAATTAATAGTTTTAAAACATTTTTTGTCGAAATTTAGCGAAATATTTTTGTTTACTTTTTTAATTCTTATGCTTTAATATTTTTATACACAATGTAAGGTGTATCTTTATTTTATTACATTCATTAAAATTTATTTCAAGAATTTTGTTCTTACTATTTTCCTATATGAATGATTATTTGTTAATTTGAGTTTATTTATTGTTGTTATTTGGGATGCATTTTATTTCGTGTAAATTTTGGTTCATGATTTTGCTATTCTGCAAAGTCGGAAATGATTCTTTATGTCACAAATTTTAAAAAAAGAAAACTCACTCCTTTCTCCTAAGCTAGATGTTGTTTTTCAGGCTCTTTTTGGTGAAGTGAGAAGTGAAGAAATTACTTCTAAGTTTTTAGAAGCTATTTTAAATCAAAAGATTCATACCATTGATTTAAGTAAAAATCTTGTGTTAAGGAGGGATTATCCAAAAGATAAATTAGGCGTTCTTGCTATTATTGCTAAGA
>CATLHF010000006.1 GCA_949948835.1 uncultured Clostridia bacterium | reverse complement strand
ATTTAGATAGAGTATATGAATTATTAAATGAACTGTATGAGAATAATAAATTTATAAAGCATTCATATAAATTTAAACAGTATTTGTAATAGATGAGGAGAAATAATATGCTTGATAATAAAGGGTTTGATTTGTGGTCAGATCATTACGATGAAACAGTAGAAATACATGATAATGATAACGCATATCCATTTGCAGGTTACAATAAAATTTTAAATGCAATATACAATTGTATATTAGAAAATTCTTCGAAAAATGTATTAGATATTGGCTTTGGAACAGCAACATTAACTCTCAAATTATATGAAAAGGGATGTAACATATATGGACAAGATTTTTCAGATAAAATGATAGAATTAGCAAAAAAGAAAATGCCAAATGCAAAGTTATATAAAGGAGATTTTTCAATAGGATTAGTAGAAGAATTGAAAAAGCGAAAATATGATGCTATTATAGCAACATATGCATTACATCACCTGACAGATAAAAAGAAAGTTGATTTTATAAAAGAACTGTTACTATTAAATAAAGGTTGTGTAATTTATATTGGAGATATTGCATTTCAAACAAGAAATGATTTAGAAAAATGCAAGGAAAAATACCAAGAACATTGGGACAATGAAGAGATATATTTTGTATATGATGAGATAAAGAAAGAATTCAAAAATAGTGAATTCATACCATATTCAGAATGTGCAGGGATTATTAAGATTTGGTAAGATGAAATGGAGGAAAATTATGAAAAATGTAATTATTACAGGAGCAGCAAATGGTGTAGGAAAAGCGATAGCAAACATATTGAGAGATAATCATCTAATTTTAATTGATATAGATGAAGAAAACTTAAAAAGGATAGCCAAACAAATAAATGCAAAATATTATATTTGTGATGTTTCTAATGACAAAGAAATAGTAGGTACAATTAAGCAAATAGTAGAAAATTATGAAACCATAGATTGTTTAATAAACTGTGCGGGCATGTGGATATCTGGTGATTTATCAAAAATGGAACAACCAATTTATAATAAGATGAATAACTTAGAAAGAATAAAAAAAGTTATTGATACCAATGTTTTTGGAACAATAGCAATGATAAAAAGTATATTTCCAATTATGGAAAAACAAGGTTATGGACAGATTATTAATATTAATTCTCAAAGTGGAGTATTGTGTGAACCTCCATTTCCGATATATAATGCATCAAAAACAGGTGCAAATGCATTTAGAAAAGCAATTCAAAATGATTTAGCACAAAATAATATTAAGATAACAGATGTGTGTCCAGGATTAATACAAACAGACTTTTATAAAAGAGCAAATAATGAATTGCCAGCGAATATAATGAATAATGGATTAACACCAGAAGATGTTGCAAATACTGTAAAATTTGTATTTGATTTACCACATGAAATTACAATTCCTAGTATAGAAGTTAGAAATATAAAGAATTATTAAAGGAATTATATAGAATGGCTATGCAAAAATTTTAAAGGATTAAGTAGAGTTAGTGACCAAAAACATTTTGACAAACATAAAATAATATGTTATTATGAATATGAACTTTGAATAATCGTAGTTGTTCAAGATTAATCGTATGTGTATCCGCGAATACACATACATGTTTTTATAAAAATATTAGTAATTTTCTAATAAATATTTTCCACATAAGGTGGTACTTACTTATATAGAAATATATAAGGATAATTTTAAGAGTAAGGTTTTAGAACGGTATATATTTTATTCCATTACATATTATATAATTAGATTAATCTAATTTGAGATTTTAGATCTCACTTATATATGGGAGCTCATATAGTTTTGCTTAAGAAGTATCTTTTTATAAGGATGCTTCTTTATTTTTTTGTTAAGTTATGATATGATAAGGAAAAATTTGGAGGTATTAGTTATGAAAATTACAAAATTTCCACAATCATGTTTATTAGTTGAAACAAAAGGAAAAAAGATATTAATCGATCCAGGAACATTAAAATATAAAGATGAGTATTTTGAAATATGGAATAAGGTAGATATTATTCTAATCACACATAAACATCCGGACCATTGTAATACAGAGGTATTAGAAAAGCTAGACAAAGATATAACAATATATTCAACAAAAGAGGTTTTGGAAGCAAACAAGACCTTAAATATAAACATCGTAAAAGAAAAAGATGTTATTGAATTAGATAATATAAAAATAGAAGTAGTGCATGCAATACATGGATATCAACCACTATTAAAAGGTGCAAAAGAAATACATGAAAATGTTGGCTATATTATCGATGATGGAGACAACAGATTATATACAACGAGTGATACAATCTGTTTTAAAAACGAATATAAAGCAGATATTTTGTGTGTTCCAGTAACAGGACATGGCCTAACAATGTCTGCATTTGAAGTAGCCTTATATGCAAAAGAAGTAGGAGCAGTGATAACTTTACCAATTCATATGGATAACCCAGCATTTCCACCAGACTATAACTTTATTAAAGAAATGTTTGACAAGTATGAAGTGGAATATGAAATATTAGAAAATGATGAAACAATTGAAATAGAATAATTGAGTGGAGAAAAAGTAAATGGAAGAAGAATACTTAGAATTTGCTAAAGATATAGCCAAAGAAGCAGGAAAAATAATGCTAAAATATTTTAATATGGATAATGGTGCAAGTTATAAAGGGGATAAAACGATTGTAACATTAGCAGATACAGAGATAAATTCGTATTTAATTAAAAAGGTTAAGGAACAATATCCAAACCATTCAGTAGATGGTGAAGAAGAACAATTTGGAAAAACTGACTATGTATGGGTATGTGACCCAGTTGATGGTACTGCAATGTATGCTAGACATATCCCAGTAGCAGTATTTTCACTTGCATTGGTAGCTAAAGGAGAATCAAAAGTTGGAGTGGTTTTTGACCCATTCACAAATAACTTATATACAGCAATAAAAGGAAAAGGGGCATACAAAAATGATGAAAGAATAACAGTAAATGATTATGCATTAGATAGTATGAAAACAGTATGTCATTATGATTTGTGGCCAAATGCAGATTATAACATATCAAAAGTAATTGGGGAGTTAGGAAAGAAAACATATTTTATTGGATTAGGAAGTATAATAAGAGCATGTATGTGTGTTGCAACTCGGAGATTTTAGCCTTGCTATTTTTCCAGAAACAAAGCACAAAAATTGTGATATTGCAGCGGTTAAAGTTATTGTAGAAGAAGCAGGAGGAAAGGTTACAGATTTATTTGGAAATGAACAAAGGTATGATGAAAGCATAAATGGAGCAGTAATTAGCAATGGAAAAGTGCATGATGAAGTGATTAAAACGATAACGAAGTATTTATAAGAGGGTTCATTTTAGAGAACCCTCTTTTCTCTATAGAAATATATTCCACACCAAAGTAGTGCATATGCAAATGACAATACCACATACTGTTGGAAGAATAAATGATATAATAGCCCATTTCCAACTGCCAGTTTCTTTTTTGATGGTAAGTAGTGTTGTACTACAAGGAAAATGTAGCAATGTGAATATCATAACATTAATGGCAGTAAGTAAGGTCCATCCGTTTTGAACTAGAATTGTTCCAATAGCATTTGCATCATCAAGATTTACTAAAGAACCTTTAGCCATATAGCTCATTAAAATAATAGGAAGAACAATTTCATTTGCTGGTAATCCTAAAATAAAAGCAGTTAAAATATAACCATCTAATCCCATAAGTCTTGCAAAGGGGTCTAAAAACATGGCAATATAAGTTAGAATGCTTATTCCGCCAAGTTGTATGTTTGCAAATAACCAAATGACGATACCAACAGGAGCAGCTACAGCAATTGCTCTTCCTAAAACATATAAAGTTCTATCAAGCAATGAACGAACAATTACCTTCCCAATTTGGGGTTTTCTGTAAGGAGGTAGTTCCAAAATAAAAGAAGAAGGTAGGCCTTTTAGTATGGTTTTGGATAGAATTTTAGACACGACTAATGTTAAATAGATGCCAAGTAGAATAACCAACAATACAACCAAGGTCGATAAAAGTGATGCTCTTATACCTACTGCAATACCACCAATGAAAATACTTGCTACCATAATTAGAAAAGGAAATCTTCCGATTACAAGGAACAAAAGCATTGGTTAAAATAGCAATTAGTCGTTCGCGAGGGGAATCGATAATTCTACAACCAACAACACCTGCTGCATTACAACCAAAACCCATGCACATGGTGAGTGCTTGCTTTCCAGTGGTGCAAGCTTTTTTAAAGTAGTTATCTAAATTGAATGCAATTCGTGGTAAATAGCCTAAATCTTCTAAAATGGTAAACAGAGGAAAGAAAATTGCCATAGGAGGTAGCATAACGGATACGACCCATGAAACGGTTTGAAACATTCCTTCTATTAAAATACCAGTTAACCATTCTGGTGCATGAAGTGTATGAAAAAGAAGAATTAGTTTTTCTTGTAAAAATCCGAAAAAATCAGATAACAAACTAGATGGGTAGTTTGCACCTGTTATAGTAAGCCAAAAGATAATTCCTAAAAATAGAATCATAATGGGAATACCAAATTTTTTGGAAGTTAGAATTTTGTCAATCTTTCGGTCACGATTTAAATGGGTAATTTCTTCATAAGAAACTACTCTACTACAAATATCTTCTGCTTTTAATACAATATTAGAAACAATTTTATCACGAAAATTATCCTCTCCTAAATCATTTTGGGTTAAAAGCTCCGATGCTTCTTCCAACTTTCCTTGTAAGTCTTCATCTAAAAATGAAATATTAAAATGATTTTCAATAGAAGACAAAATCGTTTTTTCTCCATCTAGTAGCTTTAATGCTGTCCACCTAGATAAATGTAAGTATTCTTTAGGAAGAATGTTTTGAAGTTTGGATTCTAACATAAGAATACTATCTTCAATAATAGGATGATATGTTATAAGATTTGGTTTGCAAACAATTTCAGAACTTGCTACTTTTACAATGGTAGATAGTAAATGGTTTAATGTTTTCTTTTTTCTAGCAGTTGTTCCAACAACAGGGACACCCAAAAAAGAAGATAGTTTTTCTAAATCAATATGAATATGCTTCTTTTTAGCTTCATCTAATAGATTCACACAAACGACTACTTTATTGGTAATTTCTAATGTTTGAAATACCAAATTCAAATTTTTTTCAATACAGGTAGCGTCTAAAATAATAACAGTGGCATCTGGTTTTCCAAAACAAATATAATCTCTTGCGATTTCTTCTTCTTGAGAGTTAGACATAATCGAATAAGTGCCTGGAATATCAACAAATAATAAAGTTTTTTCTTTATGTATGCATGTACCACAAGCGTTGCTTACGGTCTTCCCTGGCCAATTTCCAGTATGTTGATGCATTCCTGTTAAAGCATTAAAAATTGTGCTTTTTCCAACATTAGGATTTCCTGCTAAAGCAATGGTATAATCACAGGATTTTTGCAGTAAAAGCATATCATCTTCTAATAATCTACTTCCGCAAGAACTAGCGGTAAGTCCCATAGTATCACCTCTTTAAATAGTAGGGCGATTGTAATCGCCCATTAATATATGTTAACTAAAATTAAGTTAGCATCTTCTTTTCTAAGTGCTATTAAACTGCCTCGAATCAAAAATGCAGTAGGATCACCAGATGGACTTTTTAAAACAGGAAGAATTTTAGTTCCTTTTACAATTCCTAAGTCTAGTAATCTCCTTCTAATAGCACCTCTGCAATTTAAAGTATCTACTAAGCCTTCTGTATTCAAAGGCAAGTTATCTAGATGTATTTTTTTCATTTCCTTTCGTACCTCCAGAGTAATAGAAATCTGTCTATTATAGTATATAAAAAAAATAAAAAATTGGTGACAAAGGATAAAGTCATATATTGACAACATTTGTCTTTTATCATATGATAGAAAAAAAGAAAAAGAGAGGAGCATAAATATGAAAAAATGCTTATTATTAGGAAATGGTGGAAGAGAAGCAGTTCTTGCAGAATATATTAGTAAGGGATATGCTTTATATAGTGTATTGCCATATGAAAATCCATCCATTGTAGATGCAGTAAAGGAATCACATGGAAAATATATTGTAGGTTCTCCTTTTGATAAAGAATTAGTATCAAACTTTATTAAAGAAGAAGGAATTGAAGTGTGTGTGGTAAGTAGTGATAACTTATTACAAGACGGACTAATTGACCTTGCTAAAAGTCTTGGATTACAAGTATTTGGACCAACGAGTAAAGGCTCTAAAATTGAATGGAGTAAAACGTATGCTTTAGATATTGTAAAGAAATTAAAACCAGAAATGGTGATTAAAAATTTCTGCATTACAAGTGAAAGTGAACTAGAAGAAGCAATAAAAAATTACGAAAATGATGAATTTGTTGTAAAGCCAGAAGGCTTAACTGGAGGAAAAGGAGTAAAAGTAGGAGGAATTCATTTTAAAGGAAAAAATGAAGGATATGAATACGCAAAATCTTGCCTTGCTGATAGTGGGAAAGTAATTGTGCAAGATAAAGTAGAAGGTTCTGAATTTACCGTAATGGCTCTAACAGACGGAAAAAGTATCGTTGTTACTCCAATTACATTTGATTATCCATATCGATATGATAATGATAAAGGACCAGGAACTGGTGGAATGGGATGCATGAGCTTTGAAAATAAATTGTTACCATTTTTGGAACAATCAGATGTAGATGAATGTGCAGATTTAATAAAGAAAACGATTCAATATATGAATAAAGATTCGATGGAATTTACAGGAGTTATTTATGGTGGATTCTTTAAATGTGAAGATGGAATTCGTTTTATCGAATTTAATGCAAGATTTGGAGACCCAGAAGCAATCAATGTATTAAATGCATTAGAAACACCATTTACGGAAGTTATGGAACATATTGTAAATGGAGATTTATCAGAAGAAAATTGTAAATTCTCAGATAACTGTACATTTACTGTATATATGGTTAGTAAAGAATACGCCGTAAGTAAAGCAACAGAACCTTGCGTGTTTACATTAAATCCAAATAAAATAAAAGAAGCAGGATTAAAACTATATTTTGCAAATGCAAAGCAAGTAGGAGAAAATACCTATACATCTGTTAGCACATCAAGACTATTTGCAATTGAAGGAACAGGAAAGGATTTAGAAGAATTAAAGAAAAAGGTATATAAAGTAATAGAAGAAAATGTAGATACTAAACTAGATTATAGAAAAGATATTGGAAATATCTATATCCATTAAAAAGATGATTTTAGGGACGGGGGTAAAAATCATCCTTCAATTGAAGAAGGTGATTTTTACCCCCGTCCCTAAAATCATCTTTTGGTATTTGTAAATTCTTGTAATGCTTCTACTAATTGTATTTTTTCCGCTTTTTGGACTTTTGCAGATAATGTTTCTGCTGTATCACTAGGTTCTACTTTTACTTTGGTTTGTTTTATTATATTTCCTTTATCATATTCATGATTTACATAGTGAAGAGTAACTCCACTGTATTCTTCTTTAGCTTCAATAACAGCTCTATGAACATTCATACCATACATGCCTTTTCCACCAAATTTTGGAAGTAGGGATGGATGAGTATTAATAATAGTATATGTGTTTAGCAGACAGTCTCCAATTAGTCGTAAATAACCGGCAAGTACAATTAAATCAATTTGGTAATTTTTTAATTTATTACTTAATTCTTCATCTATTTCTTCTTTGGTTTTTGTTTGAATAACGTAGGTTTCAATGCCAGCGTCTTTTGCTCTTTGTAAAGCATATGCATCTGCATGGTCAGAGATAACAAGTGAAATAGAAGCGTTTAAGGTTTTACTTTTTATAGCATCAATAATACTTTGGAGAGTTGTTCCACTTCCGTGATGCAAAAACAGCTAAATGATACATAATTTCCTCCCTTTTTTTATGTTTTTATAAAGTATAACAAAAAGTAATTTTTTTTACAATAGAGACTATACATTTTATAAAATATTCGATATAATAAAAATAGACATTAAATTTCGACAAAATTAGATAAAAGAGGAGAAGAGATAACATGTTTCGCAAATTAAAAGAAGAGTGTGGAGTTTTTGGAATTTATTCTATGGAAAAAGAAGAAGACTTAGCCAATATTACTTGTGCAGGACTTTCAAGCTTGCAACATAGAGGAGAAGAGGCTTGTGGAATTGCAGTAAATAATGGAGGTGTTATTTCTTATCATAAGGATGTAGGCCTTGTTTCTAATGTGTTTAAACCACATATATTAGATACCCTACCAAAAGGAAAAATGGCAATTGGGCATGTTCGTTACTCTACAACAGGAGCACCTAAAAAAGAAAATGCACAACCAATTGTAACAAGATATGCAAAAGGAAACCTTAGTATTGTACATAATGGAAACCTTACGAATGCAATGGATTTAAAAGAAGAATTACAAAATGCAGGAGCAATTTTTAATTCTACAAGTGATACAGAAGTAATTGCTTATTTAATTGCAAGAGAAAGATTAAAAACACATTCGATTGAAGATGCTGTTAAAAATGCAGTAAAATACATAAAAGGAGCATATTCTTTATTAGTAATGTCATCCCAAAAGTTAATTGCCTTAAGAGACCCACAAGGATTTAGACCATTATGTATGGGAAAATTAGGAGATGATATTGTTTTTGCGTCAGAAAGCTGTGCATTAGATACCGTTGGTGCAGAATTTGTAAGAGATATTGAGCCAGGAGAAATGGTAATTGTAACAGACAATACGCTAACTTCTACTCGCTATAGTGATGAAAAAAATGATGGACTATGTATTTTTGAATATATTTATTTAGCAAGACCAGATTCAACAATCGATGGATTAAATGTTCATAAATTTAGAAAAGAAGTAGGAAAATATTTAGCTCGTCAAGCACCAGTAGATGCTGATATTGTGGCAGGTGTTCCAGACTCTGGAAATGATGCAGCACTTGGCTATTCAAAAGAATCGAAAATACCATATGATATGGTATTTGTAAAAAGTAAATACATAGGAAGAACCTTTATTCTTCCAACACAAGCACAACGTAAAACAAAAGTAGCTCTTAAGCTAAATCCAATTAAAGAAAATGTACAGGGTAGAAAGATTGTATTAGTGGATGATTCGATTGTAAGAGGAACAACCATTACAAGAATTGTAAAAACATTAAAAAAGGCAGGAGCAAAAGAAGTACATTTACGTATTGCATCACCAGCTTATACTGATATTTGTTATTTTGGAACTGATGTTGCAAATAAGGAAAGTCTAATTGCTAATAACAAAACAGTAGAAGAAATAAGACAAGAAATTGGAGCAGACTCATTAGAGTATTTAAGTATGGAAAGTTTATTAGAAATTGCAAAAAAATCAAAACGAAATGGATTTTGCACAGGATGTTTTACTGGAAAATATCCAATTTCGGTACCAGATGAAATTCAAAAAGACCGTTTTGAAAAAATATTTTAAATTTTGTAAAAATATGTTGCAATTTATTAGTAAGAATGATAAACTAGTAACATAGAGTTAAAGAATAGATTAAAAAAAAACCGAATTTTCAGGAATTTTTTTAATCTGTTTTTTTGTTTATTTTTAGAAAGAGGTAGGAAAAATGAACACAAAATATGTATTTGTAACAGGAGGCGTTGTATCTGGACTTGGAAAAGGAATTACAGCGGCATCCTTAGGTAGATTACTAAAGAATAGAGGATATAAAGTAACCATTCAAAAATTTGATCCATATATTAACGTAGATCCAGGAACCATGAGTCCATTTGAACATGGAGAAGTTTTTGTAACAGACGATGGAGCAGAAACAGATTTAGATTTAGGTCACTATGAACGTTTCGTAGACGAGAATTTAACCAAAAATTCTAGTATTACAACAGGAAGAATTTATTCTAATGTTATTGAAAAAGAAAGACGAGGAGATTATTTAGGAAGAACTGTTCAAGTAATCCCTCATATTACCAACGAAATTAAAGAAAATGTATACAGCTTTGAAAATGACGATATTGATGTTGTTATTACCGAAATCGGTGGAACAGTAGGGGATATTGAAAGCCTACCTTTCTTAGAAGCAATTCGTCAAATTGGATTAGAAAAAGACCCAGAAGATGTCGTATATATTCATGTTACACTATTACCATACATATTTGGTTCAAATGAAATAAAATCAAAACCAACACAACATTCTGTAAAAGAGCTACAAAGTTTAGGGATTAAACCAGATATTTTAGTTTGTAGAACAGAAAGTGATATTCCAGAATCGATTAAAGATAAGCTTGCTATGTTTTGTAATGTTCGAAAATCTAGTGTTATACCAAATAAAACGGCAGATAATTTATATGCAGTACCATTAATGCTAGAAGAAGCAGGATTAGCACGTGAGGTTTGTAAAAAACTACATTTAGAAGAAAGAATGCCAGATAACCACGAATGGGAAGAAATGATTGCGGGCATTAGAAAAATTAAAGAAGAAAACATAGTTACTATTGCAATTGTTGGAAAATATATTCAACTAGAAGATTCTTATCTTTCTGTTGCAGAAAGTATTACACATGCAGGTTTTGTAAACCATGTTAAAACCAAAGTAAAATTTATTGATTCAGAAACAGTAACAGCTGATAATGCAAAAGAAATTTTACAAGGAGTAGACGGAATCGTTGTTCCAGGAGGATTTGGAAACCGTGGTATTGAAGGAAAAATTCAAACTATTCGTTATGCAAGAGAAAACAATGTACCATTTTTAGGAATTTGTCTTGGTATGCAAATGGCAGTTGTTGAATTTGCAAGAGATGTATTAGGATTAGAAGATGCTAATTCAGCTGAGTTTGATGAAATTTGTAAAAACCCAGTCATTCACATTATGGATGACCAAGTAGGAATTAATAAAAAAGGCGGAACCATGAGACTTGGAGCATATCCATGTAGCATAAAAGAAGGAACTCTAGCACATCATATTTATGAAAAAACAGATATATCAGAAAGACATAGACATCGTTATGAATTTAACAATGATTATAAGGAAAGAATTGAAAATGCTGGCATGATTTGTTCTGGAACATCGCCAGATGGAAGATTAGTAGAAATTGTAGAAATACCATCACATCCATTCTTTATTGCAGGACAATTCCATCCAGAATTTAAATCAAGACCAAATAGACCAGCACCATTATTTAGAGCATTAGTTCGTGCTGCCAAGGAAAATATGAAATAGAGAATAACCATAAAAAAGCGTTCATACAATAGTATGAACGCTTTTTTGTGAAAACTATGTGAATTTTGGAAAATACTATTGACATTTATGTATATTGGGTATAAATTATTAGCAGTCGAAGAAAAAGAGTGCTAATATAAATTAGTTTTTACAGTGAAGGGTGAAGAGAGAAGAGTACAAAGTTCTTCGAATTTTGAAGGAGGGAAAGAGTTATGTTAAAACCATTACAAGACAGAGTTGTCATTAAAATGATAGAAAGTGAAGAAACAACCAAAAGTGGAATTATACTTTCTGCAACGAGTAAAGAAAAACCACAAATAGCAGAGGTTATTGCGGTAGGACCAGGATTAAAAAAAGATGATGAATTAATTCCATTAGAAGTAAAAGTAGGAGATAAAGTAGTAGTAAGCAAATATTCTGGTACAGAAGTAAAATATGAAGAGCAAGAATTAATTATCGTAAGAGAAAGCGATATATTAGCAGTTATAGAATAAATAAGGAGGAGATTATATTATGGCAAAAGAAATTAAATATGGCGAAGAAGCTAGAAAAAAATTATTAGATGGTGTTAATAAATTAGCTGACACTGTTAAAGTAACATTAGGACCAAAAGGAAGAAATGTTGTATTAGATAAAAGTTTTGGAGCACCACTTATTACAAATGATGGTGTAACAATTGCCAAAGAGATTGAATTAGATGATCCATATGAAAACATGGGGGCAAGATTGGTAAAAGAAGTATCAACCAAAACAAATGATGTGGCAGGAGATGGAACAACAACAGCAACCGTTCTTGCACAATCTATGATTAAAGAAGGTGTTAAAAACGTAGCAGCAGGTGGAGATCCAATGGCAATTAAAAGAGGAATGGATAAAGCAGTAGAAGTTGCAGTAGAAGAATTAAAAACCATTAGCTCAAATGTAAATGGAAAAGAAGACATTGCAAGAGTTGCAACCATTTCTGCAAATAACCAAGAAATTGGAACTTTAATTGCAGATGCCATGGAAAAAGTATCAAAAGATGGTGTTATTACAATTGAAGAATCAAAAACATCTAATACCTATGTAGATGTAGTAGAAGGAATGCAATTTGATAAAGGATATGTATCTCCATATATGGCAACTGATACAGAAAAAATGGAAGCGGTTATGGATAATCCATATATTTTAATTACAGATAAAAAAATTAGTAACATCCAAGAAATATTACCATTACTAGAAAGCTTAATGCAAGCATCCGGAAAATTAGTGATTATTTGTGATGATATTGAAGGAGAAGCATTATCAACCTTGATTTTAAATAAATTAAGAGGCGTACTAAATGTTGTTGCTGTAAAAGCTCCTGGATATGGTGATAGAAGAAAAGAAATGCTAGAAGATATTGCAATTTTAACAGGAGGAGAAGTTATCACATCCGATTTAGGACTAGAACTAAAAGATACTACTATTGAACAATTAGGTAGAGCAAAACAAGTAAAAGTACAAAAAGAAAATACCATTATTGTAGATGGTGCAGGAGATAAAGAAAAGATAGCAGAAAGAGTAAAACAAATTCGTGCTAACCTAGCAGAAACAACAAGTGAATATGATACTGAAAAATTACAAGAAAGACTTGCTAAAATTGCAGGTGGAGTTGCTGTTATCCAAGTAGGTGCTGCAACAGAAGTAGAAATGAAGGAAAAGAAATTACGTATTGAAGACGCTTTATCTGCAACAAGAGCAGCCGTAGAAGAAGGAATTGTTGCGGGTGGAGGAACAGCCTATGTTAATATTAGCAAAAAAGTAGAAGCTTTAGTAAAAGAATTAAAAGATGACGAAAAATTAGGTGCTAGAATTGTTTTAAAAGCATTAGAAGAACCAGTAAAACAAATTGCGCGAAATGCAGGGTTAGAACCAGCAGTAATATTAGATAGAGTAAAAAATAGTGAAACAGGTTTTGGGTTTGATGCTGCCAATAACCAATATGTGGATATGAAAAAAATTGGTATAGTGGATCCAACGAAAGTAACAAGAAGTGCACTACAAAATGCAGCAAGTATTGCATCTATGGTACTTACAACAGAAAGTATTGTAACAGATAAAAAAGAAGAAAAAGCATGTAGCTGTGGACATAATGACATGAGTGCCGATATGGGTGGAATGTATTAATGAAAAAGGAATATGAAAGTATTCCTTTTTTGATTAATACATTTTGCAAAATTACATAATTTGTGATATAATGTTAAAGCTTAAAAAATAAAACAAGCAGGAGGAGATTAAAATGAGCAAGTATGAGAATAACCGGAAATCCAAAAAGATAAAAGGAATTAGATGGAGGAAAAAAACATTTAGACGGCTGGTGTTTTTTGACATTCTTTTAGTGCTTTCTTTAGTAACCATTTTGGTTACTATGATTACTTTAATTTGTTACCTAAAATACATATCGGAACAGGACTATACGAAAGGCTATGAAAAAGGTTATAGCAAGGGCTGTACTTTAGGCTATGAAGCGGCATATCCAGAGGTTTACGAATCTGGATATTGGGCAGGTTTTTTAGAAGGATGTAAGCAGACAAGTGAAGAAGGATTTGGCAGGAAAAATGAAATAATAGATGCTTATTATTCTTTACTGAAAAATGCAGATCTTCAAGAAACACAACAAATTGTGTTTACTTATCGATTTAGACAACTTCTAAGAGCTCCCGTGCCAAAAGAAGAAGATGCTGAAAAATTTATTTCTGACATCGAAGAAATCTTATCTTTAGATACTTAAATTTTGATCCAAAGTAGGCAGAATTATTTTGTCTATAACAAAAAGGGAAACTGAATAGAACAGTTTCCCTCTTTTCTAAGCATAATTGCTATTTTAATTAGCAACATCCACATCCACCATTGTTATTTCCACAACAACAGCAAAGAATTAATATAACGATGATGATCCAAATGCAACCGTCTCCACCGAAACCGCAGCCACATCCACATCCGCAACCTCTGTTTTCTGGCATAATCTTTCCCCCCTTTCAAATGTTTAATCTACTTTTCTGTTTAAGGGTAAGATTTGCTAGTTGCATCTACATCTACCTATGCAGCAGTTGTTGCCACAGCTACCGAAAAAGTAGTAAGAATAAGATAATGAACCACAAAATCTCACTGTTACAACAATTTCTCATACTAAGTAACCTCCCTATAAAGAACTAAGTTTTTTGTTCTTTCGTATGATATATACTATTCTCTTATCAAAAAAAGTGTTACAAAATTAAAAAAAGTAATTGTGATGAAACAGTAAGATAATTCTATAGATTAAATAAAGGAGCAGAAGGGTATGAGCAAAATGCTAGCACAAGAAATAAGATATTTATTTATCTATACTCAACAATTTACTGTCAGTAAATTGTCCAAAAAAGTTCAAATGAAGTTTGACAACAAACTTATCTTTTAAAATTCAATAATTTATTCCAAAAAACTTATCTTTTAAAATTCAATAATTTATTCCAAAAAACTATACAAAAAATGATAATAAATGATATAATCCATATAAAGTGAGTATTAGAAAGAAGAGGATATTTATATGGGAAATATTGTATTATTAGATGAACTAACAATTAACAAAATTGCAGCAGGAGAAGTAGTAGAAAGACCAGCATCTGTTATAAAAGAAATGGTGGAGAATTCAATCGATGCAGGTGCAACGAATATTAATATTGAAATTCGAAATGGAGGGATTTCTTATATCCGTATTACTGATAACGGAAGAGGAATTGCACCAGATGATATGGAAATTGCATTCGAAAGACATGCAACGAGTAAAATTCGAAATGCCGATGATTTAAACATGGTAAAATCAATGGGTTTTAGAGGAGAAGCATTAGCAAGTATTGCGGCAATTGCAAATGTTGAAATGGTATCAAAAACAGAAGGACAAGAAGTAGGAAATCGAATTGTAGTAGAAGCAGGAAAAGTACTTCTTATGGAAGAAGCAGGATGTCCTACAGGAACAACCATTACGGTTCAAAACTTGTTTTTTAATACTCCAGTTCGCTATAAATTTCTAAAAAAAGATTATACCGAATCAGGATATATAGAAGATGTAGTTACAAGACTTGCTTTGGTAAATCCAAATATAGCATTTAAATTAATTAATTCTGGAAAAACAGTGATTCAAACATCTGGAAATGGAAACTTGCAAGATGTTATTTATGCAATCTATGGAAAAGAGATAGCAAGTAGTGTTTTAAATGTTGATTATACATATGAAGATATTCATATAACAGGTGTTGTAGGAAAACCAGAGATTGCAAGATCAAACCGTAGTAATCAAATCTTTTTTGTTAATAAAAGATATGTAAAAGACAAAACATTAGCAGGTGCAACCGAAAACAGCTTTAAAGGGCTATTACCAATTGGAAAATACGGATTTTTAGTATTAAATATAGATATGGATCCAGCTCGTGTTGATGTTAATGTACATCCAGCAAAATTAGAAGTTCGTTTTGAGGAAGAAAGTAAAGTTTTTAAAGCAGTATATCATGCGATTAAAGATACTTTATTACAATCTGAATTAATTGCAAATACTGAAAAATCAGAAGAAACAAGTACTACTAACGTAGTAATGCCAGAAGAAAATACAAAACCAAGTATTACCAATTTGTTTAGAAAAATAAAAAAAGAAGATACAGAAGAGATAGAACAAAAAGATAATGTGATTGCTGATATCTTTCAGAAAAAAGAGATGGAAACGAGTAAACAAGAAAACATAATAAACATGGAAGATAAAAAGATGGATGTTTTTAAAGAATTGGTGGAAATGCAAAAAAGATTAAAAGAAGAAGCAGAAAACAACCCTAATTTACATACAAACATTAGTGAATTAATGTCAGATACACAAAAATTAGAGATACCACAAGAAGTAGAATTCCAGGAACAACAAGAATCGCTTACATTAGAAGAAACAAATGAAAGATATGAAGTAATTTCAGAAAATTCAGATCAAATAAAATCAGAGCAAGAACCAGAAGAGATACAAGAACAAAAAGAAAACAAAGTAATGGAAGAAGAGGAGATTTCAAAAGAAGAAAACAAAGCATTTTCAAGTAGTGAAATACAAGAAATGATGGATAAGTTAGAAACAATGGAAAATGTAGAACAAAGCCCAGAATTTGTAGGAATGTACGAGAAAATTTTTGGAAAATTGCCAGCATCTGCAATAGAAGAAGAACAAATAGAAAAAGAAAAAATAAGTGCATATGAATTAATAAAAGAAGATAATAAAATATCGATTTTTGAAAATATAGAAGAATATAAAAGACCAACTTATAGATTAGTAGGAATTGCTTTTAATACTTATATTATTATTGAAATTCAAAAAGAATTATACATCATTGACCAACATGCAGCACATGAAAGAGTTATGTACGAAAAAGTAAAAGAAAATTATTATTCTGATGCAGAAAAAGATTCTCAAATGCTATTGTTACCAGATATTATTACATTAACTCATAAAGAAATGGATATTTTAAGAGATAATGAAGATATGTTTAAAGAAGCTGGATTTGTGTTTGAAGAATTTGGTGAGAATACCATTAAATTAACAGGAGTTCCTAATATTTGTTTGGACTTAGATACAAAAGAACTATTCTTAGAAACATTAGATGAAATCAATACAGTTGCAAGAACTGCAAAACAGGAAATCGAAGAAAGATTTATTGCAACCGTTGCTTGCAAAGCAGCAGTGAAAGCAAATATGGATTTAACAAATGAGGAAGTAGATAATTTAATGAATGACTTATTAAAACTTCCAAATCCATTTACATGTCCACATGGAAGACCAACAGCAATTCGTATGGACCAAAATGATATTGAGAAAAAATTTGCAAGGAGAAAATAATGATTATTATAGGAATTATTTCAGTTGTAATGTATCTAGTAGCAATCTTAATGATTTCTAGTAATACATATGAGTTTGAAAAAGAAAAAAAGATAAAATTTATATTAATAGGTATTCTTGTGATTTTGATGATTACATGGCTTATTGTATTCATTAGCTCAAATGGTATACATATAGAAAATAAAAACTATCTAAAAATTGCAAAAACAACAGCTATATTTATATTTGCACCAATTAATACGATATTTATTTTGCCATATTTAGGATATATTATCAACAAATATAAACAGAAAAGATTAACCAAAGAAAAAGTAAAAAGTAAAATAGTAATTATGCTTATTATCGTATTTATTATTTTAGTAATAGAGACAAGTTATATAAAAAGTTTTGAATTAGGCTTGTTAAGTAGTGTTATAAAATAGAAATAGGAGAAAAGAATGAAACCGAAAGTAATTGTTATATGTGGGCCAACGGCTTCTGGGAAAACCGCATTATCCATTGAACTTGCAAGTGAAATTAGTCGGAGAGATTGTTTCGGCAGATTCAATGCAAATTTATCAAGATATGGATATTGGTAGTGCAAAACCAACCAAGGAAGAAATGCAAGGAATTAAGCATTATTTATTAGATTTTGTATCACCAAAAGATAGATATAGTGTTGCAGATTATAAAAAAGAAGCAACATCTGCAATAGAAGAAATTATAAAAAAGGGAAAAACGCCCATTGTTGTTGGTGGAACAGGACTTTATATTGATTCCCTTATCTATAATATTGATTATCCAGAGATTGAATTTGATGAAGAATACCGAAAAAATTTGGAAAAAAGAGTAGAACAAGAAGGGTTAAAAAACTTATATGATGAAGCAACCAAAATTGATGAAGAAGCAATGAAACGTATTAGCCCAAACGATCAAAAACGAATCTTAAGAGTGCTAGAAGTTTATCATCAAACAGGAAAAACAAAGACAGAGCAAGAAATAGAATCTAGAAAAAAAGAAGTCCCATATGATTACTATGTGTTTGCACTTACAATGGAGCGACAGATATTATATGACAGAATTAATAAAAGAGTGGATATTATGATAGAACAAGGACTCATTGAAGAAGTGCAAAATATAATAGCAAAATACAAAGAGTATCCAACAGCAATGCAAGCGTTAGGATATAAAGAAATCAAAGAATACTTAGACGGTAAGACAACCAAAGAAGAAGCAATTGAAAAGATAAAACAAGAAACAAGAAGATATGCAAAACGTCAACTAACTTGGTTTCGAAAAAACAAACAAACGATATGGTTAGATGCAACAAATCAAAAAGAAGAAAATATAAAAAGAATTTTGGGGGAAATGAATTGAAAGAAACAGGAAAAATTCGTAATATGCCAAAGGGAAATCAATCTAGAAAGAAAAATATGAAAAAAGTAACGATTGCTTATGGTATTGGTATTATTATATTAATTTATTTTGTTTATTGTATTATCCAATTGATTAAACAGCCAACGAATGTCATCGCAATTGAAAACGGAAATTTATCAGAAGAAGAAAATGCCGTTCGGTTATGTGATAAGAGAAGAGACCGTTGTACAAGGAAATAATTATAAAAATGGTATTGTTCAAATTAAAGCAGAAGGAGAAAGAGTGGCAAAAGGAGATCCTATTTTTCGTTACTATAGTAATAATGAAGAAACATTAGTAAAGAAAATACAAGAGTTAGATATTAAAATACAAGAGGCAATGGAAAATGAAAATAATTTATTCTCAAGCGATATAAAGCTACTAGAGAGCCAAATACAAGAAAAATTAATTGAATTAGAGACATTCAATGATATCCAGAAGGTTTCTGAGTACAAAAAAGAAATCAATTCAAAGATTACAAAAAAAGCAAAGATAGCTGGAGAAAAGAGTCCAGCAGGTTCTTACTTAAAGAAACTGGTTGAAGAAAGAAGTTCTTATGAAAAAAACTTAAATTCTGGAGCGGAATATATTAGTGCACCAGTTAGTGGAATTGTATCTTACCGAGTAGATGGATTAGAAGAAGTATTGACACCAGAATCTTTTGCGAGTTTAAATACAAAAATGTTAACAGACTTAAAATTGAAAACAGGAGAAATTGTTGCAAGTAGTGGAGAAAATGGAAAAGTCATTAATAATTTTGAAGGATATATTGTAACAAGCTTAAATTCAAAAAAAGCAAATGAAGCTCAAATAGGAGATAGTGTAAAATTACGTTTGTCCAATAGTGAAGAAATAACAGCAGAAGTGGTTTACTTGATTCAAGAAGAAGATACAAGATTGATTACTTTTAAAATAACCAGTGGATTAGAGTTACTAGCAAACTATCGAAAAATTACATTTGACATTATTTGGTGGAGTTATAGTGGTTTAAAGGTGCCAAACACAGCATTAGTTAGTGAAAAAAGAAATACACAAGATGGAGAAAAAGATTTGCATTTTGTAATAAGAAATCGAGCAGGTTATACCGACAAAATACCAGTAAAAGTTTTAAAACAAAATTCGGCATATTCTGTGATAACCAATTATCAATCGACAGAGCTAAAAGAAAAATGGGGATATACAGATAGTGAGATAAAAAACTTAAAAACGATTGTACTTCATGACGAAATATTGATACATCCGAAGATGTAATGTTACAACAATATTACAAATAAATTAAAAATAAATTACAATTACGAAATGTATTGACAAGAGGATGAAAAAGTAAGATACTAATGGTACATACCAAGGAGAAAAATAGGAGGTTTATAAAATGGCAGGAGCTGTAATGAATAAAATTTGGGATTTTTTAGGAATGGATAATGCAGAAGAAGAGGAAGAACTAGAAGACAGAGTATATGATTACGATTATGAGGAAGAGGAAGAAGTAGAAGAACCAAAAACAATATTTGGAAGAAAACAAAAAGTTGTTAATATGCCACAAGTACAACAAGTCAAAATGGTAATATCACAACCAACTACTTTTGAACAATCAGAAGAAATTTGTAATTATTTAAAAGATAGAAAATCTGTTATTGTTAATTTAGAATATGTCAACAAAGATGTAGCAAGAAGAATTGTTGATTTTATTAGTGGAGCAGTTCATGCATTAGATGGACATATCCAAAAAATATCAAATTCAATCTTTTTAATTGCTCCTATCAATTATGAAATTGCAAATGAAATGGCGAGAGAAGAAATTAAAAATAGATTATCTGTTTCATGGTTAAAAAATAATTAGAAAATAAAAAATGTCGGAGGTCAACATCAGAAAAGAGACATTCTGATAAAGAAATCCGATTTTTTTATAGGATAAAACAAGGGGGAAGAAAAATGTTAACACCACTAGAAATTGAAAATAAAAAATTTGCAAAACAAATGATGAATGGATATAATGTAGATGAAGTAGATGAGTTTTTAGATTTATTAACTGCTGATTATGAAAAGTTATATAGAGAAAATGCAGAAGCAAGAGAAAAAATAGAACAATTAAATGGAGATATTGCACATTACAAAACAATTGAAAATACATTACAAAGCACGTTAATGATGGCACAATCAACAGCAGAAGAAGTAAAAAATGTAGCACGTCAACAAGCAGAACAAATTATTAATGATGCACAAGCTTATGCAAAACAAGAAGCAATGAATTTAGAACAAGAAATTACATTAAAAAGAAGAGAATTAGAAGATGTTGCAAAACAATTTGATATTTACAAAGCAAAAATGGAATCATTACTAATTTCTCAATTAGAAATATTAAAAGAAATCAATAAAGATTAATAAAAAACAGAAGAAAAAAGGCAGAGAAAATGCGTTCTCTGTCTTTTGCTGTCTTTATTACAGAATTGTTAAATGTATATTACATTTCAGTGTTTTCTATTGACTTATGAAAAAAACATCAATACAATAGAACTATCAAAAAGGAGTACAAATGCGAGTAATTAGTGGAACAGCAAAAGGAACAATTTTATATTCGCTTGAAGGAAATGACACAAGACCAACATTAGATAGAGTAAAAGAGGCATTATTTAATATGATTCAAATGAATTTGCCACAATCTTATGTATTGGATTTGTTTTCTGGAAGTGGTGCTTTAGGAATTGAAGCAATTAGTAGAGGGGCTAAAAAGGCGATACTATGTGATAAATCCAAACAAGCAGTTGGAATTATTAAGAAAAACTTAGGAAAAACACACTTAGCAGAAAAAGCAATTGTGATACAAGAGGATTATAAAAAAGCACTACACTTTTTGAAAAATAAATTTCAATTTGATTTTATATTTTTAGATCCACCATATGCAAGAGATTATGCAAAAGATGCAGTAGAAGAAATTTTGCAATTAGATTTATTAGAAAAAGATGGAATTATAATAATTGAGACAGATGAAGAAGAAAGAATTTTAAAAGAAATTGAAAATACAAATGTTAATGTATATGATTTAAGAAAATATGGAAGAGTAAAACTTATCTTCTTAAATCGAAAGGGGTAAAAAATGGAATTATTTACATTACTAGAAACATTAGAAGAAATGTTAGAAAATAGTAAAACAGTACCTTTTTCAGGCAAATCAATTGTTGAAAAAGAAGAAATATTAGATATTATAAAAGAAATAAGATTAAAACTTCCAGATGAATTAAAACAAGCAAAATGGATTAAAGAAGAAAGAGGGCGTATTTTAGTAGAAGCACAAAAAGAAGCAGATGATATTGTAAAAGAAGCAGAAAATAGAATTATTTCAATGATTGATGAACATGAAATTACAAGAAAAGCATATGAACAAAAAGCACATATTATCGAAACGGCAAATGAAATGTCTAGAGAAATATCAAAAGGAACAAAAGACTATGCAGATAACCTTTTAGAGAAAATCGAAGTTGTTTTAGAAGATGCATTAAAAACGGTTCAAAACAATAGAAAAGAATTAAAATAATAAATGAAACACTAGAAAAACTACGAAATCTCGTGGTTTTTTTCTTGCAAATATGTATGTACAATGATAGAATTGAAATGTAAGAAAATACAAAGGAAGGATAAAAAATGGCAAAAGGAAAAAGAAGAAAAACAAATACTAAAACAACAAGTAGAACAAGAAAACAACAGAATAGAATAGATATTGATTTAGCTGTTGTATCAATGATAATCATTAGTATATTATTAACGGTACTGATTTATACAAATTCTGGATATATCGGAAAAACACTTAGCCCTATTTTGGGAGGTCTAATTGGATGGATGAAATATATTTTACCAATTGGAACATTTGCGATTGCTATTAATTTAGCATGTGAAAAGAAAGAGACATTATCGCCAAAATTAATTCAATATGGCATTTTTCTAATGTGTGTGGCTGTTATTATGTGTATTTACCAAATATCAAAACAAACGATTAATATGAATAAAGAATTTGGTGCTATTTTACAACAAGCTTATGAATTAGGACAAAAAAATATCGGTGGCGGTGTTATTGGAATGATTGCGGCACTTCCAGCAGTTAGTATGCTTGGAGAAACAGGAGCTGTTATATTAGCAATAGGAGTTGCTATTATTGTCCTTATCTTCATGTTTGGAATTCATCCTGCTAAATTAATTACCAATGCAGTAGAAAATATGGAAGAAAGAAAAGAATTACGAAGAGAACGTAGACTAGAAGAAGATGAGGAGGAAGAAGAAGAGATTGTTGTAAAACCAAAGAAAAAAGAAAAAATCAAAAAATTAAGTTCAATTGATATCCCATTAGAAGATGACCAAATTACCATTAATTTAAATGATAAAACAGGAAAACTAAAAAAATATGACCATTCCAATGATGATATAACACCTCTTGGAATGAAAGAAATAAAGGCAAAAAAAGAGGCAGAACAATCACCAAATGAATTGGATAATATTTTTAAAACAGAAGAAGAAGTAAAAGAAGATAAAACAAAACAAGTTCTAGTATTAGAACACACGCTTACTTCAGAAGATGAACATTACGAATTTCCACCAATACAATTATTAAGTGAAGGCAAAGGAAGTAGTTTAAAAGGTGGTAAAAAAGCCATTGCGGATAATGCAACAAGACTTCAAAAAACATTATATAGTTTTGGAGTATCGGCTAAAGTGGAAAATGTATCGGTAGGACCAGCGATTACAAGATATGAACTAAAACCGGCAGAAGGAGTTAGAGTTAGTAAGATTGCAAACTTAGCAGATGATATTGCTTTAAATTTAGCTGCAGAATCCATTCGTATAGAAGCACCAATTCCAGGAAAACAAGCAGTAGGAATTGAAGTACCAAATAAAGAAACAGAAATGGTACATTTAAGAGATATTTTAGAAAGCGACAAATTTGTAGATTATGAATCACGTCTTGCGTTTGCACTTGGAAAAGACGTTGCAGGAAATGAAGTAGTAACCGATATTGCAAAAATGCCACATGTTTTAATTGCAGGAAGTACAGGCTCACGGAAAGAGTGTATGTATTAATACATTAATTACTAGCATTATTTATAAAGCAAAACCAAGTGAAGTAAAATTGGTAATGGTAGACCCAAAAGTAGTGGAACTTTCAGTATATAATGGAATACCACATTTATTAATTCCAGTTGTAACAGACCCTAAAAAAGCAGCAGGAGCACTTGCTTGGGCTGTACAAGAAATGGTGAATCGTTATGGATTATTTGCTGCAAAAGGGGTAAGAGATATAAAAGGCTATAATGAAGCAATAGAAAAAGAAGGTTCAAGCGAAAAATTACCTCAAATTGTGATTATTATTGATGAACTTGCAGACCTTATGATGGTAGCTGCAAAAGATGTAGAAGATGCGATTTGTCGTTTGGCACAAATGGCAAGAGCTGCTGGTATGCACCTAGTAATTGCTACCCAAAGACCATCCGTTGATGTTATTACTGGTATTATTAAAGCCAATATTCCATCTAGAATTGCATTTGCTGTTTCTTCACAAGTAGATTCAAGAACAATTCTAGATATGGTAGGAGCAGAAAAGTTACTTGGAAAAGGAGATATGTTATTTTATCCATCAGGAGCACCAAAACCAACAAGATTACAAGGCGCATTTGTATCAGATAAGGAAGTTGAAAAAATAGTAGATTTCCTAAAATCAAATGGAGAAGTAACTTATAATGAAGATATCCTAGAAAAAATTGAAAAAGCAAATAGTACTGATAAAGAAGTTGAAGAAGAAGATGATGATACAGACCCATTTTTAGCAGATGCAATAGAGACTGTTGTAGAAACAGGACAAGCATCAACATCTTTTATTCAAAGAAGATTTAAAGTAGGATATGCAAGAGCAGGAAGAATTATTGACCAAATGGAACAAAGAGGCATCATTTCTGGTTATGAAGGAAGTAAGCCACGTACAGTTCTTATGAGCAAAGAAAGATGGCAAGAATTAAAAATGGCAAAACCTGAAGAACAAAATGATGAAAACAATGGGGATTAAGAACCCCACACAATTCAATAAAAATATATAACAAAAGAGAAAGGAAGAAGATTTGTGGATACAGAAAAAATTTTATCGAAAATTACACCAAAAGATTATCATAACGAATTAGAAATCATTTTGGAAGATAAAGATTTTTCAGAAGACGTTAAAAATCTTCTTCTTTCTTGCGTTTATAAAATAGAAGCAGGTTATCATGATTATGAAATTGTAAAAAAAGAAGTTCTAAGCAAGAAAGAATATTTAGAAGAAATCTTATCAATTATAAAGAAAAAATGTCATCATATTGAGATTAGAAAAGAGCCAATAGAGGACATACAGCATAATGCTAAAATAAGATATGAAATTGACCGTATGGAAGGAGATATTATTCTATGGCATCCAAATGAAAAAACATTATTATATGCTATATATGAGTTAGATGATAACCAAATTTATGTAGATGAAAAATATAGTATAATTAGAACTTCGCTTTCGGAATTATTAAACAAAGGGGAAAACATGAACCGTTTAGAAGTACTAAGAGACTTTAATGGTTGGAATTGGAATACAGATCCAGATGAGTTACAAAATAGAACTATTAACCTTGTTTATCAAAATTTAATTTTCTTGCTAGGAATTAATTTCATGGAAGAATGGATTCATTCAGAAGAAGTAAAAGATTATTTTGGACTTGCAAGAGAGAAAATACAAAAAAAGTTTGGAAAACAAAAAGGGGAAAACATTTCAAAACAAATTAGTAAATTAGCACTAAATGTCTGTATTCAAACTAATTTTAAACAAAAAGAATATTTATTAGAAGAAAAAGAAGAATTAGAAAAAGAATTTGCAAGACTGAATAATAAAAGACAACTACTAGAAGAAATATCGAAAAATAAAAAGAAAGCATTCACACAAATAAAACAATTAGATACGATCTTAAATGATAAAAAATTATTAGAACAAGAGTATATAAAACGAAATGCAGAACTTCCAGAATATCATAAAATATTTAGTCTATCACATTTAACAGAAATTCTAACCAAACAAAGAAAAAAAATAATGCAAAAAATGGAAGAACAAAATAAAATGTTGGAACCAGCATATTATGTGGAAATGAAAACAAAACTAGAAGAAAAGTTAGAGTTATTATCCGGTTTAGATTTAACCCAAGAACAATTAAAAGAAAAAATTATGGTAGATAGCATTGCATTAGAAAAAATAATTATGGATTGTTTTAAAATAAAAATTGATGAAATTGACCAAATTGAAAAAACAAGTAAAAAAGAAGAATTGATAAAACAAATTTATGAATTTCGTTATTACTGTTTTTTGTATTTAGAAAATGGAGAATGTATTGGAAAAACAAAAGAGTTACAAGAAAAAATAACAAAACTACAAAAAATGCTAATTCAAAAAGCAGAAGAATTAAAATGCATGAATAAAATAACAAAACAGGAAAAGGATTTTGAAATTCTTCGTAGTTTATTTGATACAAGAATGATTAACTTAGAAAACATGGTAGTTAAATTACAAATAAAAGAAACAATAGAAGCGTATCTATATGAAACGGATATTTTAGAAAAAAAGATACCTCTATCAATTTCAAAAGAAGATGTAATTATAAAATTAGATAAAAAAATAAAATTATTAGGATAAGGAGGAAGTAAATATATGAAAATAACATTTTTAGGAGCAGCAAAGACAGTAACAGGTTCGAATTTTTTAGTAGAAGCTTGCCGGAAAGAAATTTTTAGTGGATTGTGGTATGTACCAAGGAAAAGCAACCGAAGAAAAGGAAAATGATGATCCGTTTTTATTTGAGGTATCGGATATTGATTTTATGCTATTAACACATGCTCATATTGACCACTCTGGTCGTATTCCAAAACTATATAACGATGGATATAGAAAACCTGTAATTGCAACAAAGGCAACTTGTGACCTTTGTACCATTATGCTACCAGATAGCGGACATATCCAAGAAATGGAAATCGAATGGAAAAACCGTAAACGTAAAAGAGAAGCGAAGCCAGAATTACCACCATTATATACTGCAGAAGAAGCAACAAAATCGTTAGAATTATTTAAGCCTGTACAATATGATGAAATTATTGACATTGATGAAAATATTAAAGTAAGATTTAATGATGCAGGACATATGTTAGGGTCGGCTATTATTGAAATATGGGCAACCGAAAATGGTAAAACGGAAAAAGCCGTATTTACAGGAGACCTTGGAAACAACGATATTCCACTTTTATCTTCTCCTACAATGATTGAATCTGCAGACTACTTAGTAATGGAATCTACCTATGGTAGTAGACTTCATATGAGAAATGATGATAAAGCAGAATTATTTTTAAAAGTTGTTTCAGAAACATTAGATAATGGAGGAACGGTTGTTATTCCTTCATTTGCAGTAGGAAGAACACAAGAGATTGTATACGAATTAAATAAATTAAAAGAAAAACGTGATGATGAAGAATTCTTAAAACAATATGAAACTTTAATGAAAGTTCCTGTATTTGTAGATAGCCCACTTGCTATTTCTGCAACAGAAATATTTAGACAAAACATGGATTTATTTGATGATGATGTAAAACAAGAGATGGAAAAAGGAGATAATCCACTAGAATTTCCAGGATTACAATTTACAAGAACAGCAGAAGAATCGAAAGAGTTAAACGAAAGAAATGAATCTTCTATTGTTATATCTGCTAGCGGTATGTGTGAAGTAGGACGTATTAAACATCATTTAAAACATAATCTTTGGAATCCAAAGAGTACAATTCTTTTTGTTGGATACCAAGCACCAGGAACCTTAGGAAGTAAATTGGTAAATGGAGAAAAGAAAGTAAAAATATTTGGTGAAGAAATTGCAGTAAATGCAAGAATTGAATATATAGAGGGATATTCAGGACATGCTGACCAAGAATGGTTATTAAACTTTATTTATTCTTTCGTTCAAAAACCAAAACAAATCTTCTTAGTCCATGGAGAACCAGAATCTCAAGAAGTGTTAAAAGAAAAAATATTAGAAACAACAGGAATACCAGTAATCATTCCAGATTTTGGAGAAACCTATGAACTAACAGAAGATGTAGCAAACTTAACGAACAAAATAGAACTTACCACAAGATATAAACCATTAAGGATAGAAGTCTTAGACCGTATGCAAAAACTAAAAGACGAAGTAGCAGACATGACTCAAATTATAAAAGAAGAAATCATTACTGAAAAAGCAAAAGATGCAGAAGTTGCATTCATTAATGAAAAAATAAAAGAATTAGAAAGACAAATTGTAGAAATTATAGGAGAATAAAATAAAAACCCCAGTCTTTTAAAAGACTGGGGAAGATAGAAAGATATTCTTTTTAGTGATACAAAGATGTTCGTATTTAATTTTGCAAAACAGGAGGATGGCATCCCTCCTTTCATAGAAAGAGAAACCAGATTCTTCAAGAAGAATCCACCTAAAAGTTCCATATTAAATTGTAACTTTCTATCTTTTTCAAGCACAAGGAAATGACAGTTTTAAAGTTTTGCCGAATTTACACGCATCTATATAAGCATACTAGTGCTGTGCTTTCCTATGAATTCAACAAATTTCATGAATCATGTGATTATGATAACATAAAACCCATAAAAAGTCAACATAAATTAAGGAGAAAATAAAAAATGAAAGACAAATATTTAAATGATGCAATTATTGGAAATAAAAAAATAGTAGCAAGTTATACTTCAAAAGGGGAATTATTAAGGTTATATTATCCAACACCAGACTATAAGCAATATATTGACTATTGGTATGCAGGTCTTAAAATTAATGATTCATGTCTTGTTAATTTGTATGATGATATTAATAATGAATACAATCAATATTATACAGAAGATACCAATGTACTAAATACACAAATTCGTAATACCTATTTTAATTTAAAAGTAAATCAATTAGACTTTGTGCCAATGAAGAAAAATGTTTTAGTAAAACGATATGAGTTTGTCAATGAAAATAATATTGATTTGAATGTAAAATTTTTACTACATTCCAAATTATTATCTGAAGAAAATAATCCTGTTAGTTGTAAAATCATAGATCAAGGAATGGTACAATATTCACATGATTTTACAATTTCGACGGTTTCTAAAAATACCAAATTAGAGAGTTTTCAAATTAATGATACAAGTTCTAATATTCATACAGGAGCAATTTGGGATAAAGATTATATTGGAATGAGTGCAGATTCTAGCATGAGTTATGATATTGGAATATTAAAGCCAAAAGAGAAAAAAGAATTGATATTATATTTATGGCTTAATGATAACAAAGAAACTTATAAGTTAGATGACATTCAAAAACAAAGTAAAGAAATTAGTAAAATTGATGTAGAAAAAGAGCTAGCAAGTACGGTTAAATATTGGAGAAAATATGTAAAAGAACATGAGACATTAGAATTAAAAGAAAATACAGATTATGACAAAAAAATAAAGAATATTTATCATCGAACCATTTTATTATATCCATTACTTACCAACGAAGAAACAGGAGGAATATCTGCAAGTATTGAAGTAGACGAGAATAAAACACAATGTGGAAGATATAGTTATTGTTGGACAAGAGATGCCGTTTTTGTTACAAATGCATTAGATATTCTGGGTATGGAAAAAGAAACGGAAAAGTTCTACAAATCGTTTTGTAAAAACACACAAAGTGAAACTGGTATGTGGGAACAACGCTTTTTTACTGATGGACGTTTAGCACCATGTTGGGGCTACCAAATTGATGAAACAGCAAGTGTAATATATGGTGTTTGGAAACATTATGAAAAAACGAAAAATGTTAAATTTTTAAAAGACAATTTAAAAATGTTAGAAAAAGCAAGTAAGTTTTTACAACAATATATAGAAGACATTATAAACCAAAAAAATCAAATGCATGTAAGTTATGATTTATGGGAAATGCATGAAGGAATTCATTTGTATTCGGTAGCAAGCATTTATGCAGCATTTGATGCCATGATAAAAACATACGAAGTAATAGAAGAAAACAGTGAAGAGGGAAGTATCAATCGTTTAAAACAAGAAAATATAGCGAAACAAAAGGAAATTTTAGTAAAATTAATTGATGAAATAAAAGAATATGTTATGAAGACATTTTACGATGAAAACATGAACTGTTTTAGAAGAAATACGGAAGATTTAAAAACCGATATTAGCATATTAGGAGCAGTAACGCCATTTGGACTTATTTCACCAAAAGAAAAGAAAATGGCAAATACCGTAGAAAAAATTAATTTAACATTACGTACCTACACAGGAGGATATAAACGTTTTGAGGAAGACCATTATCGAAATGGTAACCCATGGCCAATTGCAACACTTTGGATGGCATTATATTATATTGAAATAAAAGAATATAAAAAGGCAAAAGAATGTATGGATTTTGTGGTAGCATCTAGTACTAGTCATGGATTTTTAGCAGAACAAGTTGATAACAATACC
Source organism: uncultured Clostridia bacterium (assembly GCA_949948835.1). GTDB lineage: Bacteria > Bacillota > Clostridia > TANB77 > CAG-508 > RGIG8482. The sequence goes on along the minus strand of CATLHF010000006.1, from coordinate 59,618 downwards.
ATGGAATCAAACTGGGTAATTGGACTTGGCTGGAGCCATGCGATGTTTATTATAGTGTTAGAAAAATTAATGAACAGATAAACAAAAAACGAAGAAAGAGATTATCTCTTACCTTCGTTTTTTATTGATAAAAAACACCGAAAAAATGTTTGACTTATTTTACAAAAACCATTGACATTTTGTAATAATATAGTTATAATCTCAGTTGAAAGTAAGAAAAAGCAGAATGTGGTTGCCATCTCATTATACATATGATAAGGAGGTGGTGCTTATGATAGAACAAGTATTATTGCAATTAGTGATTATTCTTTTTGTTGCATTTGGTGCAGCAACTATTATAGCATTTGCCTTAGTTATAGCTTTAGTTATAATTATAAGCAAATAAAAACAGCCCTTCTCTGCTTCGCCATAGAGAAGGGCTTAAAATCAAACATCGGCAACCACATTTTGTGGTTTCTTACTTTTTCTAAATAAATTATATTACTTATTAAAAAAATTGTCAATAGATAAAAAGGAGAAAAGTTATGGCGAAAGAAAAAACAGTATTTGTATGTAGTGAGTGCGGATATGAAACACCAAAATGGCTAGGAAAATGCCCTGCTTGTAACCAATGGAATACTTTTTATGAAGAAAAATTAACCAAGCAATCTGGGTCAAAATATGAAAAGAAAAAAGAAGCAGTACCAATGGTATTAAATAAATTAGAAGGAAAAGAAATTAGTAGAACTTCTACTGGTTTTTCTGAGTTAGATAGAGTACTTGGAGGAGGACTTGTAAAGGGATCTTTAGTGCTACTTGGAGGAGAACCTGGAATTGGAAAATCGACGCTAATTCTACAAATATGTGACAAAATAAAAGGAGAGGGAAAAGTTCTTTACGTATCTGGAGAGGAGTCTGCAGAACAAATAAAATTAAGAGCTGATCGATTAGGAATTCATAATGAAGATATTCTATTTTTAGGTGAAACCGATATTGGATTAATTGAAGGAGTCATTGTAAAAGAAAATCCAAAACTTGTTATCATCGATTCCATTCAAACCATGTATTCGGATGAAATTACATCTGCGCCTGGAAGCGTTAGTCAAGTAAGAGAAATTACTTCGAAAATAATGAGAGTATGTAAAGAAAATGCGATTACGACCATTATTATTGGACATGTGACAAAAGATGGAAACATTGCAGGACCAAGAGTATTAGAGCATATGGTAGATACGGTATTATATTTAGAAGGAGAACGATATTTTTCTTATCGAATTTTACGAGGAGTAAAAAATCGATTTGGATCTACCAACGAAATTGGTATGTTCGAAATGCAAGAAAAAGGAATGTGTGAAATCTTAAATCCATCTTCCATACTAATATCAGAAAGAGAAGAAACACCACCAGGTTCTATTATTATAGCAACCATGGAAGGAACAAGACCACTTATGGTTGAAATTCAAAGTTTAACATCAACAAGCGTTTTTGGAATTCCAAAAAGAACAGCAAATGGAATGGACTATAACAGATTAACATTACTAATTGCAGTGCTAGAAAAAAAGGTTGGATTAAATTTAGGAAATCAAGATGTTTATATTAATGTTGTTGGAGGAATTAAACTAAATGAACCAGCAATTGATTTAGGGGTAGTACTTGCAGCAGCTTCTAGTTATAAAAATATTCCAATACCAAAGGGAACGGTTGCTATAGGAGAAGTAGGATTAACAGGAGAAATTAGAAGTGTGAATTTAATCGAAAAAAGAATAAAAGAAGCAGAAAAATTGGGATTTACGACATGTATTATTCCAGAAAGTAACAAAAAACTATTGAAAGAAACTTATAAATTAGATATAATAGGCGTAAATGATATTAAGGACGTTATGAAAAAAATGGGAATCAAATAAAAAGAATAGGAGAGGTGAAATAATTGAGACTTAACCGAGATACTTCAATAACAGACATTTTAAAATTAATCGCACCAGGAACACCTATAAGAGAAGGTTTAGATAATATACTAAAGGCAAAAACAGGAGCATTAATTGCAATTGGAGATTCAAAAGAAGTATTAGATATTGTAGACGGTGGGTTTTCGATTAATGAAGATTACACTTCTTCAAGATTATATGAGCTTGCAAAAATGGATGGAGCCATTGTATTAAGTAAAGACTTAAAACGCATTCTTTATGCCAATGCACAATTAATTCCGAATGCTAGTATTTCCACAAGAGAAACAGGGACAAGACATAGAACTGCGGAACGTACTGCAAAACAGACGAAGGAATTAGTGATTAGTATCTCACAAAGAAGAAATATCATTACTGTTTTTAAGGGAGATTTTCGTTATGTCATTGAAGATACAGCAAGCATTTTGGCAAAAGCAAACCAAGCATTACAAACTGTTGAAAAATATAAAAAAGTATTTGATAGTAAATTAAGTGTTTTAAACGAATATGAGTTTAATGATATTGTGACATTAGATAATGTTATAACTGCCATTCAAAGAGCAGAGATGGTTATGAAAATGGTAGAAGAAGTACAAAGAAACATTTATGAATTAGGAGAAGAAGGACGTTTAGTACAAATGCAATTAGACGAATTAGTAGGGGATTTAGAAAAAGAAGAATTGCTTATTATAAAAGACTATGTAGTACAGCCAAAGAAAAGAAACCCAGAAAAAGTATTAAATCAAATTATAGATTTGCCATATGAGGACTTAATGAATGTACAAACAATAGCAAAAATTTTAGGCTATGAAATATTTGATAACTATGATGAAGTTGGTGTTTATACAAAAGGATATCGTATTTTAAATAAAATTCCAAGAATGCCAAATAACATTGTAGAAAACTTAATTAAAAAATTTAAATCCTTACAGCATATTATTGCAGCAGATATACCAGCACTAGATGAAGTAGATGGAATTGGAGAAGTAAGAGCAAGAACAATTAGACAAGCTTTAAAAAGAATGCAAGAGCAATTTGTCTTTGATAATGTTATGTTATAATTTAGAAAGAATTTATACGAAAGACGAGGTGACAAAAAATTGAAACAAGAAAATGGAATTACATTAGTTACATTAGTAATTGGAATTGTTATTTTGCTGATTTTGGCAGGAATTGCAACAACAGCAGGACTTGATTCAATTCGAACTGCAAAACAGACAAGTATGATAACTGAGCTAGAAATGATACAAGAAAAAGTAAATACGATTTATGAAAAAAGAAAATTAAATCAAAATGATATTGCTTATTATAATTCTTTAGGGCAAGATATTTCGGTTGTAAATTCTAACACGATAAGTCAAATTTTAGGACAAATACCAAAAGAGGGATATCGTTACTTCTCGGCGCAAAATCTAAAACAACTAGATTTAGATAATATTTCACAAGATGTGATTATTAATTTTGGTACAAGAGATGTAGTAAGCATAACAGGGATTGTGATCGATAATACCACTTATTATCGATTAACCGATATGCCAGATTATTCAGGACAAAAAATAGAACAAGTAGATAAAAATAATCAATCTCTGACATTTGATATAGAAGTAAACAAAGTGTCAAATTCATGGCAAATGATTATTAAAAACATTGTGAATCCAAATCAAGTATATGGAGGAACACTAAGCTATAAACTTCGCGAAAGTGAAAATTGGATTTTGCTAGGAGAAACAACACATTTTGAGGTGACAATGCCTCGGTTTATATGATATAAAATATACTGATAGAGCTGGAAATGAAGCGATTAAAGAAATAGGAACGAATTGTAAGATAATTGCTGATGCAAACGGAAATAAAATCCCAGTGCCTAATGGATTTAGCTCGATTACAACAGAAGACCAAGGAACTAAAGAAACAGGATTTGTTATAAAGAATGATACAGATGGAAATGAGTTCGTTTGGGTTCCGGTAGAAGATATGGAGTATACTTATGATAGATATGCATTTTCGAAGGAAGACTGGAATGGTAAGCAGAGCAAAGAGAAATATGATAGTGTAACAAATAGTTATAAGATAATGGTAAATTCAAATTCTTATTCATATTACTTTACAGAGAAAATACAAAAAATTAGAGAGGGAATAACAGAATTAGACAGTGTGAAAAAATATGGGGGATTTTATATAGGCAGATATGAAGTAGGAATAACAGACTATACCAATGTAAATACAGATAATATAAATAATGATATAAAATGGACAGCGTATATAGATGGAACGGCAGTTATTCAAAAAGGAAAAGATGTATGGAATCGAATAACAAGGAATAAGGCAATTGAAATAGCAGAAAATTTCTATTTGGATAATGATGCGATAATAAGTAAATTATGTAGTAGTTATGCATGGGATACGACACTAAAGTTTATAGAAACGAAAAATTCAGCTTATACGACGAATAGTACTGTAGGGAACTATTCAGGTGCACTTAAAAAAACAGGACAAACGATAGCAGTAAATAATATTTATGACATTGGAGGAAATGTGTGGGAATGGACGACAGAAGGTAATAATAATCCTGATTTAGAGTATACAAATCGTGGAGGACGGTTTCTATAGTAACGCAAATTCTCATCCAGCAGCTCAACGTAATTGGGCTGGAAAGTCGCATAGTATGAGAGATTTAGGTTTCCGTATTACTCTGTTTTTATAGAGGTATAAATGAGAGATAAAAGTTTAGGAGGAAAGATAAAATGAAATTAAAAAATATAATGATGATAATTGCGATTGTGTTAGTGATTGCATTAATAGGATGGTTAGGATTTGGATATTATCAAAAAGTATTTGTAAAGGTACAAAATCCAATTGTAACAATGGAAATAGAAGGATATGGTACTGTTAAAATTGAATTATATCCAGAGATGGCACCTAATACGGTTGCAAACTTTATAAGACTTGCAAATCGTGGATTTTATAATGGGTTAACATTCCACAGAACCATACCAGATTTTATGATTCAAGGTGGAGATAAAAATGGAGATGGTACAGGGTCTCCAATGTTAAGCAATATTCAAGATAATGTACAAACAGATAAGGCATATACGATTGAAGGAGAATTTATTGCCAATGGATTTAAGAAAAACACATTAAAACATGAAGAAGGAGTTATTTCTATGGCAAGAGGAGATTACTCAGCTTATGGAAGTTCTTTAGTAAAAGAAGGATATAATTCAGCAGGCTCACAATTCTTTATTATGACAGGAAACAATACACAGTTGAATGGTTTATACGCAGCATTTGGAAAAGTAACAGAAGGAATGGATATTGTTCATAAAATTGAAAATATAGAAGTTGTAACAAGAGATTCTTCTGCATCAGAAGGAGTGGATAAACCAGTAAATCCACCAGTTATCAAAAGTGTAACAGTAGAAACTTTTGGGGTAGATTATGGTATGCCACAAACCAAAGAACCATTTGATATACAACAATGGTTTATGAATAACTTTAGTTCGAGCTTACAATAAACAAAATAAATGGAAAAAACAAGCAAAATTGCTTGTTTTTTTGCTTAAAAAATTATATAATATGAAACAATATAAAGGTAGGAGATGATATTATGCAAGTAAGTAAAGAAGAAATTTTACACATTGCAAAATTAGCAAATTTAAACTTAAAAGAAGAAGAAGTGGATACTTACATGGGACACTTAGAAGAGATTTTAAATTTTGCAAACATTGTAAATAAAGCACCAATTGATGGACTAGAGGAAACAATTGGCGTAAATGAAGCATATAACGTATTTCGAAAAGATGAAATTATAGAAAGTCTAAATAGAGATGAATTATTACAAAATGCACCAGAAGCACAAGAAGGAATGTTCAAAATTCCAAAAGTAATCAACTAATGTAGAGTGCGATGCCATCATCAAACCGTTTATACATTAATTAAATGCAATAAAAATACAAGGAGGAACGTTAATGGAAATTTATGAATTAACAGTACATGAATTATTAGAGAAGTTAGATAAAAAAGAGATAACAAAAGAAGAAATTCTAGCTTCTTACCAAAATAGAATTAATGAAAAAGAAAAAGATGTACAAGCTTTTGTTACGATTACAGAACAAGAAGCAAAAGAGGAGATTAAACAAAAAGCAAATAATCCATCAAAATTAGCAGGAATTCCAATAGGAATTAAAGATAATATTTGTACAAAAGGAGTAAAAACTACTTGTGCATCTAAAATGTTAGAAAACTTTGTTGCACCATATGATGCAACCGTAATGGAAAAAATTAATGAAGCGGGAATGGTTTCTTTTGGAAAATTAAACATGGATGAATTTGCCATGGGAGGTTCAACAGAACATTCTTACTTTAAGAAAACAAAAAATCCATGGAATTTAAATAAAGTACCAGGAGGCTCTTCAGGAGGGTCAGCAGCTGCTGTTGCAGCAGGAATGGTTCCTTGGGCATTAGGTTCTGATACAGGAGGAAGTATTCGTCAACCTGCTTCTTTTTGTGGAATTGTAGGATTAAAACCAACCTATGGTCTAGTTTCTCGTTTTGGTCTTGTAGCATTTGCTTCATCATTAGACCAAATAGGAACATTAACCAAAGATGTAAAGGATTCTGCACTTTTACTAAATGTAATTGCAGGGCATGATGAAAAAGATTCTACATCAGCAGATAGAGAAAAAGAAGATTATACAAAAGCTCTAAAAAATGATGTAAAAGGATTAAAAATAGGAGTTCCAAAAGAATATTTTGGAGATGGAATAAATACCGAAGTAAAAGAAGCAATTGAAAAAGTAATTGAAAAATATAGACAATTAGGAGCAACGGTAGAAGAATGTTCTTTAGATGTTGCAGATTATGCGCTTGCAACTTATTACATTATTGCTTGTGCAGAAGCAAGTTCAAACTTAGGAAGATTTGATGGAATTCGTTATGGATATAGAACAAAAAATTATGAAAATTTAAAGGATATCTATCGTAATTCGAGAAGTGAAGGATTTGGAGCAGAAGTAAAAAGAAGAATTATATTAGGTACCTATGTACTTTCTTCTGGATACTATGATGCATATTATAAAAAAGCACAACAAGTTCGTACACTTGTTAAAAACGAATATGCTAAAAACTTTGCAAAATATGATGTCATTTTAACACCAACAGCATCTAATGTTGCATTTGATATTGGCTCAAAAATTAATGACCCATTAGAAATGTATTTAGCAGACCTTTGTACAGTTCCTGTTAATATTGCAGGACTTCCAGGAATTAGTGTTCCATGTGGACTAAATTCCGAAGGAATGCCAATTGGGTTCCAATTAATTGGAAAACCTTTTGCTGAAAGTACAATTTTAAATGCAGCTTATACATATGAGCAAAATACGGATTTTAGAAAAAATAAACCAGAGTTTAAAAATTAAGGAGGGAATAAAATATGTCAAGAGAAGATTATGAAGTTGTAATAGGACTAGAAGTACATGCAGAGCTTTCAACAAAAACGAAGATATTTTGTTCTTGTCCTACTGAGTTTGGTGGAGAGCCAAACACACATTGTTGCCCAATTTGTATGGCATTACCTGGAACGTTACCAGTATTAAATGAAAAAGTTGTAGAATATGCAGTACGTGCAGGTCTTGCAACAAATTGCGAAATTGAACAAAATAGTAAAAATGACCGTAAAAATTATTTCTACCCAGATTTACCAAAAGCTTATCAAATTTCACAATTTGATAGACCACTTTGTAAAAAAGGTAGTATCGAAATTGAAAACGAAAAAGGTGAAAAAACAGTTATACGTATTACCAGAATTCACATTGAAGAAGATGCTGGTAAATTGAACCACGATGAATTTGGTGGAGGGTCTTTAGTTGATTTAAACCGTGCAGGTGTTCCGCTAATTGAAATTGTATCTGAGCCAGATATTCGTTCAAGCGCTGAGGCTGAAAATTATTTAAGGAAATTAAAATCAATTCTAGAATATATTGAAGTATCAGATTGTAAAATGCAAGAAGGATCTCTTCGTGCCGATGTTAATGTTTCAGTTCGTAAAAAAGGAGAAACAAAACTTGGTACTCGTACTGAAATGAAAAACATGAACTCATTTAGATCCATTGTAAGAGGAATTGAATACGAAATTGACCGTCAAATTGATTTAATTGAAGATGGAGGAGTAGTAGAACAAGAAACCTTAAGATGGGATGATGTATCAGGAAGAACATTTTCTATGAGAGATAAAGAAGATGCACAAGATTATCGTTATTTTCCAGACCCAGATTTAGTTGCCATTCGTTTATCTGATGAATATATAGAAGATATTCGAAAAACTCTACCAGAGTTACCAGAATCTAGAAGAGAAAGATATATGGAAGAATATAACCTAACAGAACGTGATGCAAATTTATTAACAGCATCAAAATATCTTTCAAACCTTTTTGAACAAACAACCACAATATGTGGAAATGCAAAAGCTAGTTGTAACTGGATTTTATCAGACATATCAAGAATCTTAAATGAAAAAGAGCTAGAACCAAACCAGATTCCATTTACTGCGGAACATTTGGCTGAAGTAATTGCTCTAATTGAAAAAGGAACCATTAGTAGTGCGATTGCTAAAAAAGTAGTAGAAGAACTATTTGAAAATCCAACATCACCAAGCAAAATCATCGAAGAAAAAGGATGGATTCAAATTTCAGATGAAGGAGCTATTAAAGAAGTTGTCCTTCAAATACTACAAGCAAATCCACAGTCAGTTGCAGATTATAAAGCAGGAAAAGAAAAAGCAATTGGTTTCTTAGTAGGGCAAGCCATGAAAGAAACAAAAGGAAAAGCAAATCCACAAATGTTAAACAAGATGTTTGTTGAAGAAATAAATAAGATGTAAAAAAGAAGGGATTTTGAAGATGGAAATAAAAGAACAGCAATGCTGTCTGCGAATAAAATGATGATTCAAAATGGAAAGGGAGTTATAAGTGTTCCAGTTGAGGAAGATATACAATTTGGAGAAGAACTTATTAAGTATTATGAAACGAATAACTTAGAAAATCTGAAAGAATTTATTTATGATAAATATATTAGTGGAATTACTTATTAAAAAGTATAATAAAACCACCACCAGTATAATGCTGGTGGTGGTTTTGCTAAAACAATATTCTAGCACATTTGCTTCTTAATCGTATCAATTGCAAAAGCACAAATGACGAATTCAACGGCAAAAAATAGGCTTAAGCGAAATACGGATAGACCAATGTAATATAGGTCTAAATTAGCATTTAGATCGTAAGCAATTAGTAAGCCCATACTAATCATGCATACGATAAAGGAAAAAAGAAAGCCGGCGTTCATAATCTTTTTTACTTTTTCCTCCATAGAATTTAGTTTATCTTTTAATACTTTTATCATGATTGTTTCCTCCTAAATTAAATACACTTATAATACAATGGTAACATAGAAAAGTACCAAAATCAAAGGTAATTCATGGAAGAACCCTCAGTCATCTACGGTGACAGCTCCCTTAAGTAAAGGGGCCATAGTTAGAAATATAACAAAAAATCTTCCACGTATGTGGAAGATTTTTTTAAAAAACTATGCATAATTTTTTAAAATCCTATGCTTTTACAGCATTTAATTTTTTTGCTAATCTAGATTTTTTTCTAGCAGCTGTATTTTTTACGATAACACCTTTTGTACAAGCCATATCGATTTTTTTAGTAGCTTCTACAAATAAGCTTTCAGCGTTTTTAACGTCTTTTGCTTCAACAGCTTCTTCAAATTTTCTAACAGCAGTTCTATAACCTGATTTAATCATATTATTTCTTAATGTTTTCTTTTCGATAACACTTACTCTTTTTATTGCTGATTTAATGTTTGGCATCTATGTTTGCACCTCCTTAAAATGTGAATTAAACTATAACGCATAGTATTCTATCATAAAAAGATAAAATATGCAAGTACTATAGTGACAAAATATTAAGAATTTGATACAATTTTTCTAGGAGAGATAAAAAATGAACGATAAATATGATTTAACTTTAGAAGAGAATACGTTTTTGGCTAAAAAATTAATTGTTGACAATATATATAGTAATGCAAAAATGGAAGGTTGTAATGTTACATTTTCTCAAATACAGGAAATTTTACAAGGAGTAAATGTACCAAAGGTAATCTTAGAGGATATTAATTGTATTTTAAATTTAAGAGATGCCCAGAAATAAACGCACCAGTATTATTTTAGCAAACAAAATACTAATTAGTAATGGAAGTGGTGTATTAACTATTAAAGATACATATTTAAATGAATTTAATACATTATTAACAGAATTCTATAATACAAATGATACAACGAAAATAGAACAATTCTTATATGAAAATTGTATTTTTGGAATTGAAAAATAAATTACACAATCAAAACATAAATCTTATAAGAAATTTGAATTTTTAATGATAGGGGTCGCATAATATGCGACCCAATTTGTTAAATCAAAGGTTTAATATTGATTTTTCAAGGAATTGTCTAATATTCATATTATTTTCTAATTGTTTTTCATCTAATAAAGTTAGAAATTCATCTCTACTCATTTTAGACAATTTGGCATTTGAAAATTGTTTTTTACTTAACTCATTTCCAAACCAATTAGGTTTAATAAAATCAGCCATGTTACTTTCATTAGGAAACTCGACTTCTACAGTAAGAAGTCCATCCAAGGTACCGTAGTAAATATCTAATTCTGCAATTAATCCATTATCAATTGGAATGTTAATTCGATACTTTTCAACCAAATGATGTAAGTTATCTTTAATACCATCATATTGCTCTTTTGTTATTTCGGTTTCAATTTCATAAATAGAAGTATCAGTTGTTAAATCACCTTTAGTTTTTACAGTATAGATATATTTTTGTTCCTTGCTTTTTACATTTAAAATACTTCTTTTTCGAATAGCAGAAAATGAATCTTTATAAATATAGTATTGTAAGATTTTATATATCTCAATGAAATCCGTTGAATTTAAAACAGGAAAATCAACAACTTCAAATTTTAATTCGATTTCTTTATTCATATTTTATCTTCCTTAAAAATTATTCCTTAATTTCTAATTGTTCTCCAACCATTTCTTCTAATTGAGATGTACAATGAGGACATCTTGTTGCTTTAATATTAATCTCAGATAAACAGAAAGGGCATATTTTTGTAGTAGGAGCAGGTGCTACTGATTCTTCTTCTTTCTTTTTCTTTTTAAAGAATTTATTTTTTTTCTCTAATTTTTGATTGATTCCTTTTGCTTTTTCTTCTAAAGTTTTGTTTAATTTATTTATATAACGTACCATAAGAAAAACAGAAAAAGCAATGATTAAAAAGTTAATCACATTAGTAATAAAAGAACCATATTTAATAGAAGTATCACCAATGGTCACCATCATATCATTAAAATCAATTTTTCCTGTAAAGATAGAAATAAATGGCATAATAAGGTCATTTACTAAAGAGTTTACAATCTTTTGAAAACCGCCACCAATAATAACACCAATTGCTAAATCTACAACATTTCCTTTAGTTGCAAATTCTTTAAATTCTTTCCACATAGTTTTAATCTCCTTTTATCATATTTCTATTTTATGATATGATAAAACACGAAAAATGTCAAATGAAAGAAAGAAAAAATATAAGGTAAGGTATTCAAAATTATAAGAAAATAGTGTATAATAAGATAGACAAAATCAAAAGGAGAAAAAAGACAAAATGAATGGTCTTATGAAAATGCTATTAAATTCGAAAAAATTTAATAGCTACATAGAAGATTTGGAAAAAACAAAAAGTCCAGTTATGCTAACTGGGCTTACAGACGTTATGAAAACATATTTTGCTTATGGCACAAAAGAATATAATAATGCCAAAATATGTATCATTACTTACAATGAAATACAAGCAAGAAATTTGGTAAAGAATTTAGAATTTTTTACGAATCAGGTAGTATTTATTCCGAAAAAGGAAATTGTAACCTATGATTATGTTGCAGAAAGTAAAGACTTGCCATATGAAAGAATTGAAAGTTTAAATAAAATTATACGAGGTAAAGTTGATATTGTAGTTACTACCATAGAAGCTCTTATGCAAAGTATGGTACCAAAAGATATATTATATGAGCATGTATTAGAATTTAAAGTAGGAAAATCCTATTCATTAGACCAAATAAAACAAGATTTGGTCCATTTAGGCTATGTAAGATGTGATTTAATAGAAGGAAGAGGACAGTTTAGTATACGAGGTGGAATACTAGATATTGCCCTAAACGAGAAAAAGGGAATTCGTATAGAATTTTGGGGAGATGAAGTAGACTCTATTCGTTATTTTAATATTTCAAGCCAACGTTCTACCGAAATGTGTAAAGAAATTACAATTTATCCTGCTCATGAATTTGTATTAGAAAAAACCATAGAAGAAGTGGTACAAGATATGAAAGCAAACTATGGAGAAGAAAATGAACAAGTTAAGCAAGATATCGAACAAATTACCAATGGTAGTTATATTAGTAAGGTGGATAAGTATTTTAACAATTTTTATAGCAAAACAGGAAGTTTCTTTGATTATATCAAAGAAGATTATCTTATTTTTATCGATGAAATAACCAAAATAAAAGCAAGAGCGAACAATATTATCATTGACAACCAAAATATTCAAAACATGTTAGTAGAAAAAGAAAAAAAGATACCAGATGTAATTTTAAATATAACAGGATATGAAACCGTTTTTGATAAAATTAAAAAAAGAAAAAAAGTATATTTAGAAAAACAAGATATTGCAATAACAGATGAAGAAATTGGAGAAGCAAAGCACAACGAAATCCATTTTAGAACAAGAGAAATCAATTATTATAAAAGTAGTATGGAAGTATTTTTAGAAGATATTCTAAAAGCGATTAATGAAGAAAAAACAGTAATTGTATTAGGTGGAAGTGAAGAAACAAGCAGGAAATTATCTTTACTATTACTAGAAAAAGAGATACCACATAAATATATAGAAAACATAAATGGAGAATTACCGAAACGAGTCGTAATCGTAACAAAAGGCACTTTGGAAGCAGGATTTGAAGATTACGATATGGGATTAATGGTAATTAGTAGTAAAGAATTATTAAATCGTGATACCAAAAGAAAGAGAAAAATACATACTGCATTCTCTGAAGGAGAAAAAGTAGTATTTGCTGATTTAAAACAAGGGGACTATGTTGTTCATAAAACGCACGGAATTGGACAATTTATTGGGGTTAATACGATAAAAGCAGATAGTGTTACCAAGGATTATATCAAAATTAAATATCGAGATGCTGATGTTTTATATATTCCAACCAATCAATTAGATAGTATTCGAAAATATATTGGAGCAGGCGAAAATGACCTTAAATTAAACCGATTAGGAAGTAAAGAGTGGACAAATACAAAAGCAAAAGTAAAAAATAATTTAAGGGAAGTAGCAAGGAACTTAATTGAATTATACGCAAAACGTCAGAAAGCAAAAGGATTTTCTTTTAGTAAAGACACTCCTTGGCAGACACAATTTGAAGAGAGTTTCCCATATGTAGAGACAGATGACCAACTACGTTGCATTGAAGAAGTGAAAAAAGATATGGAACAAGAGAAACCAATGGATAGACTTCTTTGTGGAGATGTTGGTTATGGAAAAACAGAAGTTGCAATTAGAGCTGCTTTTAAAGCTTGTATGGATCAAAAACAAGTTGCTTATTTAGTTCCAACAACCGTGCTTGCAAATCAACAATATGAAAGTTTTAAACAACGTATGGAAGCATTTGCCATTCGAGTAGAATTGTTAAATCGTTTTCGTACCAAAAAAGAACAAGAAGAAATAATTAAAAAGCTAAAGCTAGGGGAAGTTGATGTTGTCATTGGTACTCATAGGATCTTAAGTAAAGATGTGGAGTTTAAAGATTTAGGATTGTTAATTATTGACGAGGAGCATCGTTTTGGAGTAAAAGATAAAGAAAAAATAAAAGAATTAAAAACGAATGTAGATGTATTAACCATGACAGCAACTCCAATTCCAAGAACCCTACATATGTCAATTGTAGGAGTAAGGGATATGTCTGTTATTTATGAACCACCACAAGATAGAAGACCTGTACAAACATATGTATTAGAATATGATGAAGAGGTAGTAAAAGAAGCAATTACCAAAGAATTAGAAAGAGAAGGGCAAGTTTTTTACTTATTTAATAATGTAGAAAACATAGAGCAAAAAGCAAGACAAATATCAAATTTAGTACCGGAAGCAAAGGTCGCATTTGCTCATGGAAAAATGACAGGGTCTGAATTAGAAGATATTATGATGGATTTTATCAATCAAAAAGTAAATATTTTAGTATGTACTACTATTTTGGAATCTGGAATTGATATACCAAATGCCAATACCATTATTGTAGAAAATGCAGATAGGCTGGGACTTGCACAGTTATATCAAATCCGTGGAAGAGTAGGAAGAAGTAATATTCAAAGTTATGCCTACATTACATATAAACCAGATAAACTACTATCAGAAGTTGCGGATAAACGTTTAAAAGCAATTAAGGAATTTACGGAATTTGGTTCTGGTTTTAAAATTGCAATGCGAGATTTGGAAATTCGTGGAGCAGGAAGTTTACTAGGGGAAATCCAACATGGACATATGGACCAAGTGGGTTATGATACGTATTGTAAATTATTAGATGAAGTTATAAAAGAAATTCAAGGAGTAGAAACAAAAGAAGAAGTCGATGTACAAATTGATTTAGATATTTCTAGTTACATTCCAGATGAATACATTGAAAACAGTAGCCAGAAGATTGAAATTTATCAAGATATTGCACTTGCAAGAACAGAACAAGACATTGAAAATGTAACAGATGAAATGATTGACCGTTTTGGACCAATGCCAGAAGAGGTAAATAACCTACTAGAAATTGCAAGAATTAAAGAATTATGCAAAGAAACTTTTGTAACAAAAATTGCTCAAAGAAAAGAAAATATTGTATTTCATTTTGATGCAAGTAATTTTAAAATGGAAGTGATTGATACCTTAATCAAAAAATACCGTAATGAGATTCGCTTTTCACCAGGAAAAGAACCATATATTACATACAAAGTTCCAGAAAATAGTGATAGTATGATAATTAAAAAAGTAAAAGAATTTTTAAAAACAATAAAAGAAATTTAAAAAGCGGGGTATAATATAAAAAAATATGGAGGAAAAAGTATGCAAGTCATAACCAGTAAAGATAATGAAGTTGTTAAAAATATTCGAAAATTAAAAGATAAGAAATATCGTGATCAAGAAAATAAATATTTGATTGAAGGAATTAAGCTAATTGAGGAAGCGGTAGAAGAAAAAGCAAATATCGATACCGTTGTTGTATGCGAAGATTGTGTAGAAAATCATACGATTGAACAAAAACTATTATATGAAATTGCAAAATATAACTGTGTTTATGTCGCAGAAAAAGTTTTTGATGGCATTACTGAAGTCAATAATCCACAAGGAATTTTAGCAGTAGTTAATAAAGAAAATAAAGAAGAAAACATTAATTATGATGAAGATATGATTGTAGTATTAGATGGTATACAAGACCCAGGAAATTTAGGTACGATTTTAAGGACAGTTGATAGTGTTGGATTAAAACAAATTATCCTTTCTGAAAAAACAGCAGATGCATACAATCCAAAAGTGGTAAGGTCAACCATGGGAGCCATTTTTAGAGTTAATGTGATTGTGTCAAACGACATCGTAAGAACATTAAAAGAAATGAAAAGACATAAATTTAAAATTCTAGCAACATCACTAGAAACCGACAATAATATTTATGATATTGAGTATCACAAGAAAGTACTTGTCATACGGAAATGAAGCAAATGGAGTATCTAAAGAAGTGCTAGAATTAGCAGACGAAAAAGCAAAAATTCCAATGCTACGGAAAAACAGAAAGCTTAAATGCATCGGTTGCAACAAGTGTTATCTTATATGAATATGTGAGAAGAAAAATACAATAAACTGTAGGGGGATACTCTCATCGACCTGACAAAAATAAAAATTATGAAAAACGGGTCGACGAAGGCGTCGACCCCTACGATTATTTTTTTGTTAACATCTCTAAAATAATAGGATAAATTTCTTCATGTTCGGTTTCCCATTTTTCGGCGATATATTTTGCTTGTTCACGAGAAGCGGCACGTAGATTTAATTCAAATATTGTTATATTGTTTTGTATTAACTTACATTTTACAATAAATTCATTCTCATTTTGAGGAATAAATTCAGAAACAGCATGGCTTACATTTTGAACTTCATCCACTTCTTGTTTTAATGCATTATCAATTTTTAATTTCATAATACCAGGAAGTAAATCGTCGGTTAAATGTAAGGTTTCTTTTCCTGCTTCTGTTATTTTATACATTGTTTTGTCATCTTTGGTATAACCAATAATATATTGATTTTCTAATAAGTCTAATAAAAACTGTTGAAAATAAAAATAATTCATTTCTTGAATAGATAATACAAGACTAAGTAAACTTTCATTACTAATTGGCTTATTTAATTTGTCTAAAATATATAAAATTAATACTTTATTTTCAGCAAGTGTTTCACTATCCTCTGTTAATTTCATATGGTTTTACCTCCTTAATTTCCTAATATTTTCTCAATTTCATTCCAAACCACATCTTGATAAATCTTTCTTTCTGAAGAAAATGGTAATAAAGTACTAAACGAAATACCAAATTCTTTTTTTAAATCTTCTACATAAGAATCCACTTTTGTAGGTGCAATTTTATCTGCCTTATTTGCAAGTACCATAAATGGCAGATTTGAACTCATAACATAATGATACATATGCAAATCATTTTCGGTTGGTTTATGACGAATATCAACTAAAAAGATAATCATACGAATGGTATTTCTTTTTACTAAATACTCTTCTGTAAATTTTCCAACTTTTTCTTGCTCTTGTTTCGACATCTTACTAAAACCGTATCCTGGTAAATCTACAAAATAAAATGTATTATCAATATTATAAAAGTTAATTTGTCTTGTTTTACCAGGTTCACTACTGGTTCTTGCTAAGCTCTTACGGTTAATCATTGTATTAATAAAAGAAGACTTTCCAACATTAGATTTTCCAACTAATACAATTTCAGGTAGTCCATTGGTAGGATACTGCTTTGGACTAACCGCAGACACTTCAAACTTAGGATTTTTAACAATCATTTAATTTCTCCTTCTTTTGGGTCGCATGATATGCGACCCTCTACATTTTTACTCTGCTCGAAGAGTAGTTTTGCCTCCCATATAAGGCTGTAATACCTTTGGGATGTTGATGCTTCCATCTTCGTTATAGTTGTTTTCTAATAACGCAATTAACATACGAGGAGGGGCAACAACCGTGTTATTTAGAGTATGGGCATAGTAATTTCCTTTTTCTCCTTTAATACGAATACCTAAACGTCTAGCTTGTGCATCGGTTAGGTTTGAACAGCTTCCTACTTCAAAATATTTTTGCTGTCTTGGGCTCCAAGCTTCTACATCAACACTTTTTGCTTTTAAATCAGCAAGGTCACCACTACAACATTCTAGTGTACGAACAGGAATGTCTAAGCTCTCGAATAATTCTACTGTATAAGACCACATCTTATCATACCATTCGTAACTTTCTTCTGGTTTACAAACAACAATCATTTCCTGCTTTTCAAATTGATGAATACGGTAGATACCACGTTCTTCAATTCCATGAGCACCTTTTTCTTTTCTAAAACATGGAGAATAAGAAGTCATGGTATAAGGTAAGTCAGCTTCTTTTAGAATTTGACCTTTAAATTTACCAATCATAGAATGCTCACTTGTTCCGATTAAGTATAAATCTTCACCTTCAATTTTATACATCATTGCATCCATTTCTTCAAAACTCATAACACCAGTTACAACATCAGAACGGATCATAAATGGTGGAATACAGTAAGTAAATCCTTTATTTATCATAAAATCTCTTGCATAAGAAATAACAGCACTATGAAGTCTTGCAATATCTCCAATTAAATAATAAAATCCATTTCCAGCAACTCTTCTTGCAGCATCTAAATCGATACCACATAGTTTTTCCATAATATCAGTATGATATGGGATTTCATATTCTGGAACGACAGGCTCTCCATATTTCTGAACTTCTACATTTTTAGAATCATTTTCGCCAATTGGAACAGATTCATGCATCATATTTGGTATTTTCATCATTTTTTCTTTGATTTCTTCTGCAAGGGATGCTTCTAAAGCTTCATTTTGAACAAGTTCCTCATTAATAGCAGTAACTTTTTTCTTAATATCTTCTGCCTCGTCTTTTTTTCCTTCTCTCATCAAAAGACCAATTTCTGAACTTAAACGATTACGGTCTGAGCGAAGCTCGTCTCCTTTTAATTTAGAAGCTCTATTTTTTTCATCTAAATCAATAATTTCATCTACCAAAGGTAACTTATGGTCTTGAAATTTCTTCTTAATATTCTCTTTTACCAAATCTGGATTTTCTCTTAAAAACTTAATATCAATCATTTTAACTCCCCCTTAAAAACAATAAACGCCCTTATGAAACCATAAGGGCGAAACAAATTCGCGGTGCCACCTTAATTACTGTTATCATAAACAGTATCTTAGTAATGCTTGTTAACCGTACATCAATCGGTCTAGGTTTTCCTAGAAGCAAACAAAAGTAGATTCTTAAACCCTTTTAACCTAAACTTCCACCAACCGTAGGCTCTCTATATAAAATAAAGTTTAATACTATTCTTTCGCTATCGCCATTTCTTTCTAACTGTATAGTATTCTATCACAAAAAAGAGAGAAATACAAGGAAAATAAAATAATAAATGAAAAAATAACCTCATATATATAATATGAGGTGTTTTTTATGGGTGGGAAGGGATTAGATTTTAAACATAAAGAAGTAGTGAATATTAGTGACGGAAGAAGATTGGGGTTTGTGTAAGATGTAACTGCAGATTTGGAAACGGGGATGATTACATCTATAATGGTTGCAAGAAAGAGAATGGATATAGTAGGTTTGAATTTGAGAGAGTGCGTAGTAAAAAGGACTATGTTACAAAAAAGAAACAAAAAAGACAGGCTATGTTGTAAGAGAAAAAATTGAGTATGATGTAGTTTGCAAAGTAGAATTATAGTTTTAATAGGAGCATATGAAAGTATGCTTTTCTTAAACAAAAAAACAAGAACAAAATTTCGTTAAAAGTATTGAAAAAAGAAAAGATATATGATATAAATAGTAGAAAAGTAGTGAGATTTAAATAAATTTAAACTGTTTGGAAATTCCGAACAGTTGAGAAAGGAGAAATTAGATGGAAAATAATACAATGAATAAAACAGAAAAAAACTTTGAAGATATTAAACATATTGACAAAAACGGAGTGGAATTTTGGTATGCAAGAGAACTGATGGAAATGCTAGAATATAGTAAGTGGGGAAATTTTAAAAACGTAATAAAAAAAGCAAAAGAAGCATGTACAGGTAGTGACATACAAGTAGAAGAACACTTTACCGACGTCGGGAGGGTGTTAAAAGTCGGCAATAATGCTGAAATGGAAATAGATGATATAGGGTTAACAAGATATGCATGTTATTTAATAGCTCAAAATGGAGATAGCAGAAAAAAGGCAATAGCATTAGCACAAACATATTTTGCAATTCAGACAAGAAAGCAAGAAATAACAAGAAAAGAGTATGAGCAATTAAACGAAGATGAAAAAAGATTATATACAAGACAAAATGTTAAAGATAAAAATAAATATTTATTTAATACAGCAAAACTTGTAGGTGTTAAAAATTATGGTAAATTTAATAACTATGGATATAGAGGATTGTATAATGGAGAAACTGCTAAAGATATAGCAAATAGAAAAGGTATATCAGAAAAAGAAGATATATTAGACTATATGAGTAGTACAGAACTTGCAGCAAACTTATTTAGAATAACACAAACAGATGAAGTATTAAAAAATAAGAATATTAACAATGAAGATGATGCTTGTATAACACATCATAAAGTAGGACAAGCAGTTAGACAAACTATAAAAAGAATAGGTGGTACTATGCCAGAAGATTTACCAACACCAACTAAAAGTACAAAACAAATAGAAAAGGAAAAGAATACGAAATTGACTTTTAAAGAGAATAAAAAAATAAAAAGAGACAGGAGATGAAAAAATGATACAAATAATAACTTATAACGTTAGGAAATATGAGGAATATTCTGATACAACTTACAAAGTATCAAGATTAGGAGACATACAAGCATTAGATGACTTTGATATATGTATAGTTGACTTGTCTGATGAAGATTTATGGAAGTATGATCAATCAGAACCTATTAATATTAACTCTTATAAAGATTTACTAACGATAAAAGAAGCTATAATAAATAAAAACAAAAGCAAGATATTAATTGTATTACCACAAAATAAAAAATTTTATTATTATGGGGTTCAGAAATATATTAATTCACACTATCAAACTATATTAGATAAATTTATACAACTAAAAGATAATAAGGAAAATTTGGTAAAGATTATAAATAATAATTTATGGGATATAGGAAAAGTAAAATTATCATTTGAAAAAACTAAAACAGTAGTTGAAAATAATAAAATAGATGCAGACTTTAACTTTACTAATTATGAAGAAAGTGGATTTGAAAAAGTAACATATTCTAAAAGTAGTGATAAGGTAACTACAATAAGGAAAGATACAATTTTTTTAACAACATTAAATTTACTAGAAGATGGAGAATTATTAAAAGTATTTATAGATACATATTTTAAAGAAAAAATGCAAAAGGAAAATACACCAGATTGGGTAAAAGATATAAAGTTTTTTAATGACGAACAATTAATCAAAGATAGGGAGAAAAATCTTATAAAAATAGAAGAATTAGAGATAAAAAATAATGGTATAGATCAGCAATTAAACAAAAATTTAAAATACAAAAGTATACTGTACACAAATGGAGATGAGTTAGTAAAAGTAGTATTACAAATTTTAGATGAAATGTTGGAATATGATTCAAGTGGATTTATTGATGAAAATAAGGAAGACTTTTTGATAAAAAAAGAAGATGTTACATTTGTAGGAGAAATAAAGGGAGTAAGCTCGTCGGTAGAAAATAAAAATGTTTCTCAGTTAGATGTTCATGTTCAAAGCTATTTAGATAAGTTGCAAGAGGAAGGAAAAGAAGAAAATGTAAAGGGATTATTAATTATAAATCATCAAAGGAATAAACCGTTAAATGAAAGGCAAACAGTTCATGAACATCAACAAAAACTAGCTATAAGGAATAATGCATTAATTATTGAAACTATAACACTATTAAGAGTTTATGAAGAGTATAAATTTGGAAAATTAACGCCAGAAGAATGCAAGAAAATGTTTATGGATAATATTGGATTACTTAAGATTTAGTAAAATAGGAGGTAAACACAAAATGTGTACCTTCTATTTTTATGCCTCCAAAATTAAAGAAAGTGAAAGAGATATTTATGAAAGAGGAAATTTTACGAAAAAACAAAGATAGTAAGATAGTAAAAATTAGAAAATTCGCGAATTATAAGAAAACGAATACAATATGAACGCAGATTATTAAGAAAATAAAAACTAATAATCGTCGTTCTTTTTATTTGAAAAATACATATAATGTAATAAAAAAATGAAAGGAAAATACATATGGGTGGAAAGGGATTAGATTTTAAACATAAAGAAGTAGTGAATATTAAAGATGGAAAAAGATTAGGGTTTGTACAAGATGTAACAGCAGATTTAGAAACAGGGATGATTACATCTATAATTGTGCCACGGAAATAATAAGTTCTTAAGCATGTTTGCGGGTAATAATGATATTGTAATTCCTTGGAAAGATATTCATTGTATTGGAGAAGATATTATTTTAGTAGAAATATAAAAAAGCACTATGCTTTTTTTATTTTCTTTGATATAATAAGGCTACTAAAAAAAGAAAAATAAGGAGAGAAAAAAATGGACAAGCAAACAAAAACAAAATTTAATGTAATTGCCATTGTATGTATTATTATTTTCTGTTTTGCAATTACGCCAATCACACTACAAAATGACACATTTTATACCATAAAAATAGGAGAACATATTATAAATAGTGGAGAAATTGATATGCATGATCCATTCTCCATTCATGATATACCATATACCTATCCTCATTGGTTATACGATGTCGGAATTTATTTAACTTATCAAGCAGGAGGAATGACAGGAATTTATTTATCGACTGTTATACTGGCCTGTATATTAGGTGTTACAGTATATTTAACTAACAAAAAGATAGTAAAAAATCAATTAGTATCGTTTTTATTAACATTAGGAGTTATGTACATATTAACAGGATTTATTGCCGCAAGAGCACAACTTGTTACATTTATCTTATTTGCACTTGCTGTATATTTTATAGAACGTTTTTTAGAAACCAAGAAAAAACGTTATGCGATAGGATTGGTGATTATTCCAATTATTATTGCAAATGTCCATTTAGCAGTATGGCCATTTTACTTTGTTATTTTCTTACCATATATTGCAGAATATATAATAGCTTTACTTGCAGATTCACATCTAATTTATAAAATACAGAAAAAATATTATGATGTAAGGATGAAGAAACTAAAGGGAAAAGAAGAAGAAATTAAAAAGGTTCAAGAAAAAGTAAATTTACTAGAAGAACGTTTCAAACAAGCATCCCAAAAACAAAGAGAAAGAAGAAATCATCCATATAAAATTAAAATGGAACGTATTGATGCAACAAAATGGTTAATTGTAATTGCACTCATTTGTTTATTAACAGGACTACTTACACCACTTGGCGATACCCCATATACCTATCTTGTAAAAACAATGCAAGGAAATACAACTAAAAGTATTAATGAGCATCAACCAATGGTATTAATTCAATCACAAGCAACTTTAGCAATTCTTGCTGTTGTACTTAGTATACTTGTATTTACCGATACAAAAATACGTTTAAAAGACTTCTTTATGCTTGGGGGATTAATTGTCCTTGCATTAATGACTAGAAGACAGTTATCAATGCTTACTTTAATTGGGGTATATTCAATTAACCGCTTAATTTGCGATTTATTTAATAAATATGACCCAGAAGGAACTTTAAAATTTATGCAAAAAATAACAACAGGGTTCGGGGCGATTATTACCATATTACTTGTTATTTTAATTAGTGTTGTAGAATATAAACCAAAAGCGGGAGCAAGTTACATTGATGAAAGGTATTATCCTGTAAAAGCAGTGCAATGGCTAAAAGAAAATATTAATATAGAGCAAATGCGCTTATATAATGAGTACAATTACGGAAGTTATATCTTATACCAAGATGTACCAGTATTTGTAGATTCAAGAGCAGATCTATATACACCAGAATTTAATGGTGACAAAGAAAAAGATGTATTTACAGATGTACTTCAAACTTCAAGTGTTGGTAGATATTATGAGGATACATTTAAAAAATACGAAATTACTCATCTATTAATACCAAATAATACAAAAATCAATATGTTTATTAGTAGGGACGATAATTACCAAGAATTATACAAAGATGATCATTTTGTTATTTACGAAAGATTGAATAAATAAAGGGGAAAAAAGTGAAAGAAAAAGGGGAAAACAAAAAAATAAAAGTGGTATTTACAGTTGCGATTATTTTTTTAATCATTGACCAAATTACAAAAATAATTGCAATTCATACCAATGCTAATGTAGAAATATTAAACAGTATACTAAGCTTTAAATTAGTTTTTAATAATGGAATTGCCTTTGGAATAGGACAAGATAAAGGAATAGCTACTTTTGTGGTTACTAATTTAATTGTTTTAGGTATGATTATGCGCTTTATTTGGTTACAAAAGGATCGAATGGATATAGTAACAATGTGTGCATTATTTATGATAGTAAGCCGGAGGGATTCGGAAACTTTATGGATAGAATTTTTCGAGGACAAGTAGTAGATTTTATACAAATCTTTCCAAGTATTCATTTTCCAGTATTTAATTTAGCAGATATATATATCGTATTGGGATGGATAATACTTGCTTTCATGTTTGCTATGTATAGTTACAAAGAAATTTTAAATAGAAAAAGGACAAGGGATAATAAATGAGACAAACAATTACCATATTAGGAGTGCCAATCGATTGTGTTACAAAACAAGAAGCAGGAATAATAACAGAAGAACTAATTAAAAATAGCAATAAATCTTGTAACATGATATTTGCACCCAATGTAGAATTTATTATGATGGCACAAAAAGACGAAGAGTTTTTTAATATTTTAAAACAATCTAGCCTTTCTACACCAGATAGCATTGGCGTTATGCTTGGTGCTAAAATGCAACATAAACAATTCAAAGAAAGAATTCCAGGACAAAGCTATTTTAGACAAATCATTTCATTATCGAATGAAAAAGGATATTCTATTTACTTATTAGGTGGTAAGCCAGGAATTGCAGAAGAAACAAAAAAGAATTTAATTAAATTATTCCCAAATGTTAATATTGTGGGAACTCATCATGGATATTTTAACGAAAATGAGGAAAAAGAAGTCATAGATGAAATTAATACACTACAACCCAATATCTTATTTGTTGCACTTGGAGCACCATACCAAGAAAAATGGATTGCACATCATCAAAAAGAACTAAAAGTAGATGTTGCAACACGGACAAGGTGGAACATTTGATTATGAAGCAGGAAGAATAAAAAGAGCACCTGTATGGATACAAAAAATAGGAATGGAATGGCTATGGAGATTATTAAGACAACCAAGTAGAATTGTAAGACAAATGGCATTACCCCAATATATACTAACTTTGTTATTTGCAAAAGATAAAACACAAGGAAGATTTGATAAAAAAGGAGAAAGAAACTAGTTTTGAGAACAATAGTAGTTGAAGAAAATGAAGCTATGCGATTAGATAAATTCATTGCTATTAAATGTGAAGATTTATCAAGAACAAGGTTGCAAAAATTAATGGAAGAAGAAAAAGTGTGTGTAAATGAAAAATTTGCTAAACCATCTCTTAAAGTAAAAAAAGGAGATGTTATTAAAATAGAAGAAATAGAAGTGAAAAGCACAGAACTGAAACCACAAGATATTCCATTAGATATTATCTATGAAGATAATGATATCATTGTTGTAAATAAACAAAAAGGTTTGGTTGTCCATCCGGCAAATGGAAATCCAGATGGAACATTAGTAAATGCGATTATGAACATTTGCAAAGATTCGTTATCTGGTATTGGGGGAGAGCTAAGGCCAGGAATCGTTCATAGGTTAGATAAAGATACATCACGGATTAATTATAATTGCTAAAAATGATAAAGCACATATTGATTTAAGTGAACAGATCAAAAATCATGAAGTAAGTAAAACTTATCTTGCACTAGTAAGAGGAGTTGTAAAAGAAAATGAAGCAACCATCAATATGCCAATTGCAAGAAGCACAAAAGATAGAAAGAAAATGGCAGTAGCAAAAGATGGAAAAAATGCAATTACCCATTTTAAAGTATTGGAACGATTCGAAGGATACACCTTATTAGAAGTAAAAATCGAAACAGGAAGAACTCATCAAATTCGTGTTCATATGTCACATATTGGCTATCCCGTTGTGGGAGATATGGTATATTCTAATGGAAAAAATCCTTTTGGGGTAGAAGGACAAATGCTTCATTCTTATAAGCTTGTATTTCGTCATCCTATTACAGATAAAACATTAGAATTACAAGCACCATTGCCACAATATTTTGAAAAAGTATTAGAAATATTACGAAATAAATAAACAATACCCCTGCCATTAAAAACGTAGGGGTATCTTCTATCAATTGGATAGATAATCTATATAAACTTTATACTTTGGTAAGTATAAAGAAAGTAAAAAACAAAGCTTGTATATAGTAGTATATGAAACTGGAAAAGAAATGTTACAGATTAGGGGGAATAGCATGGAAGAAGTTAGATTACAAAAATATATGGCAGACTGCGGGATTGCTTCAAGAAGAAAATGTGAAGAATTAATTATACAAGGAAAAGTAAAAGTGAATGGAAAAGTCATCAATGAATTAGGTGTAAAAGTAAATGTGAAAAAGGATAATGTAACATTTAATGGAAAGGTAATTAAAAAAGAAGAAGAGAAAGTATATATTTTGCTAAATAAACCGATTGATTATGTAACAACGGTTCATGACCAATTCGAAAGAAAAAACGTATTAGAACTTGTAAAGAAAGTAAGTAAAAGGCTTGTTCCAGTGGGAAGATTAGATATGTATACATCAGGAGCACTTATTTTAACAAATGATGGAGAATTTGTTTATAAAGTAACTCATCCAAAGCATGAAATTAATAAAACTTATGTAGCAACATTAAGAGGGATTTTTAATAATGTTTCGAAAAAGCAATTAGAAGAGGGAATAGAAATTGAAGATTATACAACAAAACCAGCCAAAGTAAAAATACTAAAAACAGATGAGCAAAAAAATACATCAAGAGTAGAAATTACGATTCATGAAGGGAAAAATAGGCAAGTACGTAAAATGTGTGAAACAGTTGGCTACAAAGTATTGGCATTACATAGAACGAAAATAGGAGAGCTGACAGTAAAGGATTTAAAAATAGGAGAATGGAGATATCTAAAAAAAGAAGAAATCGAAAGATTAGAGTAAAAGTTATTTACAATTATAAAATTTATTTATATAATGACAATAGAAATTACCAAAGAAAAAGGTGAGAGTATGGAAATGCAAAGATTTATTCCAGAAGGATGGGAAAATATTTCGAAGCCAATAACACCGTTTGAATTAAATGAAGCATATAGAACAGGTGAAATTATGAATGGTCTTGTTACAAAGTGTGATTCGAATTACAATTTGTATGTTGACCTTGGAAATCATATGCAAGGAATTATTCCAAGAGAAGAAGTAGAGGCAATTAATATTGATGAAACAGGTTTTCCAAAGCCTAATATTTGTGCAGGAAAAGTAAATAAAATTGTACAATTTAAAGTAAAAGATATTAAAAACGAAGATATTGCTATTCTTTCTAGAAAGGCAGTAGGACAAGATGCTTTATCTTGGGTAAAAGATGAATTGCAAGTTGGTATGGTCGTATGCGGTATTGTTAAAAATATCAGACCATATGGAGTATTTGTAGAAATTGGAGGAGGAGTTGCAGGACTACTCCATATAGAAGATATATCGGTTGCAAGAATTAAATCTCCAGAAGAACGATTTAAAATTGGACAAAAAATCAATGTTATGATAAAATATATAGATAGAAGTAAAGAAAGAGTCATTTTGACTTATAAAGAGCTTCTAGGAACATGGGAAGATAACATTAAAGAATTCTCGGAAGGAGACATTGTGGAGGGGATTGCAAGAGAAACCGAGAAACAAAAAAATGGTATTTTCGTCGAGCTAAAACCGAATTTAATAGGGCTAGCCGATTATAAAGAAAATATACAATATGGACAACAAGTGAAGGTTAACATTAGAAAGATTATTCCTGAAAAGAAAAAAGTAAAATTAGTTTTTATTTAAAAGGAGGAGTTTTATTATGGTTGAAGATAACCAAATTGAAGCGAAAAGTTCACCATTTGCAATCCGTCAGGGTGAAATTAAAATATTTGACGGAAAAGATGGATATGTATCCATGAATCAAATTGTTCATAAAATTAACATTGGACATATTAATGATTTACATTTTAAAATATTAGAAATTGTAAATGAATTTGAGTTTATTACATCAAGACAATTATGCCAAATTTTAACTTGGAAAGGAATTGATTATAAATCACAAGACAAGTTAAATAACAAATTAGAGCAACTTGTAAAATCAAAAATCTTAACAAGATACTATTTTAGTTCAGAAGAAGGAAAAGGAATTTACCGTATTTATAGTCTAGAAAAAATGGGTAAATACTTATTAACTTCAAAAGAAATTGAATGTAAATGGCAACCAACAGATAATACCAAACCAGTAGCTATGATTAAGAAAAGATTATCTGGAAATCAAACGATTTTAGCTTATTTAAGAAAAGTAAAAGCATTTGACGAATACACAGTAAAACCAACGATTACAGCAAAAAGTCTTGGAAAGACATTTAAAGCAACAGGTGGTAGTGTGAAATTAACCAAAAATAGTAAATCTATTATATTTTTATTTGAAGTAATTAGAAGAGAAGAAGATTGGGAGAAAAAATTAGCAGAAAAAATGAGATTATATCAAGATTTCTATGCAAATTTCTTACCAGGTGATTCTGGCTTTAGTGCAATGCCACAATTAATCTTTATTTGTGAAGATGAAAAAAACATGGCAGAATCGTTTAGAACAATTGTAACAAACAATATTGAAATTCCACAAATTAAATTATATTTCTCAACTGATTTAAGACAAAACAATGAAACATTAGCCAAAACATTAATCGAATTTAAATTAGATGAAGCAACCAACAAATACAAGATAGAAGAGATTGAACTTAAATTATTAGACTAGTAAATAAGCACGTATTTTAAAAAATACGTGCTTATTTGTATGCTTTTTGTTCATTGGTCATTTCTAAAATATAATCACAAGAAGTTTCGTAAAATCGTGCAAGAATTTTAATATATTCTGCAGGAATATCACGTTTTCCAGTTTCATACAAACTATATTGTTGTCTGGTAATTCCAAGTAAATTAGCAATTACTACTTGTTTTAAATCTGCGTCTTCTCTTAAATCTTTCAATCGTTTTAAATACATATATAATCACCTTAATTTTTCTATTAGTAAAATTATTGTAACATGCATTTAAATAAATGCCATGCCAGGCATTCATACGAATGATGTAATTTGAAACAGTAAATAAAAAACAAGGCGTTACACCTTGTTTTTTTAATTACTATTTCCTCTTTTTAAATCAAATACAATTGCATCTTCATTATCAAATAAATAACTAGAATCAGATGTATCTGTCTTAATTGGATCAATATCACCTCGAGCATCTCTATGATAATCTTCTTTTATTAAGTCAACTTTTTTCTTTTTAGTAATGGTATTTTCTTCTGCAATACCATTTGTAAATCTTGCAAAATCATAGTTTTTACCAGGATGAGGTTCTTTATAT
This sequence comes from uncultured Clostridia bacterium, assembly GCA_949948835.1. GTDB lineage: Bacteria > Bacillota > Clostridia > TANB77 > CAG-508 > RGIG8482. The sequence continues at coordinate 30,485 of CATLHF010000006.1, read as the reverse complement.
TTTGCCTCCATAAAATCAACTTTACCATCACCAAATTGGTTTTTACCCTTTAAATCTTTGTACACATAAGCACACATTTTAAAACCAAGCGCTTGTAATTTTCCAGCTTTAATATTCGCTTTCCAATCCCATTTTGGATTACTAATCTTAGAATCATATTCAACCTTATCAGCATTATAAGTTACATTATATAACCATTCTCTATGATCATTAAATTCTTTTTCCCAAACTTCACTTTCTTCACGGGTTAAACCACCAAATACTAATTTTGTTGTGGCATTTGTTAAAATGGAATCACGGTATTTGGATTGTCCTTTAAAACCTAGTTGAGAAAGGTTTTGTATAGAAATCATGGTTCCTACATGGTATTTTCGATAAATCGTATACAAGCTTTCTGTAGCAGGACCAAGGAAGTCTGCAAAATCATCTACATAGAAGAAATGAGGGATTCTTGTAAATTCACTTCCAGGTCTTCTAAGTACAGCAAATTGCATTAGTAAAATAAAGAATAGTCCAAATGCTTTATGAGCAGTAGCTCCTAAATCTCCACGTCTTGTACAAACTAAAGTTACTTCGCCATTTGCAAGCATTTTATCGAAATCAATATTGTTTGTTCTATTACATAAAATATTTCTTACGTGAGAAATTCTTAGTAAATTATCTAATTCTGTGATAGCAGAATATACATATTTTTGTGTTTCTTGTCTTACTTCACCATCACGATAAAAGTTTTTCTTAAAGTAACCAAGTTGTAAAGAATATTCTTCAGCAAGTTCTGGTATTTCTTCCATTTTATGGCACATATCTTCTACTAAATCAAAATCATTTAATAATTTTAACATATCTTCTAAATTAGGTAGCAAACCATCATGTAAACGTGGATACATAACTTTTAGCAAAATAGATAAGTTCTCAACTGCTTGAGCTGCAGAATTTTCTCGATAAGTTTCATTGTCACCAGTATGGGTTGTGTTGTACATACCACGTATTACACTAGAAACTGCAACAGCAGTAAGAGAAGGTTCATCAAAAACAAATGGATTTAAACCAATTGAATTAGGATCTCCTGGATCTACTAAATTAACCTTAAGGTTATAATTTTTTGCAACATCTAGCATACGTTTTGTAGAGTCAATTTCTGAAGAAATGTGGGTAATGCCTAAATCGCGATAAATAGAACCAGAGGTACCTTTATCACTATAAATCATTTTCTTCATATAGGCTTTATATACGCCTTCTTTACCAGAAGTTGGTGTTAACATAGTTAAACTAAAATTTTCATTCAAGTAAGTATTATCATAAGGAAGATTTAAATGTGCGATTCCTGTTTTTAATGCAGTAAATCCCATTTCTTTTGAAACTTCCTTAAAAAAGTTTTTCTTTTCCATATCTCTTGCAATCATTGGTTCAAATACCATGGTTGTTTTTCCAGTCCCAGAGTAACCAACGATTAATGCAGGGTCAAATCTTCTTGCTTCTGGAATTTTTGCAAGATGCCCCTTTATTTTATCACGACAAAGAACATTCTCACAAGTATATGGTCCCATGCCAACTTTTTTATCAGATAAATCGATACCAGCATAATCATTGATACCATCACGAATATCTTTGTTTTCATTAAGTCCTGTAAATAACCATTTAAATAATGGATAGAAAGTAACAAGTGGTAAGTAAAGTGCAATTGATTGGAATGCTGGTCGAATTAGATCCGAAAATTCAGTAACAATGGTTGTATAATTTGGAAGGGAAACAAGTAATAACCATAAGCCACCATTAATCCATTGTACAGCCATTGAAATTCCTACTACATATAAACTTACACAATAAGTATATAAGAAACATACCTTTGTCCAATAGGATTTTGCAAAACTGGAAGAACCAGAGAATAAAAATGCAAATACAGGGCAGGCAAGAGCTAATGTATAAGTGATTGGTCCCCAATAAGAAACTCCTATTCCTGTAAAAAATAATAGCATTAATTCTACAATCCTATCTACCATGACATAAATAGTAGCAAGTGTTAATATATATGTGACAAAAGTATTTCTGTCAGTACCTAACCATTTTAAAAATTTATCAATATATTTTAGCAAATTTTTCACCACTTTCAAATATAAATATACTCACTATCTATTATCCTATAAATCTAAGAAAAAATCAAGAAGAAAAGGCAAAAAAAACGATTAAATCACAGAAAGTTTTAGCAAAATACTTGAATGTTTTAAAAACTTTCAATATAATGATAAAATAAGATAGAAATGAGGTAAAAAAATGCGAAAACAAAGAGAAAAAAAACAACAGGTAAAAGAGAGTTTTATGCAAGGTGTCTTTGCCATGATGTTTTCACAAGTATTAATTAAGCTAATCGGATTAATATATAAATTGTATTTAACCAATAGAGAAGGATTTGGAGATGAAGGAAATGCAATCTACAGTTCAGGATTTTATATTTATTCATTGCTTCTAACGCTTTCTTCCGTAGGAATTCCAAATGCGATTTCAAAGTTAGTATCTGAAAGAATTGCTGTAGGAGATAATAAAGGGGCAAATCGAATTTTTAAAATTGCATTTGCTACCTTTGGATTATTAGGTTTTATAGGAACTTGTATTTTGTTCTTTGGAGCACACTATATTTCAAATTTTATTATTCAAATACCAGAAGCAGAGCTAACATTAGTTGCATTATCACCATCGATTTTCTTTGTTTCACTAATATGTGTAATAAGAGGATATTTTAACGGAAATGGTACATTAAAGGTAACAGCAAATTCACAAACATTAGAACAAATTTTTAAAGTTGTATTTACATTATTACTTGTTGAACTTGTTGCAATAGTAATGGGATTAAATACAAGAGTAATGGCGGCAGGAGCAAATCTTGCAACAACAGTTGCTACAATAGGAAGTTTTATTTACCTATTTGTATTTTATAAAAATAATAGAACATTAAACGTAAATGTGACAGGTGTTATTACCAAAAAAGAAAGTATTGTAAAAGTAGTAAAAAACATATTACAAGTATCAATTCCAATTTCGCTTAGTGCTATTTTATCTTCTATTAGTAAGAATATTGATTCAACTACTGTAGTTCGTGGATTAAAAACATTCATGGATGAAGGGGCTGCAAAAATTCAATATGGTATATTAAGTGGAAAAGTGGATACATTAACATCACTACCTTTATCATTTAATATTGCGTTTGCAACAGCGTTGGTTCCTGCACTTTCTTATGCAAGAGCAAAAAAGGATATGGCGACAGCCAACAAGAGAGTGAGTTTTTCTATATTAGTAACAATATTAATTGGACTTCCATGCACAGCAGGAATGTTTTTATTTGCAGAACCAATTTTAAAACTACTATTTCCAGCACAATCAGCAGGAGCTTTTTTACTACAAATTAGTTCACTTGCTATTATTTTTACAGTACTTGCACAGACGATTAATGGAGCTTTACAAGGAATTGGAAAAGTGATGATTCCAGCCACTGCTTTTACAGTAGGTGTTATTGTTAAATTTATTATTAATATAACATTAATACCAATTCCACAAATTGGTGTAAATGGTGCAGCAATTGGAACAATTGCATGTAATGTTATTGCGTGTTTTATTGGATTTATGGTATTAAAGAAAAATATGGATATTAAATTTAAATTTTCCAAGTATATTATAAAACCAATAGTTGCAACATTTATTATGTCAGTATGTTCATATGCTGTTTATATTGTGTTATTAAAAATGATTTCTTTGAGAATAGCTGCTGTAATAGCAATGGGGAGTGCTGTTGCTATTTATGCGATTGCGATTATTAATTTAAAAATATTTACAAAAGAAGAGATTTTTATGATTCCATATGGACAAAAAATCTACAAAACCCTTGTAAAACTAGGAGTTTATAAGAAAGAACAAACAGTATAAAAAGATGAACAACATGGCAATAAATGGCAAAAACGTGAATAAATCAATGGTTGAAAGAAAAAAATAAAAGAAAAAAAGAGGGATTTTATAGAATTTTGGCGAATAATTATAGTGTAGTTGAAAAATACTACATAAATGAAAAACTTTTAGGAGGTAATTTAAATGAACAAATCAGATTTAATCGCAGCTATAGCTGCTAAAACAGGAGAAACAAAAAAAAGTGCTGAAGCAGCTGTTAATGCTTTCGTTGACGTTGTAACAGAATCTTTAGTAAAAGGAGACAAAGTACAATTAGTTGGATTTGGATCTTTTGAAGTAAGAAAAAGAGCAGCTAGAAAAGGAAGAAACCCACAAACTAAAGAAGAAATCAAAATACCAGCTTCTAAAGCTCCAGTATTCAAAGCAGGAAAAGCTTTAAAAGATTTAGTTAACAAAAAATAAGATTTGTATATATTAAAATAAATATATGAATTCATATGAAGATAAGGAATGTACTAAGTACATTCCTTATCTTTTATGTTTTATTATAGAAAATAAAAAAATGTATTCGTAGAAGATTTTACAAAACAATATAAATGTGTTACAATAAGTATAGTTATGTTAATTACAAGGTAAAAAGGAATAAGAAAAGGAGAGAAAGTATGAAACAAAACAACAAAAAGAAAAAAAGGGCACTTTTACGGCGGAGAATAAGAAGAATAGGCTACACGTTAGCGGTGGTAATTTGCTTAATCTGCATAGCACTCATAACATATATTTTCTTACTGGAGGAAGGAATCGTAAAATTAGACTCTAAAAACCAGGCAGAAAGTAAAGTTGTTACATCTCAGTCAAATGTGCAGACTATGCAGGTGCTTTCTGATAAACTACCTGATGCAGAGAAATATCAACAAGAAGAGAATATGATTGTTGATACAAGCGATATGGTCACTACAGTTTCAGAAAGTGTTGAATCCACAGTAGGTGAAAATATAGAAGATTCTATCATTGTGATGGGGATCGGGAATATTGAACCTGACTATTTAGACTATTTGAATACGGACGTGGTACGTTTGCCGAAAGAATTGTTAAGCAATTTTCTATCTGATGGTTGGAGTATTTATTTAAGCGATGAAAATTTATCAGAAGAATACTTTTACGGAATGTATGCCGGTGAAGAAATATTAGGAGCAACAAGTTACGAGAAAAAGTGCATAGTTATAGCCAATTGTGAAAAAGCAGTAAAGTATGGCGATATATTTCATGAATTTGGACATTGGCTCGATAGGATTCTTGAACGACCAAGTTTAAGTCCAGAGTTTAAAGAAATATTTCAGGAAGAATCGCCTACATTTAATGAAAATATTGGTTATTCAAGAAATATTTCCACTGAACAAGAATTCTTTGCAGAAATGTTCAGACAGTATATGTACTGCCCTTCGAACTGTACTCCGAAAGGTTATAGTTTCATTGAAAAACAACTGAATATCCTGAAGGAACGCTCATTATGAGCGTTCCCTTTTTTCTAAATTTAACAAATATTCTTTTACCTCTAATCCACATCCAAACCCTAACAATTTACCACTTTTTCCAATCACTCGATGACAAGGAATTAACAATAAAATAGGATTAAGATGATTTGCCATACCAACTGCTCGGCAGGCTTTTACATTTCCAATTTCCATTGCAATATCTTGGTAAGACCTTGTTTTTCCATAAGGAATTTTTTGTAAGCAGTTCCACACTTTTTTCTGAAAAACTGACCCATTAGGAGAAATTGGAATGTCAAAACTAGTTCGTGTCCCTTCTAAGTATTGATATACTTCAAGATAAGTTTTATGAATTAGTGGAGTTTCAAACATAGTATTTTCTGAAATAAAAATGCGATCATTATTCATAAGAGACAATCTTGTAATAAAACCATCTGTTTCTTCTATATACATTTTTCCAATAGGCATAGAATAAATAAAATAATACATAACAAAATTTCCTAGTTCAAATTTTCTTTATTGTACCATAAAATAATAAATAATTATACTATAAAAGTTTAGAAAAGAAAAAATAAAAAAATCCATAAAAAGTATTGACAAGAATCTAAATTACATATTATAATTAATTTCGTCGCAAGACAAAAGCCAGTTCATTATAAAATGCAGATGTGGCGGAACTGGTAGACGCACAGGACTTAAAATCCTGCGGTTGAATAAACCGTGCCGGTTCGATTCCGGCCATCTGCACCAACGACGTTTCTGTTCGAACTTTTTTATAGAACAGAAGATATAGAAATCAATCAGAAAATAAAATCTGGTTGATTTTTTTGTTGTCTAAAACAACATCAAAATCATCCAAACGAAAGGATGGTGTGTAAAATGCAAATAATTAAGCAAGAACTAGAATTTGAGAAATGTCTAAAACAAAGACTTGAATTTATATGTGAGTTTTCTAAAGTTACTCCTACTTTTATCAATGGTAGCATTAGAAAGCTATCGAAAACTAATCTTACATATATTGAGCCACATAGAGTGATTATTAAAAATATTACTTTTTTAGTTTTCAATTATTCAAATGATGTTTATATCTCTAACTTGACTAAAAAGATTAGATTATCAGAGTTAGAAGAATATTTGGAAAACATATAATTGTAAATATTTGACATTTCTTAAAATCGTAGTATAATATATTCAATGAAAAATTTATATTTACTCGGCAAGAGTTATATATATGAGTACTTTGAAAAGATTATATTATATTGCATTATTATGTTTTAGTTTATGATAAATGGATTTAAGAGATGTCAGTAGTACTCGTATTGTACTTTGATGTCTCTTTTTGGATAGGAGGTTTTTTAGATTGAACGAAGAAAAGAAAAAATGTGGATTGTATATGAGAGTTTCAACAGATGAACAAGCAAGAGAACGGATTTAGTTTAACAGAGCAAAAAGAAAGATTAGAAACTTTTTGCAAATTTAAAGGTTATGAAATAGTAGATTATTACGAAGACGCTGGAATAAGTGCTAAAACTGGTAATCATAGACCAGATTTTGAAAGATTAAAAAGTGATATAAAGTCTAAAAAGATAAATACTATTGTTGCTCTAAAGTTAGATAGAATAACTAGAAGTATTTATGATTGGGAAAATCTAATAACTTTTTTAGATGAAAATGATGCCTACCTTGATTGTGCTAATGATGAAATAAATACTACAACTGCAAATGGTAAGATGATTTCAAGACTTTTAATGAGTGTTAGTCAAAATGAAATTGAGAGAACTAGTGAAAGAACTAAAATAGGTTTAGCTGGTGCAATTAAAAGTGGTCATATTCCCCACGTTGCACCATTAGGCTATAAGCACGAAGATAAAAGATTAGTTATTGATTATTCTACTAAAGATATTGTAGTTAGAATATTTGATTTATATTATAATGGCTACTCTTATCAAAAAATAAGCAATCTATTCAACGAAGAAAAAGTATTAGGAAAAACTAATTGGCGAGATTCAACTATTGTTACTATTCTTGAAAATGAAATATATAAAGGTGATTTTGTTCACGGAAAAAGAACAAAGCACCCTACTTATTATGAAGATGTGGTAGAGCCTATTATCTCAAAAGAAATGTGGGGAGACTGTCAAGTACAGAAAAAGAAAAATTCAAGAAGTTTTCAAAGAACATTGACATATCTTTATATGCAAAAGTTAAAATGTCCTAAATGTAATAGAATTTTAGGTGGAAAAGCTACTACAAAGAAAAATGGAAAGTCTTATTTCTATTACTATTGCAATGATTGTAAGATTGAGTTTAAAGAAAAAATTATAAATGATTATTTCAATCAATTTATTAGTGAGCTAGTAGAATATGATTCTGTTGTAAATCAATTCTTCTTACCTATGATAAAGCAAAAATTTGATGAGCCAAAAGAACAACTAGAAAAAGAAATAAACGCACAGAAAAACAAACTAGAAAGAATAAGAAAAGCATACATTAATGAAGCATTTGACCTTAAAGAATATAACGAAGAAAAGAAAATAGTAGAAAATGCTATAAAAGAACTAGAAGATAAATTAAGCACTACTGATTGTGCTGAAGAATTAAGGTTTACACCTAAAGATATTTTATTAAAACGAGATATTGATTTTATTAACAAAGTAAAACTTGATAAAGAATATCAAGAGAGAACAAAAACTTGGAAAGATTATACTAGACAAGAACAAGCAGAGTTAATAATGAAATATATTGATGACATAGAACTTGCTTTAGTTGGTACAGAAATTGCTGTTAAGCAAGTAAACTTTAGAGAGTCAATTTGCAAACCTTGTCAAGAATTATATGATAATGGCTATATTGATACAACAAAACCTATGATATTAGGCAATGTGCTTGGTAGTGTTAGGTTTAGTAATTATTTGCCAGAAGAAGAAGTCGGCGAAATAATAATGAGATTAAGACAATATTATGATGTTGGTTATACTGAAGCAACATACTATGTAGATAAGCAAATGTTTTATTTTAACTTTGCTGAAGACAATAGTGCTATTGTTAGAGTGTTTCCTTTAGAAGATTACTACAAACTAGATCCAGATAATAAAATGGAAACCTATGAATTTGGAATAATTTATATTCGTGAAGAAGATAAATTTAAAATGAAAGAAATTGATACTGCATTTGATTATATTCCAGATGAAACAAATGATAGTGTAATTTATACAAAAGAGCCTACTCCTATTTCAGTAGGTGTAAAGCCAGTAAAGTTCTGCGAAGAAAATGCACAAGAAACAAATTAACGAAAAAAATTATATTTGCGATTAGCAATGTAATTTTATATTGAGTTAATTTGAATAAATTTTGTCCCTTATGGGAGAAAATTTATTGCCTCGCAGAGCCCCCATGTTTTGATAGGATGTCAAAACATATAGGGGGTTAGGAATATTGACTAAAGTCAAATTCCTATGCTACGAAGAAATTTCTAAAGGAGGAAAAATGATGAGCGAAGAATTAGCATATTCTATTCACTTGGGTAGTGATAAAAATAAAACTGCAAAAGCTAAACAGACTGCAAAAAACAATCCATCTGGAGAAACATCATTTGCAAACAATGGAATACAAAATGCAACACAGCTATCTAAAGTGAATAAACACAATTTGAGAGATTATGATAATAACAAAGATAATATCTATATTTTATATGGAACAGATAACTTATATCAAGATGTTCAAGACCTATATTTACAAGAATTTGAACAAGCAAGAATGGAATATAACAATAAACAGACTCGTGAAGATAGAAAAATTGACAATTATTTCAAGCATATATCACAGGATAAACAAAAAGACTTGGCTTGTGAACTAATAATAGAACTTGGAGATATGGATTTTTGGAATGATAAAAGTTTAGATTATAAAATGAATATGAGATATGTTTTCAATGAACAAGTACAAGACCTAATGCGAATTGTACCAGATTTTAAAGTTGCAAATGCAGTAATACACTTTGATGAATTATCTCCACATTTACATTTAGTTGGTGTTCCAATAAAAGATGGTTATAAAAAAGGTATGACAAAACAACCTGCAAAATCAAAAGTATTTACAAAAGAGTCTTTAGGGCGAATACAAGATAAAATGAGAGTTTGTTGCATAAAATCATATAATAAACATTATGAAAAAACCTCTATACTAAAACAAAAGAAAAAAGGACGAAATCAATATATAGATGTTAAAGATATGGGAGATTACAGGCAAATAAAAAAGCAACTTGAACAGAAAGAGAAAAAACTTGCAGAAGCAAATAATCAAACTAAAAAACTAGACACTACAACTAAAGATATAAACACAATATTAGATAATTTAAAACCTACTAAACTAAACAAAAATAATATGCTTATTTCAAGCGAGGATGTTCAAATAATTAAAAATTACACAAACAAAGTAAATGATACTACTGAAACTATTAGAAGTGTTAATGACTTAAATATGGCGATTAAAGATTTTGAACATAGTTCTTTTGAAATAAGGCAAGAAAATCGTTCTTTAAAATACCAATTAGAACTAAAAGATGATGAAATAGACAGTTTGAAAGGCGAATTATCTACTAAAGACAAGATTATAGGCAAACTACAAGCTGAAAAAGAAAAGATAAAACAAGAATTGCAGAAATTCAAAGGCTTTTGGCATAGTATTCTGAGCCATTTTCACAAAAGAATTTGCTATGATAAAGATAATAACTATAAGATTGTTAGTGATGACTTATATAAGAATGGCATATTTGATAGCAACGATAATGAAATTGCAAATAATATTACTAGAAAAGTAACTATACCAGATGAAAATAAGCAAATAAAGAACAAAAAGAAAGATAATGATACTAGATTTTAAAAGGAGGAAAAAAGCTATGAATAATGAATTATCAAAAATAAAAATAGATGAAAGAACAGGTATTGAATATCATTTAGAGGGGGATTATTATATACCAAACCTAACAATGCCTAAACAAGAAAAAATCACTTTAAATAAATATGGAAGAATGAGATTAAAATATTTGAAAGAACACAAAAAAGCTGATTATACTATAATGCTTATGGACGGAACATTAAATACACATTTGAAAGAACTACAAGAAACAGCAGACAATAGAGTGCAACAGGTTATTAGTGAGTTAAAAGCAAAAAGCAATTTGACCGAAGATATGAAAAATACAGACATTCTTTCTTGGGTAGGCACTATGAACTCTATTAAGGCTCAAGCAGAAGAAATTATTTTTAATGAATTGATTTATACTTAAAAGTTATTAATTGTTTACATCCCATTACATTGTGTTTCTTAAAATTATAGAAGGACAAGAACTCTGTTATGAGTTCTTGTCCTCAGCAGCTTTAATTAATTTTTCTGCTGTGTCCAATCCCTGAACTACTAATAAATCAAGTTGTAATCCAGGTGGATTTTCCATTCCTACAAATTTCTCTGCTTGTTGTAGAACTGTTTCTACTGCTAAATAACGGTTATCACTAATTGTATTTTTTGTTTTTAAAGTATTTAACCGTTCTTTTAAGTTGTTAAATCTTTCATTAATTGTCATATGGAACCTCCTATTTGCAACTTTAAACTATTGTTACTTATTTATAATTATAACAGATTTATGTAAAATTAGCAATATAGAGTAAAAATTTATGATACTAAACTGGCTGTCATTACTTTACAAATTATGTAAAATGTGCTAAAATAAAAAAAGTTATAATTCAAGTTACCCAAAAAGTATTTATTATTAAATCTTGGAGGGTAAAACCTCCAAGTAAACTATCAAGGAGGAATTGCCATGGAAACAATTAAAGGAAAACAGACTCGGACTGTAGAAATCGAAGTTACAACCTACAAATTTGAGGCTAGCAGTGGAGATTATCATGAATCACTCACTATCGTGGATGGTGAAATTCAGGAAACGGGTTGCTGGGACTCACGCAATGGAGGTGTTTGTAGGAAAGGTGAATCTGGTTTCGCTGACAGCTGTTATTCAACAATTAGGTTTATCGTGAACCACAAGCCAGAAGAGTTGAAAAATATTTACAACGTTTTGGCAGATGGTGTAATGAAAGATTTTTGCAAGAGATTGCAACAGGAAAAATTGGCAGAACTTAATTTCTAAAGTAAGGTATTGGGTGTGTATTTGAAAATCTACACGCCCACTTTACTTTTATTTGATTATTATATAAAAATATGTTACAATTATCATATTAACTTGCAATTTGCAAGATAAAATAGGAGGAATATTCTATGTTCGAATTTAATTACTCGCAACAACTTCAATTTGATGTATGGTATTGGAGGACGAATAGGCATGGAACACACATTTTTAATTTGCGGTTAGAAGCTGAAGGTTGTAAAGGTTATGCTTTTGCCAAGATACATCTTAATAAGCATCAAGAAATACAGATTAACTTTGATGCAAAAGATGTATTTGGTGTTTTTGAAGAAAGTAAATCTCTTGGAATTTTTAAAGAGGACATAACCAAAAAACTTTCAGTACAGATTACAGTACAACAACTCACAGAGCTGATAAAGTGAATGAGTGAATGTGGAATATTAAAAGAAAAGGGCAACTTGAAAAGAGTTTGCCCTTTTCTTTTCGAGTATATTGTATAATATAAATGGCATAATTAAAAAACACTTGCAATTTATAAAAAATATGATATACTTTAGTAAATTGATTGATATTTGTATCAATCGTTAAAGGTGTGAAAAAAGTTGTAGATAACTACTTCGTTGGCACCAAATTTTATGATTTTTTTAAGATATTGTGTATTATCATACAATATCTTAATTTATTTCAAAGTGTTGTAAATACTATCTTTCAAAAGTAGTATTTATTTTTTGTGTATTTTAAAATATCATAAATTATCATAGAATATTTTGGCTTACTCCATTAAAACTCCATTAAAATTAATTTTCAACTCCATTAAAAAAATATTAGTATAAGTCCAAACGTTTACAGCACAAGTACTTACAAAATAACCAATTTGCTCATCTACACCATAACTTGCTTAGCAAGAATAAAGAGGTAAAAAGTAAGAATGAAAAGTAAAATGGAAGACGTATTTACTTTTTTCTTATTATAAAATGAGATAATAAGAAAACACCAAGAAGGTTATTATGCTACAATTCAAAATCGTAATAATGCTGGTAATTCAAATGAGTTTATAGAATTTATGCTTAGTATTATTGATGAAGCAATTGATGAAATGATTATAGCGCAAAAAGAAACTACACAAGAAAAGATATATACTTTAATTAAGAAAAATCTAAGTATTACACAAATTGAAATGGCAAGAATTCTGAATTTAACAAGAGATGGCATATCATACCATATTAAAATATTAAAAGAATTAGGTATTATTGAAAGAGTTGGTGCTACTAAAAATGGAATATGGAAAGTATTGAAATAGAATATTAATAAAAAGAGATGTTCATAATGAACATCTCTTTTGGAATATATCAATCTGGGATTTAATAAATTCCAATGCTTTTGGTGTACACTTAGAAGGGCAGATAATGTATTGCCGAAACGTTTCTGCAAAGAATTCTTTTTCAGAAGAAACAACCCTAGAATAGTTGATATTATAATCAAGGGTTGGCATTTCCTCGGCGAAAATTTCTGAAAACTCAGAACTTAAACTTGGACGGTCATTAATATAGTCTAAATAATGCCCGAATTCATGAAAAATATCGCCAGAATAAATTGCTTCTTCACAATTTGCCATAACAATGCACATTTTTTCATAGCATATTGCCCCTAAAATAGGCTCGCCAGCGTACATGCCACCACAATATACCTGGTCAATGTTCTCGTCAGTTACAAAGACTTTGCCAGCATTTGCTGTATAATATTCAAGCATCTTGTCAGGTAGAAGAAACAGATCTCTTTGAACAATATCTAAGTATTCAGGATTTACATCGCCAATACCTTTTACGATATTAGGTTTAGTAAAATCCGGCTCTATTACTTCTTCTGTCACTTCTTCTACATTATTGCTACTGTCCTCTTCTGCTTCAAATGATTCTAACACGGGCTCTTCTATCACTTCCACGGCAGAATCATATGTGACGACTTGTGATGTTTCCACAGGTGAATTAGAGCAATTTCTAGACTCTTTTGTAGCATATCCATAGATGATAAATCCAGCGAGTATCAGTAAAGATATTGCCTGCAAAATGAGTAGCCTTCTAAGTAATCTTTTTTGTCTTATCCGTCTTTTTTTCTTCATGTTAATAATCTCCTTTTCGTTTTCCAGTTTACTAATTGCACTTAACATAATTGTATTATAGCATAATTGTTATAAATTGTAAAATAATGATTTACTAATATGGTTCAATATGATAATATAACATTGTAAATGATAGGAGAGGATTAATATGGTAAATGTAGTAATAGCAGTGATAACAAGAGAAGATAAAGTATTACTAATAAAAAGAGAAAGAGGAGATTTTATAGGTCTTTTTGCTCTTCCAGGGGGAAAGGTAGAAGAAAGTGAACATTTAGATAAAGCGATTGAAAGAGAAATTAAAGAAGAATTGGGACTTGATTTGAAATTTAATCAATTGATAGGAACAGCAACTGAGATAATGCATGATAAAGAGGCTACGACAATGTTATATTGTTGTGAAATGCTAATGAATGACATGCAAGAAGTAACAAACCCAGAATTTGAATATCGATGGTTTTCAAAGGAAGAGCTAATGAATTCACAAAACATTGTGGAAAGTGATAAAGTAATGGCTCAAAAGTTTTTTTATGAAAGAAAAGAAAATTATTTAAAGTTAGATTGTTACCGAGATGAAAATGGTAAATATTATTGGAAATAGAACAGAAAAATAAAGGAAGAAATAAAGATGGCAAATATTTTTGATTATTTAGATTGGAGAGGGGATTTAAGTCTTAATCAAGCAGAATTTAATGAGATTGATAATTTGATTTTGGCTCGCTTTTCTTATTTTCCATTTGACAATATTATAAAAGAAAATGAAACAATAACAATTGAAGAGGCTGGAAAAAGATTTGAGAATTTAGATGTAACAAAAGAAAAAATCTTGCAAAAAGAAGATGCTGATTTATTTCCTGCCATGGCAAAAAGTAACCGATTTTCTAAAATGAAAATTACAAATTATATAAACAAAATTAATGTTATAGAAGAAAAGCAGTTTTCAGCAATTACTATTTTTTTACCAGATGATACCATTTATGTATCATTTCGTGGAACAGATAATACATTAATTGGCTGGAAAGAAGACTTTAATATGAGTTTTCGAGAGCAAGTTCCATCACAAGTAGATGCAGTAGTGTATTTAAATGAAGTTGCAAGTAAATATCCTAAATTACTTCGAGTTGGTGGACATTCCAAAGGTGGAAATATGGCAGTTTATGCGGCAAGCTTTTGTAACGAAGAAATTAAGAACAGAATTATAAATGTATATAACAACGATGGACCTGGATTTCACGAAGTAGTAATTGCAAGTACAGAATATCAAAATATGTTACCAAAAGTACATACATATGTACCTCAAACATCCATTATAGGAAGATTACTATATCATGAAGAAAATTATACAGTTGTACAAAGTGCACAAAATGGAGTGATGCAACATGATGTTTATACATGGCAACTACAAGGTGAAAAATTCATTCATTTAGATGAGGTTGATGATGGTAGTAAGTTTATGGATAAAACTATTAAAGAATGGTTAAATGAAGTATCAAAAGAGCAAAGAGGAGAATTTATTAATCATGTATTTGAAATATTACAAGCAACCGATGCTGATACATTAGCCAAGATGAAAGAAAACTGGGTAAAAAATGCAAGAGTTTTGATTTGTACTTATAAAAATATGGATGAAGAAAGTAAAAAGATGATGACACAAACAATAGAAGCTTTATTTGTGATTATCAAAAACAATATAAAAGAAAAATTAAAACTATCAGAAAGAAAACAAGATATAAAGTAGACTAAAGAATATGCGTTATTGGGGTAACAAACGCCAATGACGCATATTTTTTACTAAGTATTCACAAAGAAGACATAGAAAAAAGATAAGATAACAAAAAAGAAAGGAGGAATGAGATAAAATTTAATGACATAGAAATAGAATAGAAAATAATATTAGAAAATAGAAAACAAAGCGTTAGGAGGAAATTAAAAAACTTATCATAAAAGGTGAAATACCCAAAACAAATATAGAGAACCGTCAAGAGTCGAATTTTGACGGTTTTTGTCAATGAAAAGTTCTTTACAAATGAAGAAAAATCGGTTACAATAAAATTGTTAATTCATAGAAAAAATTTAAAGTTCGAACTAATCAAAAATTTTTCTAAAAAAATTAAAGTCAAAAAAGAAAAATCCAAACAAACTAAAATTGAATAGTAGGAGAGTGAGTAAATGCATGAATTGTTGTAGTAAAAGATGTATTAATTTAGTGCTACTTATTATTGTCATTCTTATATTTGTACAAATCAATATATTAACCGTTATGATGATATTTCATTTAAGACACAATAATGTAGTAGCGATTAACGCAAGAGAAACAAAAATAGAAAAACAAGACCAAAATACAAAAACAGAAGAGTGGAAACTAGTGATTCCTAAAATTAATGTTTCTGCTAATATACAAGAAGGGACAAACGGAGAAGTTATTAACAATTATATTGGACATTTTCAAGAAACGCCAGTTATAAATGGAAATGTGGGACTGATTGCGGCAAGTGCAGGATATAAGGAAAATTATTTTGAAAGATTAGTAGAATTGGAAGAAGGAGATGTCATTATTTATATATTAGGAGAAAACAGAAAAGAATATAAAGTAACAAAAAATATTGAAATTGAAGAAACCGACTGGTCACATTTAAGTAATACAGATAATGATGTATTAACACTAATTACAGGAATCTTAGAAAAGCCCCAAAGCAGAAGATGTGTTCAAGCAGTAGAAATTGAATAAATATATTAATATAGGAGGTAAAATATGAATAAAATAAAAAGAAGTATCGTGATTGTTATGCTATTTAGTTTAATTGCAACAAAATGTAGTGCGATTACAACAATTGAAGAAAATAGTAATATGTATATATTAGAAGAACTAGAAGCACCATATCATTATTTAAATGAGGGGAAAGCAGATGGTAAAATACGATCATTGAATGGAAATTTAATATATGCATTAGGTAAATATGATGATTCCGATAATGAAACAGTGACGAATGGTACACAATATGTAAATGAAGAGATTAATCATATATTAGAAAATGGTTATCCTATGCAAATGGAGAGTACTTTAGGATGTATAAATTGGAAAGAAGCATATTTTGCAACACAAGAAGCAATATATTGCAAATTGGAAAATAAAGATGTAGATAAATATATAGCTGAAAATGAAGCGGGGCAAAGAATTATTAATGCGGTAAAAAAGATATTGAGAACTCCAAAAAAAGAAGAAATTACTTTACTAGAAATGACAGATTGGAACTCATTATCCGATACAGAAAAAGGAAAGGAATATGATATAATTTGTTGCCATGAGGTGCCTGGTTATGGAGTAAAAATTATAGAAGCAAATGCACGTATTGTATACAGAAATGGAACAAAATTTAGAGTAGTAGTTCCAAAAGATAGCCAAAAGCCAATCTCTATCAAAATAGAAGTAGATATTATATGTCCTTATGTACAAATATGTAGCTCAAAAGACAGCGCAGAAAGACAATATGTTATGGTAGAAGTAGGAAGAACAAAAAAAGATAAACAATTTAAAATTAATGTAACAGATGCTCAAGTTAAGATAAAAAACAGAGATGAAAATTATAATGCTATAGTGGGAAGTAGTTTTGATATTTTGGATTTGCAATATCATACGATAAAAGAAAATTTACAAACAGATAATTTAGGAAACATACAAATTGGTCTAGATAAAGGAAAATATTACTTGAAACAAAAAAACGTACAAGGTGAATATGAAATAAACAAAGCATTAATCGAAATTGACATACAAGATAGTAAGGAGATTGATATTAATGTAATAAATACGCCTAAATATTATGAAACAAGTATAACAAAACAAAAAGAAATTCACACAACAGAAGAAACGAAACATATTCAAGAAATAAATCAAAAAGAAGTAACCAATATCCACACAATGAATATAAATAAAGAGATTATAAATGAAATAAATGAAACAAACTTGAATAATGTGAACCATTTTATAAATACTATCAATAGAAGAAATATACAAAATTTGAATAGAGAAAATGTATATAAAAATTGGATAGATGAATTTAATAAACAAGACAGAATTTTAGAAGGAGAAAACATCAATTTAGCTATGACAAGAAGTGATTATATGAATCATATTGATATGTTAATGTATGGTAAAACAACTGCTCCGATTTTGCCAGTAGCAAGTAAGCAAAATAAGTTAAAATGATTGACATGTATAGGATTTTAAATATATAATGTTTTCATGAGTGATGAAAGGAAAATAGATTAAAATGATTTCTCAATTAATTGTATTATTGATACTAATTTTAGTAAATGGATATTTTGCAGCAAGTGAGATTGCATTCATTTCTTTAAATGATGCAAGAATTGCAAAACAAGCAAAACAAGGAAACAAAAAAGCAAAACAAATTTTAAAGATGTTAGAAAATCCAAGTGGGTTCTTAGCAACTATACAAATTGGAATTACACTAGCAGGGTTTTTGTCAAGTGCTTTTGCATCAGATGCGTTTGCAAGTAAACTGGCACCTATTTTAAATCAATGGATTCCAGCGGTTAGTATAGGTGTATGGCAAAGTATATCAATTGTTGTTATTACCATTATATTATCCTTTTTTACTTTAGTATTTGGAGAACTGATACCAAAACGTTTGGCAATGAAACATTATGAAAAAATTGCATATGCAACGATTCGTGTCATTCGTGGCATTTATATTATAACAATTCCTTTTGTGAAATTACTAACATTTTGTACCAATGTTATTTCAAAAATATTTGGTGTATCCGAAAAAGATGAAGAAATTGTAACAGAAGAAGAAATTAAAATGATGGTAGATGAAGGCGAAGAAAAAGGTTCTATTGAGGAAGAAGAGAAAAACTTAATTAATAATGTATTTGAATTTAATGATATTACCGTGTCTGAAATTATGACGCATCGAACTGATATTTATGCAATTGATATCAATCAAAGCTTAAATGAGCTAATGGAAGAATTAGATGAATATAAATACAGTAGGATTCCAGTTTATGAAGGAACTGTAGATGAAATAAAAGGTATTTTATATTTAAAAGATTTATTAAAATATGCAAAAAGTAAAAAAAGTATAAAATTAAAAACAATCATACATCCAGCCTATTTTGTGGCACAGTCAAAACCAATTAATGAAGTATTTAAAGAACTTCAAAAGAAACATAATCAAATGGCCATTGTTTTAGATGAATATGGTGGAACAGCAGGACTTGTTACAATGGAAGACATCTTAGAAGAGTTAGTTGGTGATATTTTTGATGAATATGATGAAATCGAAAAAGAATATGAGACCGTTGACGACAATACGTATTTAATTAGTGGTAATGTTACCATTAACGACTTAAAGAAAATTTTAGATGTTCAAGTTCCAGAAGGGGATTATGAGACACTATCTGGATATTTACAAGATATGCTAGGAAGGATTCCAGAAGATAAAGAAAAACCAGTAATTGAAACAGAGGAAGTAACTTACAAGATTGAAGAATATGAAGATAAGAGAATTTTAAAAGTAAAAGCATGTAAAAATCGTAATATAGAAGAAACGAAAGAAGAGGAAGAAGAATAAAATGGAGAAAATAATAGAATTAATCAATCATCATAAAACAAAGATAAGAATCATTACCATTATCGTAATAATGGTAATGATTTTGCTGGGAATTTATATTTATATTGATAATGATAGTAAAAAATATGAAGTAGAAGAGGTTTCTAACTTTTACTATTATCCAATTTATGAAAATGGAAGAATGGGTGTAATCGATGCAAATGGAAACCTATTAATAGAACCGACTTATGATAATATAAAAATACCAAATCCAGAGAAAGCAGTATTTATATGTGATGATGGACAAAGCGTAATCATACAAAATGATAAAAAAGACCTATTATTTTCAGAATATGAACATGTAAATGAAATTGATACAAAAGGAACGATTAGTAATATTCCATATGAAAAAAGAGTACTATCTTACAAAAAAGATGGAAAATATGGATTAATTAATTATGAAGGAAAACAAATTACCAAACCAATTTATGAAGAAATTGAAAGTTTAGAAAATAAAGAGGGAGAATTACTTGTAAAAAAAGACGGAAAATATGGAGTTATCAATCAAAAAGGGGCAATCATTATTAGACCACAATATGATGCTATAATAGCAGATGGTTATTATACAAAAGAAGAAAAATATGGATTATCTGGTTATATTGTATCAGTAAAAACACGGCGAAGGATATCAATATGGCTATGTTAATTCAAAGAGAAAACAAGTATTAGAAGTTAAGTATGATTCCATTTCACGTGTGCTAGAACGAGAAGATAGTGATGCTGTTTATATAATAGCAAGAAAAAATGGACAAGCAGGTGTTATTAAAAATAGAAAAGCAATTATTAATTTTGCTTACCAAAATATAGAGTATGATGATTATAATGAAGTATTTATGCTAGAAAGAAGTTCTAAAATAGGAATTGCTAGTATCGATGGTAAACTAATAATTCCAGTAGAATATGAACAAATTAATATGAATGGAATTTATCTTGAAACCGTTGCCTTTGATGGTGCCATTACGTATTTTAATGCAAAAGGCGAAAAACAAGAAAATACAAAATATGAATCTATATTAAAAACAAATAACGAAAATTATTTTATTACCATTGATAAACAAGGAAGATATGGCATTATTGATAGGGAAGGACAGACTGTATTAGAAAATACATATCAATATTTAGAGTATGTATATGAAGATTACTTTATTGCATCAAATGACAATGGCAATTTAGGAATTATCAACAAAATGGGAGACATTGTAGTAGAATTTAAATATGAAGTTTTACAAAAAGTGGATAACTCTAATATGGTTGAAGCTAAGATTTTGAAACAAGATATAACAGAATTATATTCAAGCAAATTAGAAAAAGTTTATACTAATAAAAAGGTATCAGTATATAGTTATGAAGATCACATTGAAGTAGCTTCACAAGATAAAATAGAGTACTTTGATGTACAAGGAAACAAAATAGAAGATGTACAAATTAGTAATACAAAACAACCACAACATATTGGGCCATATCACAAAGTGTATTATGGTTATGGAGAATGTTATTATACAAAGGAAATAGAAGAATAAGATGAAGGCACGGCTAAACGTTTCCGTGCCTTGATAAAATAAAATTAAAGGAGAATAAAAGATGTATCAAGAATTTGGAGTAAAAGAAAATATTATTGGCTTAGCAAATGAAGTAGAAAAAGAAATTAGACCTATTTTCGAAGAAATTGATAAAACATGTGAGAAAAATAGTTTAAAGGTATTACAAGCTTTTCAGGAAAATCATATTTCTGACATGCATTTTAACAGTACAACTGGATATGGATATGGTGATGTTGGAAGAGACGCAATAGAGAAGATATTTGCTAAAGTACTTGGAGCGGAAGATAGTTTAGTTCGTGGACAATTCATTTCAGGAACACATGCATTAACGGTTGCATTATTTGCATTTTTAAGGCCAGGAGATACGATGCTTAGTGTATCTGGTAAACCATATGATACCTTGGATTCTGTGATAGGAATAGAAGAAAATGCAAGTTCCTTAAAAGCATTTGGTGTTAAGTATGAGCAAATTGATTTAGTAAAGGATGAATTTGATATAGCGACGATTAAAGAAAGAGTAAGCAAAGGAAATATAAAATTAATTGAAATACAACGTTCAAGAGGATACAGCTTAAGAAGTAGTATAACAATAGACAAATTAGAAGAAGTTATTAAAGTCATTAAAGAAATTGATTCTAACATTATTATTATGATAGACAATTGTTACTGTGAATTTGTAGGAACAAAAGAACCATTGCAAGTAGGAGCAGATGTAATGGTAGGGTCTTTAATTAAAAACTTAGGTGGAGGAATTGCACCAAATGGAGCATACATAGCAGGAAGAAAAGATTTAGTAGAACTTGCAGCTGAAAGATTAACTTCACCAGGGCTTGGAAAGGAAGTAGGACCAACCTTAGGAATGAATAAACAAATTTTACAAGGACTATTTTTTGCACCAAGTGTCGTAGCAAGTAGTTTAAAAACTGCTGTGCTTGCAAGCAGAATGTTAGAAAAACTAGGATACAACCCATCACCAAAATATAATGAGAAAAGAGCAGATATTGTACAAACCATTGAATTTGGCAACAAAGAAGATTTAATCAAATACTGCCAAGGAATTCAAATGGGTTCACCAGTAGATTCGAATTCTATTCCAGAACCATGGGACATGCCAGGATATATGGACCAAGTAATTATGGCAGCAGGAGCTTTTACACAAGGTTCATCAATAGAACTTTCTTGTGATGCACCAATACGTCCCCCATATGTCGCATTTATGCAAGGTGGACTTACCTATGAATATGGAAAATTAGGAGTATTAAAAGCAATTAGTAATATGGAAAAATAGAGGTAACAATATATGAAAAATATTATAATAATAGGAAGACCAAGAGCAGGTAAATCTACTTTAGCAAATAGGATAGTAGATAAATATCATTATCAAATAATAAGAACAGATACGATTAGAGGTAGTTTTAAAGATGTGTTTCCCGAATTAAACATTAAATCGTATACAGCAATAAACAGCAAAGAATTTCAGTTATTTTGTAAAACATACTTAGAAAGAAATTCAAGACAGCCAAGAAATAAATATGGTTATGTAATGGAAGGCTGTGAAATGCATGTAAAAGATTGTAAAGAATTATATGATAATCGAAACAATCTAATATATTGTTTGGCACAAGTTGATATTACTCCAGAAGAAATGGCTAAAAATATGAAAGATAATGATACGGATAAAGATTGGACAAATGAGATGAACGATGAAGAACGTTTAAAATATTGTGAGAGGTCAATTGAAAAAGCAAAAGCAATAAAAGAAGAATGTAAAATATATGGATTAAAATTTTATGATACAGCTAAAAATAGAGATAAAGTACTAGATGAAATTATGAAGGATATTGAAAAAAATATAGATTAGCATGAAACATGAAAACAAATAAAAGTGAGGAAATTAAGTGATGAAAGTAGTAGTCATTGGTGGAGGGCCAGCAGGAATGCTTGCAGCAATTAGTGCAAGTAAACAAAACAATGAAGTTATCATTTTAGAAAAAATGGAAAAATGCGGGAAGAAGCTATTAATTACTGGAAAAGGCAGATGCAACATTACAAGTAATTTAGACATATCTGAGTTTATTTCTAATGTACCTGGTAATGGTAGGTTTTTATATAGTGCATTTTCTAATTTTACAAATCTTGATATTATCGAAATACTAAAAAAACATGGAGTGAAAGTAAAAAATGAAAGGGGAAATCGTATTTTTCCAGAATCAGACCGTTCACTTGATGTTTTAAACGCGTTACTAAAAGAACTAAAACAATGTAAAGTAGAAATAAGAACAAATGCAGAAGTTGTTGATATTAAAACAGAGAACGAAAATGTTATTGGTATGACTTACAAAAATACAAAAACCAATAATATGGAGTTTATAACAGCTGGTAAAGTGATTGTAGCAACAGGAGGAAAAAGCTACTCGAAAACTGGTTCAACAGGTGATGGGTATATATTAGCAAAAAAACTAGGACATCATATTACTGAAATTAAGCCATCGTTAGTACCACTTATTTGCAAAGAAAAGAAATTATGCCAGAGCCTAGAAGGACTTAGCTTGCGAAATGTAGAAATTAAATTTGTAAATTGCGAAAATAAAAAAGTAATCTATGAAGATTTTGGAGAAATGGTATTTACGAAACTTGGAATATCAGGGCCAACCATATTAAGTGCATCTGCACATTTATTAAGATTAAAACAAATTGATAGACTCTTACAAGAAGATAAAATAGTACTACAAATAGATTTAAAACCAGCATTATCAGAAGAAGTATTAGACAGAAGAATGATAAAAGATTTTACTGAATTTAAAAATAAGCAATTTAAGAATAGTTTAGATGAATTGTTACCAAAGAAAATGATAGAACCAGTTATTAGGTTATCTAACATTCCAGAAGAAAAAAGAGTAAATGAAGTTACAAAAGAAGAAAGACATACGCTAGTTCAATTACTAAAAAAATTTACTCTTACTATTAAAAATTTTGGAGATATTGAAGAGGCAATTATAACAGCAGGTGGAGTTGATATAAAAGAAGTAAATTCCTCTACTATGGAATCTAAAATAATAAAGGGACTATACTTTGCAGGAGAGATTTTAGATGTAGATGCCTATACAGGAGGCTTTAATCTACAAATTGCTTATTCAACAGGATACACAGCAGGAAGGAATTCATAATAAGAAAGGGAGCAATCATGTTTTATACAATTAAAGAAAATATAACAGAAGAATTAATAGAAAAGAAATCCAAATTTATTGCTGATCTAATATATATTAACAGTAAAGAAGAAGCAGAGAAAAGAATAACAGAAATCAAAAAGAAGTATTATGATGCTAAACATCATTGCTTTGCATATATTACCTTTGATGAAGAGGGAAAAAAGCTAGAACGATGTAGTGACGACGGAGAACCTTCTCGGAACGGCCGGTCTACCAATGCTAGAATTACTTAGAGGAAAATCACTTTGTAATGTGTTAATTGTGGTAACCAGATATTTTGGCGGTATTTTACTTGGAACAGGAGGACTAGTAAGAGCATATGCAGGAGCAACAAAACTAGCAATAGAAAATGCAGAGCTCATTTTAAAACAAATCGGAAAAGAAGTAAAACTGATAGTAGAATATAGTGAAGTAGAAAATTTCAAATATTATTGTAGAAAACATGAGATTTCTATCATAAAAGAAGAGTATTCAGATAATGTTATTTTTTGGATAGAAATTAGCAATGAAAAACTCGAAAAAATGAAAAATGAAATTGACAGTTTTAATCTTAAAGTGACAAAAATAGACAAAATGGAAGAAAAATACATATAAATAAACATTGACATATCAATAGTATTCAAAGAAATTTGAAAAAATTTCCAGAAAAGTATTGCAATTCATTTTAATAAATAATATAATTCGGAATGTAAAATTTTTACAATTTTTAAATTATTAGGAGGAATTAAAGTGAAAGAAAAGATTACAGTATTAATAGCAGATGATAATAGTGAATTTGCTAACAATTTGGCAGGATATGTTGAACGAGAAGAAGATATGGAGGTTATAGCAATGGCGCGTGATGGAAATGAAGCATATGATATGATTTGTTCCACACAACCAGACATTGTTTTACTAGATGTAATTATGCCACACTTAGATGGAATAGGAGTGTTAGAAAAAGTTCAAAGTACAAATTTGAGAAAGCCACCTGTTTGTATTATGCTATCAGCCGTAGGACAAGATAAAATTACACAAAGAGCAATCGATTTAGGAGCAGAATATTATGTAGTAAAACCATTTGATATAAAACTACTATTAAAACGAATTAAAGATCTAAGAAATTACCAACCATCCCAATTTAAAAATGTAACAATGGTTTCAAGAGAAATAAAAGCACCATATATTGAAATACCAGAAGCAAATAAAAAGAGTGAAGAAAATTTAGAAGCATTAGTAACTAATGTCATTCATGAAGTAGGAGTTCCTGCGCACATAAAAGGATACCAATACTTAAGAGAAGCTATAATACTAGTAGTAAATGACATAGATGTAATTAATCAAATTACAAAACAATTATATCCAGAAATTGCAGAGAAATTCCGTACTACTCCGTCAAGAGTAGAAAGAGCAATTCGCCATGCGATTGAAGTTGCATGGGGTAGAGGTCAACAAGAAGCTGTAGAAAGTATTTTTGGCTATACTGTATCTGCGGCAAAAGGAAAGCCAACAAATTCAGAGTTTATCGCAATGATAGCTGATAAATTAAGACTAGAATTAAAGAGTGCATAAAAATAGTGATATAATGAGTAGAAAGAAAGTATTAGTTTTTTATATAAATAAATGTAATGAGTGAAAATACCAAGTTTATAATATACAAAAATAGGTTCTAACTCGCATCTTTTCGGTGACACTATAATATATCGTATTTAACAGTGTTTATCGGTTCTTATGTGATGCTTGAGATATGAATCTATTTTTTATATCATAAACTTGTTTTAAAAAACTTATTTATATAAGTTTTTAATTTTTCTAACCATATTTTTTCTTTATTTGAAGGTAAATATGTTTCATAATGAAAGCTGATATTCATAAAGAATTCAGACACATACTATAATTATAGTAAATCTATAGTTAACTTGATTTATACTATCAATTATGATAAAATATTAACATAAAGTATTTTTTAACTAATAGGAATTATTTTTATTAGTTAAGTACATTGAAAATTTTATAATTCTTTTACTTTATAAGGAGGAAAAAATAATGGAGAAAAAGAAACGGATTAGTAGGCAATTGTTAACAATTGTACTGACAGCGTCGATGGTTGTTACTAACATCATTTCGATGCCACATGTAAGTTTTGCAGAAGAACTTGAGGTTTTAACAGAAGATACTTTTTCAGATGCAGTAGAATCTGAAGAAGAATCTGGGGAAGAATCGGAAGAGGAGTCTGAAGAGGAATCTGAGGAAGAATCGGAAGAGGAGTCTGAAGAGGAATCTGAGGAAGAATCGGAAGAGGAGTCTGAAGAGGAATCTGAGGAAGAATCGGAAGAGGAGTCTGAAGAGGAATCTGGGGAAGAATCGGAAGAGGAGTCTGAAGAGGAATCTGGGGAAGAATCGGAAGAGGAATCTGAAGAGGAGTCTGAAGAGGAGTCTGAGGAGGAATCGGAAGAGAAGTCTGAAGAAGAATCTGAGGAGGAATCGGAAGAGAAGTCTGAAGAAGAATCTGAGGAGGAATCGGAAGAGAAATCGGAAGAAGAATCTTCATATCCAGCTCAAAGTTTTGGACCAAAATGCATTTCTTTTGTTACAGTAGAAGCAAGTGTAGATGAAGGCGTTTTTCCTGAAGGAACAGAAATGATAGTTTCATCTGTATCTTCATATGTTACCGAGCAGATAAAAGAAGCTGCAAACAACCTTACGGACGATTCCGAAGAGGTTGTTGATGTTATAGCAGTGGACATTAGCTTTGTATGTGACGGCGTAGAAATTCAGCCTGAGGATGGTTCGGTACGAGTGAATATGAGAGCAGAAAGAACCGTAGAAGGCGACAACCATAAGGTTGTCCATTTTGATGGTAGCGATGCAGAAATCGTAGCAGATGCAAGCGCAAATAGTGCTTCGCTTGATGCAAGTTGTTTTTCTGTGTATGCTATTATTGGTTCAGAGTATCAGGATGAAGAAGTAAAAAAGGAAGCAAGATACTTTTACATGTTCTATGTGGGAAATACTCATGTAGATACACAAATCATCAAAAACGGGGATACATTACTAGAGCCTTCTGTGCCTGAATTAGGTGAAAACAAAGAATTTACTGGATGGCGTATTAGAGGTGAAACAGAAGATATGACATTTGGTAATGTCATTACAGTTGAAGAAGGTGAAGATAAGTACATCTATGTAGATGCACACTTTGAAGACTTTTTTAAAGTAACTTTCTATACAAGTGATGATAAATCTTCTATTCTTCAGATTATAACTGTAAAAGATGGTGAAACAGTTTCTACTAAAGACCAAATCCTTGTCAACGATGACATCCATATGTTTGACGGATGGTACAATGCAGAAGATGAGAGTAAGGAAAAGGTAGAAAAAGTAACTGTATCAGGAAAAGATGTAGAACTGCTTCCAATATTCAAAGAGGGTATTTGGGTTCGGTTTAATACTAATGGTGGTTCTTATACTGAGCCAGTGTTCATAATGCAAAATGAAACAGTAAAAGAACCTGAAGCACCTGAGCGTGTAGGTTACACTTTTTTAGGGTGGTATACATCTAATACACTTACTACCAAATTTGATTTCTCAAAAAGTGTTACTGAGGCAACTACTATCTATGCAGGTTGGAAAGCAGATGTAGTAAAATATCGAGTAGTGGTATGGACAGAAAATAAAGATAATAATGAATATACAGTAAACCAAATACTTGATAGAACAGCATCAGCAGGAACAAAGCTTACAGCCAGTATGTTTAGTAATATCGTTGTAAAAGAGAAAGATATAGCTTGTTTTGATATTGATACCAAAAAAACAAATGCAGAAGAATGTATTGTAAAAGGAGATGGTACAACAACTTATAATGTGTATTTTTCAAGACATAGATTCACCATAGCATTTTGGAATAGTAATCAGACAGTAAAATATTTTACTTTATCAGACATAAAATATGGCGAAAACATTATAAGTAAATATCGGGACAAAATGAAGACATATGGAGGCTCTATAGATGAAGGTTCAGGAGGATGGATAAGAGCTAATATAAGCTCAAACAAAACTTCAGATATGGATATATTAAATAATAATACTTTTAATTTTACTGTAACTTCTGCTTCTCTATACAGGACCAATTTATTACCATATAAAAACAATTCTAAAGAAGTGATTTTTAAAAGGTATACAATTTCATCAAATAATAAATATACCTATTATGTCTATTTAGAATATTTAGACGATGAAACAACACCTGAAGGAGCAGAAATAATTGAAGAAGGAGGCATCAAGTACTATTTAAGAAATGTAGCTACAACTTTTTCTACAACTACTACCATGAAGATGAATTTTAATTCTAATGGGCAGGCTGTAATTAAACTTGTAAAGAATAGAGAAACAGGAGCAGTTAATCAACTTGCATATATTAATGGTCAGCTAGTTACAACACTGCAACCAAATGTAGAATATAATTTTTATTATATGAGAGATTCTAATAAACTCAAGTTTGATGATAGTAGTTTAAAGAGTTATGCTCTCAAATATGAAGAGAAGTTAGCTGATTATGAGCCCGAAGGATATGTGATTGACGAAACATTAAAAGAGGCGGACGGAAAAACATATATATTTAAAGGGTGGACTACATCTGAGGGTGAAAGCGTCGATTTTAGTACAGCACGCATGCCTAAAACGGACTTAATGCTTTATGCAAAATGGGAAGATGCAACAGCAAGATACAAAGTAACTTTCAATTATTACAACGGAGAACCAAAAGATTCTGTAATTGTTATGTCTGGTGATACCGTTGAACGTCCAGCAGATCCTGAAAAAGATGGTTATAGATTTGTGGGGTGGAAGACATCTACTGGAACAGTATTTGATTTCCACAGTAAGATTTATGAAGACACAGAACTTATAGCTACTTGGATGAACGAAAAAACATATACTGTAAAGTATGATGCAGGAGAGTTCGGTAGTTTCACTAAGCAGGATTTGAACAATTACTTAGATGGAGCAAGAGCTATTATTGTTGGAGTACCAACTATTACTGATATAAGTAAGAAGTTCATTGGTTGGAAGATCGGTAATAACAGCAAGCTCTACAAAACAGGGACGTTTGCCATTAACGAGGATGATGCTGATGAAAATGGTGTAATTACGTTAGTTGCACAATATGAGGATGGCTCTAAAATAGTAACTATAACCTATGATCCAAATGGACATAATGGCAAGGTAGTTACATTTGAAGCAGCACCTATGAATAACGATATCACATTTACAAAGAGTCCGAGTGATGCAGATGTGAATTTTGTAGCTAAGCCTTATTATGAATTTGTAAAATGGAATACGGAGGCGGATGGTTCTGGCGAATCGTTCTATCCTAGAGAAGTCATTGCAATAAACAATACAGATGGCAAGGCAGCAATATTGTATGCACAGTGGCGAGGTGTAGATGACGTTTTAACCTACAAAGCAAATGGTGGAACTGGAACAATGGAAGACACAGACGGTAAAGTTTACGAAACTATAAAAGTTTCAGAAAATAAATTTATTCGTTTGGGTTATACATTTACTGGTTGGAACACCAAAGCAGATGGCACAGGAGATAGTTATGAAGAAGGTAGCGACTATAAGTTGACGCCGGAAACTGACACTCTGTACGCACAGTGGGAAGCAAACAACGATGTTTTAACCTACAAAGCAAATGGTGGAACTGGAACAATGGAAGACACAGACGGGAAAGTTGATGAAACTGTTAAGGTTTCAGAAAACGAATTTATTCGTTTGGGTTATACATTTACTGGTTGGAACACTAAAGCAGATGGCACAGGAGATAGTTATAAAGAAGGTAGCGACTATACGTTAACACCGGAAACTGACACTCTGTACGCACAGTGGGAAGCAGACGATGACGTTTTAACCTACAAAGCAAATGGTGGAACTGGAACAATGGAAGACACAAACGGTAAAGTTGATGAAACTGTAAAAGTTTCTAAAAACCAATTTATTCGTTTGGGTTATACATTTACCAGTTGGAACACCAAAGCAAACGGAACAGGAGATAGTTATGAAGAAGGTAGCGACTATACGTTAACACCTGAAACAGACACTTTGTACGCACAGTGGGAAGTAAACGATGACGTTTTAACCTACAAAGCAAATGGTGGGACCGGAACAATGGAAGACACAAACGGTAAAGTTTTTGAGACCATTAAGGTTTCTAAAAACGAGTTTACTCGTTCAGGTTATACATTTACTGGTTGGAACACCAAAGCAAACGGAACAGGAGATAGTTATGAAGAAGGTAGCGACTATACGTTAACGCCGGAAACAGACACTCTGTACGCACAGTGGGAAGCAGACGATGACGTTTTAACCTACAAAGCAAATGGTGGAACTGGAACAATGGAAGACACAAATGGGAAAGTTTACGAAACTGTAAAAGTTTCAACAAATGAATTTACTCGTGAGGGATATACATTTACCAGTTGGAACA
>CATLHF010000005.1 GCA_949948835.1 uncultured Clostridia bacterium | reverse complement strand
AGGAGTTATCAGAAATATTTGTAAATAATTTATTAGTAACTAATAGAGGATTTAACTTTTTTGTAGATTGGAACAATGTAATGGATTATAAACAATTCGAAATAGAGTTGAACGCTATGGATGTACTAATAAGAAAAGAGAATATTAAAGAACAATTTATTGAATTAGCTAAAAAGCTTCCTACATTTATAGCGACATTTCCATTATTGTTTGCTTTATCTAAAAAAGAGAGAGAAAACGCATGGAAAGGTAGATATGAACTTTTAATTGCGAATGATGATATAGCAAGCGGAGAAAATGTAAAATTTAGTTTTGATATGAAGCATCTAAAAAGTGGACTAACAGCTCAAGAAATAGAAAATTATTATTACTTTTTTGAAAGAATGGGATTAAAAAATTTATGTATTAATATGATAGAAAAAAGTTTTATTGATTATGTTATAGGAGTATTAGTTGGAATCGATACAAATGGTAGAAAAAATCGTGGAGGAAAAGCATTTGAATATGCCTGTGAGCCAATTATAAGTAAGATATGTGAAAAGTATAATATAAAACTAATTTCTCAAAAGAAATTTAATACATTAGAAAAACAAGGCATACAAATATCAGAAGATATTGCCAATAGAAAAGCTGACTTTATATTAATAAAAAATGAAAAAGTTTTAAACATAGAAGTAGATTATTTTTTTAGAGGGGGATCGAAGCCAGAAGAAATAATTGATAGTTATATTAATAGACAACATGATCTAGAAAAAGTAAAAATGGGGTTTGTATTGATAACAGATGGTCTATGTTGGGATAACAAGACAAAGAATCAATTGCAAAAAGGATTTAGAAATATTAATTATCTAATGAATTTTTACCTTGCAAAGAATGGAATGCTAGAAGAAGTAATAAAAACATATTTTAACTGAATATAAAACATAATAAGTTTTTGGGGGACAACTTTTATTAGTTGTTCCCTTTATATTTTTTAGAAGGAGGAACGAATTTGAAATATCAACCAGAACAATTTAAACTAGAAGATACTACTATATGGTCTTTTAAAGAAAGAGGAAATTGGGCAACACATAAAGGAGATTATAGAGGAAATTGTCCACCACAAGTTCCAAGAAATCTAATTTTAAAATATACACAAGAAGGAGATATTATATTAGATACGTTTTGCGGAAGTGGGACGACAATGATAGAAGCGAAGTTACTAAACAGAAAAGGAGTACGGAATAGATGTAAATGTAGAAGCTCTTAAAATAGCAAAAGAAAGAATAAGTTTTAAAAGTAATAATTTATATGAGCCAAAACTAATAAGAGCAGATTCGACCAACTTAAAAGGAATAGTGCCAAATAATTGTATAGATTTCATATTTGCACATCCACCATATGCAAATATGATAAAATATAGTAAAGATATTAAAGAAGATTTATCAAGATTAGAATTAAATGAATTTTTAGCTCAAATGAGATTATTTTCGAAAGAATGTTTTAGAATTTTAAAGAAAAATAAATATTGTGCAATTTTAATTGGAGACGTAAGAAAAAATAAAAATGTTATTTCATTAGGATTTTATATCATGAATATTTTTATCAAAATAGGATTCACGTTAAAAGAAATAATTATAAAAGAGCAACATAACTGTAAAAGAACTGATTATTGGAGTCAAAGTGTAAATAGAGATTTTTATCTATTGGCACATGAATACATATTTGTTTTCAACAAATGTTTATAAATAAATCCTTTATTGAAATACCAAGAGTTTTACAAATCCTTTCACACGTATTTAATGTTATACTATGTTCACCTCTTTCAATTCGCCCATAGTAAGCTCTACTAATTTGACATTCTTCAGCAAAATCGTCTTGATTATATCCTTGTTCTATTCTATAAAGTCTTATATTTTCTCCAACTTTTTGATTAATATTCATTTTTCGCCTCCATTTTCTATTATACGTCATATATGACGTTTACATCAAGAGCATTTAATGATAAAATTCAAAAAGATGACAGTGGATACTGTGTATCAGAGTTAAAATCACATGTATGTGAAAAAGGAGGAAAACATGAAAGTTTTAAACATTAAAACAAAATCTTTTAGAAAAATTCCAAATCCATTTTATAATTCTGAGAATTTAGCCGATAATCCAGAAATGTATATTATGATTTGTGATGTAAAAGATATTCCAAAAGATATTCCAATGGAAACAAATCCAAGGGAACAAAATTTAAAGACAGCAGTTGCTAAAAAAATCAGAAAAACAATCAATGAAAGAAACCAAGACTTTTATCTATTAAATAGGGGGTTAACAATATCGGCAAAATCAGTTAAATATGATAACAAGAATGATTTGGTATCAATTGAATTTGAAGACTTTGATGTTCATGGTGATATTGATGGTGGACATACTTACAAAATAATTTTAGAAGAACAAGAGAATTTAGATTATGGGGAACAATTTGTTAAATTAGAAGTACTTACAGGTGTTGAGGAAATGTTTCAAAAATTAGCATCAGCAAGAAATACATCGGTTCAAGTGCAAGATAAATCAATAGCAGAACTAGAAGATAGGTTTGATATTATAAAACAAGCAATTGAAAAGGAGCCATATTCTAAAGATATTTATTTTAGAGAAAATGAAAAAGGAGATATTGATGTGGCAGATATAATATCAATATTAAATTTGTTTAATATTGATAAATATCCAAACAAAAACGAAAGTCCTATCATTTCATATACAGGAAAGGGCCAATGCATTAAAAATTATATAGCGACACATAGAGAGTTTGGAGATTCAACTGAAAATCCCTATGTCAAAATGAAAAACATTATTCCAGATATTTTTAAATTATACGATCACTTAGAAAAAAATATGAGAAAATATTATAGTAACGGAGTATCAAATAAAAAATATGGAGCCATTACAGGAGTTGTTACGAAAAAAGAAGGAAAAGAAGCTTATAAAACTAAATTTTATCATGAAGATATGGATTATTTAACACCAAATGGTTTTATATATCCAATTCTAGGAGCATATAGAGCATTATTAACAACAAATCAGGAAATATATAAATGGAAAAAGGATCCAATAGAAATAATGGAAAAAATAGGACCAGAACTTGTTTCTAATACAATTAGCATGAGTAGAGAACTAGGAAATAATCCAAATGCAACAGGAAAAAACAAAACATTATGGATGAACCTATACATGACAGTTTGCATGGAATTAGTAGATCTATAAAAAGTAATTAACGATTGCTTATAACCTGAATTTTATATTTCTTTTTTAGAAAACAATAGCACAAACAAGAATAAAAACTTTCTTTTATGGAAATGGAAGAATCGGTAGAAAATTGCATTTAAAGAATGATTGAAGGATAATATAATACCGTTTATTATTCTATACAATGATAAATTTTTATTATAGGGGATTAAATCAATATCAAAATAATAAAGAAAAAGCATATTTAATTGATACTTGCTTAAATGCACAAGAACAGTATAAAACTGTAATAGAACTTAATAAAATAGAGTACTAGAAATTATCTAGTACCCTATTCTAATACATAGAAGATTATAATTGTATACTAAAAGATTTTATTTCAAAAGTTAGTAATTTTGGCGAAAGTACTTACTGGAAAAATTTGTATTAATAGGTTGACAAATGGAAGAAAAAGAAGTAATATAAATATGCATATAGAAATATATGCATATTATATCATATCAAAACTTAGTAGGTTACTATAATAAACTACGAGTGCGAAGTTAGCCCCATACAATAATGTATGGGGTATCTTCTTATATTACAATTTTTGACAAATATTACATAATATGGTAAAATTTGAAATGTAAAATTGTAATAGGAGGTTAATAATGAGATATACAATTGGACTAGATATTGGCATTGCATCAATTGGATGGGCTGTTATTAATAATGATAAAAGTAGAATTGAGGATTTAGGAGTAAGAATATTTAAAAAAGCAGAAGAGGCAGATGGAAAAGCGCTTAATTTAGCAAGAAGAGAAGCAAGAGGAACAAGAAGAAGAATAAGAAGAAGAGCCGCAAGGATGCAAAAAGTAAAAGAATTATTTGTAAAATATAAATTAACTTCTAAAGAAGAACTAATGGATTTATATCTTATTACACCAAATACAAAAGATGTGTATGAATTAAGAGCAATTGCGTTAGATAATGCATTAGACCCAAAAGAGTGGGCAAGAGTACTGACTAGTATTGCTAAGAGAAGAGGATACCGATCTAACAGAAAGGTGGATGAAGAAGATAAAGAAGTTGGTAGATTAAGTAAAGGAACTCAGGAAAATAAAAGAATACTAGAGGAAAAAGAATACAGAACAATAGGCGAGATGTTCTATAAAGATGAAAAATTTGTATACAATAAAAGAAATAAAGCAGGAGAATATAATAATACAGTATTAAGAAGTATGTTAATAGATGAAATTAATATTTTATTTGAAGCACAGAGAAAATATGGTAATGAATTTGCTACCAAAGAATTTGAGAAAGAATATATCAATATAGTTACTTTTCAGAAAGACTATATAACGCCAGAATTATTAGAAAAGATGTTGGGAAAGTGTACTTTTGAAAAAGAAGAGCATAGAGCACCGAAGAATAGCTATACATTTGAGAGATTTATGTTATTGCAAAAGGTAAATAATCTAAAAATAGATATTAATGGAAATAAGTTTTCATTAGTACAAGAACAAAAAAATGAAGTTATGAATTTAGCGTATAAACAATCTGAAGTTAAATATATGCAAATACGAAAAAAGTTGCAATTACCAGATGAGGCAAGATTTGTAGAGTTAAGCTATTATGTTAGCAATAAAAAGAAAGAAGAATTGTTACAAGAAGAAATAATTAAACAAGTAGAAAGTGCAAAATTCATAAAATTAGAAGGATGGCATAAAATTAGACTAGCGCTGAAGGAAAAAGGTTATGAAGAAAAGTTCGAATTAATTAAACAAAATCCAGAATTACAAAATATAATTGCAGACGCATTAGTTAGAAATAAAACAGATGAAACAATTAGGAAATATTTAAAAAATAGTAATTTGGATGATAATATCATAGAATCAATTTTAAATATTAATTTCACAAAATTTGGACATTTATCATATAAGGCCATGAAAAAAATAATTCCAGAATTAGAAAAAGGAATTACTTATGATAAAGCCTGTGAAAACGTAGGATATGAATTTAAAGGAAGTAAAAACGAATTACAATATAAATTACCACCAATATCCTGCGCAGAAGATAATATTCTAAATCCAATTGTGTTAAGAGCTGTGTCACAAACTAGAAAAGTAATTAATGCTATTATTGACAGATATGGTTCTCCAATTGCGATTCATATTGAAACAGCGAGAGAATTGTCAAAGTCATATGAAGAAAGACAAGCTATTAAGAAAAAACAAGATAATAACATGAAAAATAACGAAGATATAAGAAGCTACATAAGAGAAATGTTTAATTTTGAGCCAAAACCATTTGATATTGTTAAAATGAAACTATGGAGAGAACAACAGGGAAAATGCGCTTATTCTATGAAAGCGATTCCTGCAGAAAGGTTATATGAAGAAAATTATGTACAAGTTGATCATATTATACCGTTTTCAAGATGTTTTGATGATAGCTATAATAATAAAGTATTAGTGTTAACTGATGAAAATCAGAGAAAAAAAGAAAAAACACCATATGAGTATTTTGGAGAAGATGAAAAAAGATGGCATACTTTCGAAAAATTTGTAAACTTGACTTATAAATTTAATCTAAGAAAAAGAGAAAATTTATTAATTAAAAATTTTAATGAGGAAAAATCAAAAGAATGGATTCAAAGAAATATAAATGATACAAAGTATATAGCAAAATTTATGTATAATTATATTGCCAACAATCTTCAATTTGCAGACAGTGAGTTAAAAAGAAAGGTATATAATTTAAATGGACAAGCTACGGCAATCTTAAGGCACTATTGGGGATTAAAAAAGAATAGAGAGGAGTCAGATAAACATCATGCGCAAGATGCAGTGGTTATTGCTTGTGCAACAAATAAAAATATTAAAAAAGTATCTGATTATAGTAGAAACAGAGTATTATATGCTGATAGAATAGTAGAAAAGGTTCAAAATAATTATAGTATAGACATTACAATAAAAGAGCCTTGGCCTTACTTTAGAGAAGAGGTAGAGGCAAGGATGGAAGATATAGATAATAATGGAGAACTGTATGCATTAAAACACGGAAATTTCAGAAATTATGATGATATTGATATAGAAAATATAAGACCCATATTTATATCTAGAATGCCAGAAAGAAAAATAACCGGAAGAGCACATAAAGATACAATGCGTTCAAAGAAGTTTATAGAACGAGGATGTAACTATACAGTTGTAAAGAAAGCATTAAATAGTATTACAAAACAAGAAATAGAATCTATTATTAGTAATCCACAATTTCGAGAGTTATATTTAAGTGATAAAGCAATGTATGATGATATATACGAAAAAATGAGAGAATGTAATTTTAAAGCTGAAAAAGCATTTTCAGAGGAATACCGTAAACATAGCAAAAAGGGAAATAGTCCTATTGTAAGGAGCATTAAAGTGCCATCAATGGGAAATACAGGAGTAAAATTGAAAAATGGTTCCATCGCAGAAAATGCTAGTATGGTCAGAGTAGATGTTTTTGTAAAAGATAATAAGTATTATTTAGTACCAATCTATGTGTCTGATTTTGCAAAAAAAGAATTACCTAATAAAGCAATCGTGGCACACAAGGATGAAAAAAACTGGATAGAAATGACAAAAGACTACAAATTTAAATTTAGTTTATATGCAAATGACTTAGTAAAAATAAAAAGGAAAGATGAGAAAGAATTTTTTGCATATTATACAAGTACTCATAGAGGAACTGGAGCAATTAATACTTTAGCAGTAAATGGAGAGAAAAAAATAGAAGGGATCGGAGTTAAAGGGCTTGAGATTTTTGAAAAATATCAAGTAGATGTACTAGGAATTATCAGTAAAATAAAAAAAGAAAAAAGAGAAGGAGTAAAATAGAAAATGAGTTGGAGAAGTGTAATAATTACACAGCCGACAAAATTGTCTGTAAAAAACAGACAACTTCAAATTACCCAAGATGAAGAATGGAATATACCATTAGAAGACATTTCATCTATTGTACTAGAAACATCACAAATTAGTATATCGTCAAAGGCAATCAGCCTTATGGCGGAAAACAAGATAGTAATGTATAGTTGCAATGAAAAACACTTACCAAACGGAATATTAATGCCATTAGCACGCCATAGTCGAGAATTAAAGGCTATTAAACAACAATTAAATTCTACAGAAAGTTTTCGTAAAAGATGTTGGCAGCAAATTATTATAAGAAAAATATTAAACCAAGCGCAAGTTTTAAAATTATGTAGAAAAACATTAATGGAAGAACACTTAAGAAATTTATCACAAAAAGTAAATTCTGGAGATACTGAGAACAAAGAAGCTATTGCTGCAAAAGGATATTTTACATCATTATTTGGAAAAAATTTTAATAGAGAGTATGATAATGTTTATAATGCAGCTCTAAACTATGGATATTCTATTATAAGAGGAGCAATTGCGAGAACTATTGTATCATATGGATATATACCGTCTATAGGAATTCACCATAAGAGTGAGTTAAATAATTATAATTTAGCAGATGATTTTATAGAACCATTTCGACCGATTGTAGATTTGTGGGTAAAACAAAATCTTAACAGTGAAATAGAATTTAGTAAATATACTCGAGCAGAATTAGTAAATCTTCTAAATGTAGATGTAAAAATACAAGGAAAATTGCAATCCGTCAACAATGCTATTAATATAATGATAGCATCATATACTACTGCACTAAATCAAAACGATTACAAAAAACTTGAATTGCCAGAAATATTACCTATAAAAATTCACCAATATGAGTAAGAAATTTATGAGAATAATTGTGTTTTTTGATTTGCCAGTAGTAAAGAAAAAGGAAAGAAAGGTATATGCTCAATTTAGAAGATTTTTATTAAATGATGGATATGATATGGTTCAATATTCAGTATATTCTCGTTTATGTAATGGAACTGATATGACAAATAAACATTTAAAACGATTAAGTAATAGTTTACCAGAAAGAGGTTCTATACGTTGCCTTACGATTACAGAAAAGCAATATGAAGAAATGAAATTTTTAGTAGGAAAGCCTTCTGTAAAAGAAAGAAAGGTAAATGCGAATCAGTTAAGTTTATTTTAAAACAACAGAAAAAAATAAAAAATGAAGATATGATTTTTATAAACAATCTTCATTTTTTATTTAGATATAACCTTAAAAAGCACAAATATCAAGAGCTATAGACTTACCTATTATATCATATCAAAACTTAGTAGGGAACTATAACGAAGTTTACTTCACAAGATAATTTAATTCTATTATATCATATCAAAACTTAGTAGGGAACTATAACTTTAATGTCTGTCATATTCTCAGCAAATGTATTATATCATATCAAAACTTAGTAGGGAACTATAACTTGTTGGAGGGAGGAAATAAGATTGTTTTTATTATATCATATCAAAACTTAGTAGGGAACTATAACCTTTTGTCGTCCAATTCAATTAATAGTTTTATTATATCATATCAAAACTTAGTAGGGAACTATAACGGGATTATGTGTAATATATTACACATAATTATTATATCATATCAAAACTTAGTAGGGAACTATAACTTTGTTAATGCTTGTGATACTATGAGTAGTATTATATCATATCAAAACTTAGTAGGGAACTATAACAATCCACATAGTCAAATGATACAATCTTTCATTATATCATATCAAAACTTAGTAGGGAACTATAACTGCTAATCTTCTAATCATATCACGTCGTCTATTATATCATATCAAAACTTAGTAGGGAACTATAACTACTTAATAGCTTGACCTTGTGGATTTATAATTATATCATATCAAAACTTAGTAGGGAACTATAACTGTCGCTTTCATTAAATCCAAATTTCTTTAATTATATCATATCAAAACTTAGTAGGGAACTATAACTACTTTATGAATATATATTTTATTTTGATTATTATATCATATCAAAACTTAGTAGAGAACTATAACTTGGAAATTAGCAACAGCTTCATATTAACATAAACCAGCAAAGGCTTTACGATAAATTCTGTATTTAAAAAAATCTCTTATACCCCTTGCTAAAATCATATTTTCATTATATAATGGCAAAAGAATGAGTCTTATACTTGTATGGAGAGCAACTCTGATAAAAAGCTATGAACCTTGTCAGGTCGGAAACGAAGCAGCAATAAGTAGTGGATTATGTGGAAGTTGTTTTCCATAGAGGTATAAGAATTTTTTAAAAGAGGTGAGAACAAAATGGAATATACAGCATTGTACAGAAAATATAGACCGCTAACATTTTCTGAAATGGTAGGACAAGATCATATAACAAAAACACTAAAAAATCAGATCATATCTGGTAGAGTTGGCCATGCATATTTATTTAATGGTGGACGTGGAACAGGAAAGACAACATCTGCAAAAATATTTGCAAGAGCGATTAACTGTTTAAATCCAAAAGATGGAGAACCTTGTAATGAATGTGAAATTTGTAAGGCAATGTTAGATGGCTCTTTAACAGATGTAGTAGAAATGGATGCAGCATCAAACAATAGTGTAGAGGATATTCGTTCCATTCGTGACGAAGTAAATTTCTTACCAACTCTTGCAAAATATCGTATCTATATTATCGATGAGGTGCATATGTTATCAACAGGAGCATTCAACGCACTTCTTAAAACATTAGAGGAACCACCTGCACATGTTAAGTTTATTTTAGCAACAACCGAACCACAAAAACTACCAGCAACGATTCTTTCAAGATGCCAACGTTTTGATTTTAAACGTCTTTCAGATTTAGATATTGTAAAAAGACTAAAAGTGGTTTGCGAAAAAAGTAACATTGATATTACAGAAGAAGCATTAAAAGTAATTGCAGTTTTAGCAGAAGGAGCAGCAAGGGATGCATTAAGTATTCTAGAAAGATGTAGCCAAGAGCAAGACGGAAAAATTGATGTAGATATGGTAAAGACATTGGTTGGAATACCAAAAATAGCATTTGTAAATCACATTGTAGAAGCCATTATTGCAAATCAACCAGAAGAGGCATTAAAGGCTTTAGAAGAGGTTTTAGCAGATGGAAAAGATTTAACCAACTTGTTATGGGAAATTATTAAATATGTAAAAGATATTTTAGTATATAAAACAAGTAAAAATTTGAGCCTATACAATCAAGGAGAATTATCTCAAATTGAGAAATTATCGAATGAAATTTCAAAAGAAAGATTAATCAATTTGATTTATGAATTATCAGAATTAGAGAATAATATCAAATGGTCATCCCAAAAAGAAATCATTTTACAAACAGGGATTATCAAATTATCCACAAATGTGAATTATGACGGAATGGATGAACTAAAAAAGAAAGTGCAAGAGCTAGAAGAAAAGATTAATAGTGGAAATATTGTAGTAAAACAAACTACGCTTAATATACCACAAAAAGAAGTAGCGCCAATAAAACAAGAAGCAAAGAAACCAGTACCAAAAGCAAATCTTGCAAATTTAAAATCGGAAGAGTATTGGCCAAAAGTAGTAGATAGCTTAAAAACTTCAGGAAAAATGATATTGTATTCAAATTTAGTAAATACCAAAGCAAAGCAAAAAGATGATTTAACAATTGAGATTATTTTCCCAAATGGATTGACGAAATTTGGAAAAGACTTATTACAAAGACCAGAAAATATGCAAGAAATTGTGAAATTAGTATCGATTGAATGTGGAAAAGAAATGCGAATTAAATATATTGATGCATCAGAGTATGTAGAAAAAAAAGAAGATAATATCGAAGATATGGTAAAAGGATTAGATATTCCAATTAATATTATCGAACAGTAGGGGCGAGTATGCTTGTCCAACTTTGCAAATTTTAAAGAAAGGAAGAGATTAGTATGTCAAAAAGAGGAGGATTCCCAGGAATGGGTGGAGGATTCGGAGGTATGAATCTAAATAGTCTTATGAAAGAAGCAAAAAAAATGCAAGCAGATTTAGAAAAATCACAAGAAGAATTAAGTGCAAAAGAATTTGATGCAACCGTAGGGGGAGGAGCAGTATCTGTCAAAGTAACAGGAGACAAACAAGTAAAAGAAATTAACATACAAAAAGATGTTGTCGATCCAGATGATGTAGAAATGTTACAAGACTTAATTTTAACATGTATAAACGAAGCCTTAAGAAAAGTAGATGCAGCACAAGCAGCATCTATGGGAAAATATAATATACCAGGATTAATGTAAGGAGCAAATAAACATGTCATATTATTCGCCATCCATCGAAAAATTAGTAGAAGCATTTGAAAAATTACCAAGCATTGGACATAAAACAGCAGTAAGACTTGCCTTCCATATGTTAGATGCAGATGAAAGTGAAGTACAAGAATTTATTACATCCATTACAACAGCAAAACAAAATTTAAGATATTGTTCAAAATGCTATAACATATCAGATACAGACCCATGTCCTATTTGTGGAAATCCAAAGAGAGACGAAAGTGTTATTTGTGTAGTAGAAGATGTAAAAGATATTATTGCTATGGAAAAAACACATGAATTTAAAGGAGTATACCATGTATTACATGGTTCCATTTCTCCAATGAATGGAGTTGGACCAGATGATATTAAACTAAAAGAACTGCTTACAAGACTAAACCCAGAAAGTGTAAAAGAAATTATACTAGCAACAAACCCTAGGGTAGAAGGAGAAGCAACTGCTATGTATATTTCAAAATTAGTAAAACCACTTGGAATTAAAGTAACCAGAATTGCACATGGAATTCCAGTAGGAGGAGACTTAGAATATACAGATGAAATTACACTAACCAAAGCATTAGAAGGGAGAAGAGAACTTTAGATGATTTTAGGGACGGGGTAAAAAATCATCTTTTTTACTTGTAGAAGGGCAAGAGCCATTAGACGCAATAATTCCTAAATTATCACCTAAAGCAGTAAAAAAACCAGCTAAAGTAGCAATCTCGTCCGGAGTAAGTCCTTGGCTAATCATAATTGCAAAAATACTTGCAAAAGCAATTAGTTCACAACTAGATACATGATCTAAAAAATCATTCAAAAAGCCTCACCTCATATATCAGTAATATATGAGAAAGAGGTTTTTTTGTTACATTCAACAAAGACTTGAACTTTATGTAAATATAAGATATAATAGATACATAAAAATCATAAGGAGGAAAGAGACCATGGTAGAAGACATCAAGTTTCAAAAGAAATTCCTAGAAGAGGAAGAAAAGTTAAATCCCGAAGAAAAACCAACAATTTCTAAGGCAATTACTTTGGGACGGAAGATCTGCTTAGAGGGATATGTAATCTGCTATTGGCAGCTTGAAGAAGTGATTGAGGAGATGTACACATTATCATTTCGCTTCAAAAAGGCTGTATTAACACAAAATCTTAAAGATGGATATTCGCATTACCAGGTTCAAGAAAATTCCGACGGAAGGCCCGTATTAGTTCGGGTTCCGGAATGATTTACCCTAAAGGAGGCACAAAACATGGTAAAAAAGCTTTATTTCATGCAACTAAAACGATGTGACAAAAACAGTGCACGGTATAAGGTGATAAGGAAAAATACCACACCGATTATTCTTAACGAAGAAGATGAGGTTCTTGTAAAAGGTGGTATTGTTCACGAGCATACGTTTCACGACAGTGGAGATGGACGCTATAAGCTCTATGTAAAATGTCACAAAATGAGAAAAAATTCTGATGCTACGCTTTACTAGGTTAAAGTGAATACAGCGGGGACGCCGGAGTTAATCCGGCTTTAAGAACAACATAAAGGAAATGCTTTCAGGCATTTCCTTTTTATAATTTAAAAATATTAATGTAATAAAATCTCACAGATATCTTTACAAGAATTCTTTTTTGCAAGAAGTCTCGCATTTACTTTCATTTTTTGCATTTTTTCAGGAGAAGAAAATAAGTCTTTTAAAATGGTACTTGCATCATCATGCTTTTTAATCCAAATAGCAACACCTTTATCTTCTAAGAAAGTAGCATTCTCTTCTTCTTGACCTGGAATTGGATTAATTACAATAATCGGTAATCCGTGATGCTAAACTTTCAGACGTTGTTAATCCACCAGGCTTTGTCACAACCAAATCTGAAATACTCATTAATTCTGGAACTTTCGTTGTATAATCTAAAACTTTGATACAATCTTCTTTATGTTCTTGTTCTACTAAATATTCAAAACTACGTTTCATTTTTGCATTTCTTCCTGAAATAGCAATGACTTGTATATTATCAAAATCATGAGCAAAGGTACGTAACATTTCATAGGTTTTAGATTTTCCAAGGCCAAATTCACCGTCCTGCGAAAAATAAAACCGTTTTTTTATTTTCTTCTAATCCTAATTCATCTAAAATTTCTTTTTTATGATAACTTTTTAAGAAACGATTAGATAATGGAATACCAGTGGCAAATACCTTATTTTTATCAATTCCTTTTTCTATTAAATCCTGTTTCATTCCTTCATGAGCAACAAAAAAATAGTCAACTATATTTGCATTTACAAGCCATTGGTCATGTGGAGCATAATCCGTCATAACGGTTGCAATTTTAGCATGAATCTTTCCTTTTTCCTTTAAAACGGTACACATTTGAGAACCAAAAGGATGAGTTGAAATAATAAGATCAGGGTTGTATTCTTGTAATAACTTATTTAATTTCATAGCCATCATTTTATTAGAGCCGTTACTCACTTTTGCAAAAACTCCTTTTTGAGAATTAGAATAAATTTTTCCCCAAGCCCAAGGTGCTTTTTTTGCCATTTCATTGTAAGCAGTGGTTGTTAATTTATCCAGCGCCTTATTAACGTATTTTACACAATCAACTAAACGAATTTCTACATCGTTATAATTATTTTCAATATATTCTTTAATCGAACGTGCAGCAGATAAGTGACCGCCACCATAAGCTGCATAAAAAATTAAAACTTTTTTCATAATAAATCTCCTAAAAATTTCCTAGAACTTACTTAATTGTAACACAAAATCAGTAACTTTCAAATAAAATGAAAAAAATTTAGAATAAAATTTGAAAAAAATAGCAAAATAAAAATAAAAAATAAAAAGGAGACAAGTTATGAAAAAAATAGCAAAGTCAATATTGATATTATCATTCATTATATTGA
Organism: uncultured Clostridia bacterium; assembly: GCA_949948835.1. Lineage (GTDB taxonomy): Bacteria > Bacillota > Clostridia > TANB77 > CAG-508 > RGIG8482. The sequence goes on along the minus strand of CATLHF010000005.1, from coordinate 85,045 downwards.
GTGTAATAACTTTCGTTTTTATATTAAATATGGAAGGAAACTCAAATAAAGTTTATGCAGCAAATAGTAGTAGTTCAGATTTGCAATTAATGGCAAGAGCAATTAATGGAGAAGCAAGAGGAGAACCATATGAAGGACAAGTAGCAGTAGGTGCTGTTATTTTAAACCGTGTAAAAAGTTCGAAATTTCCCAATACCATTGCAGGAGTTATCTATGAAAAAGGAGCTTTTACGGCGGTAGCAGATGGGCAAATTAATGTCCCAATTAAAGAAGGCTCTACTGTATTAAAAGCAGCAAGGGATGCTATGAATGGATGGGACCCAACCAACCGGATGTATTTACTATTTTAATCCAAACACAGCAACTAATAAATGGATTTGGTCAAGACCCCTTGTCAAAACTATTGGAAAACACAGATTTTGTAAATAGAAAGGAAGAAGAATTATGAATTTAAGAGAAAAAATGTACGATTGGAAAAATCGTTTAAAAGACAGACATATGCTAAGTGTGATTGTAGTATTAGGTGCTATTATAATTGGACTTGGACTATTTACCTATAAAAGAGAAAGAGACTTTAGACAAGCATCTGAAAACTCTTATAACATGGCATTTTTTGAATTAGTTGACTATGTGCAAAATGTTGAAACGTATCTTGCAAAATCAGTTATTTCAACAACACCAGAACATGGAGCAGAAACCCTAACAAACCTATGGAGAGAAGCTAATCTTGCACAAAGTTATTTATCTAGCTTACCAATTGGATCAGAAGAATTAGCCAATACCTCAAAATTTTTAAACCAAGTTAGTGATTATAGTTACTCATTATCTAGAAAAAATATTTATAATGAGCCATTAACACAAGATGATTTAAATAACTTAAAAAATTTACATGATTATAGTGTAGAATTAAATAATACTTTAGTACAATTGTCATCTGATATGAATGAAGGAAGAATTAGTTGGGGAGAATTAACCAAAAAAGGAAGTATTGCATTTGCACAACAAGTAAGTAACATTTCGAAAGATAGTTTTTCGGGAATTGAAGAAAACTTCCATGAATATGCAGGGCTAATCTATGATGGAGCATTTTCAGAACACATGACAAATCCAGAAAGAAAAGGATTAACAGGAGAAGATATTGACGAGCAAAAAGCAATGCAGATTGCAAAAGAATTTTATGGAGAAGATAACATAGAAGAGATTACATCCAATGGATTATCCGAAAATGGAAATATTCCTTCTTATGATTTTTATGTGAAATTAAAAGACCAACAAGAAGATGAAAATGCGAATATCTCCATTTCACAAAAAGGAGGACATGTTGTACTTGCAAACTTTAACCGAAATGTAGAAGCAGAAGCAATTCAACAAGAACAAGCAAATGAAATTGGAAAAAACTTTTTAACCCAAAAAGGATTTCCTAATATGAAAGAAACTTATTATCTAAAACAAGAAGGAATCGTGACGATAAATTATGCTTACGAACAAAACGGAATTACCATGTATCCAGATTTAATTAAACTAAAAGTTGCATTAGATAATGGAGAAGTATTAGGAATCGAAACAACAGGATATTTAAATTCACATGAGCAAAGAAATCTACCATCTCCTAAAATATCAAAAGAAGATGCGAAAAGAACATTAAATAAAAATTTACAAATCACAAGCGACGATTTAGCAGTCATTCCAACAAAATATCAAACAGAAATTTTATGTTGGGAATTTAAAGGTAGTGTGGATGGAACTGAATTTTTAGTATATATTAATGCTGAAAATGGAAGAGAAGAAGATATTTTAGTTATCCAAAATACACCAAATGGCACATTAACAATGTAACAATTGCTTTGGGCAAAATTACTAAAATAAAATAAGAGGTAATGCACATAATAACATCATGAAAATACAAAAAATTAAAAATCAAAAATTTTATTTGATAATGATTAAAAGAGAATTATACGTATTTTCGTAAAAATGGGAGGTATGCATTATGTCTAGAAATTCAAAATTAATTTCAAATGAATTAAGAGAAGAAATTGCAAAAGAATTAGGTGTTTATGATACAGTAAAACAAGATGGTGGTAGCTGGGGAAATGTTTCTTCAAAAGATTGCGGAAACATTGTAGCAAAAGCAATTGAAATCGCAAACAGAAGCGTACAAAAATAACAAAAAATAAGGACTGAAATTATTTTCACTTCTTATTGTATTATAAAACCTCGAGACAATCTCGGGGTTTTATAATATAACAACCAAGAAAGGGATTTATGTCCTTTTCTTTTTCATACTATAACAAAAAGTAATAAAGAAACCTTTACGAATCCAAAAAATAAGTATATACTATAAGAAAAATTAAAAAGGTGATTGATAATGAATTACAAAGAAATTGAGGAAATTGTTAAAAATACAATATCCGAAAAACGTTTTCGACATTCCCAAGGAGTCGCAAAACGTGCAGTAGAACTTGCTAGTATTTATGGAGAAGATATAGAAACAGCAAGAAAGATCGGAATTGTACATGATATTGCAAAAGAAATGCCAAGACAAGAGGCGTTAACATATGCAAAAGAAAATGGAATTGTGTTTGATGAAATAGAAGCAAAAGAACCAGGATTATGGCATTCAAAGTTAGGAGCTGATATTGCAGTTAAAAAATTTGGTTTTACTCCTGATATGGTAGAAGCAATTATATATCATACAACAGGAAATGTGAATATGAATACTATGGATAAAATCATTTATGTGGCAGATAAAACGGACGAAACAAGAACCATTATCAATAGAAAAGAAGCAGTAGAAATTAGTAACAATAATCTAGATGAAGGCATATTATATATAGCAAAATTTATGACAGAGTATAGCTTAAAGAAAGATAGTTTGATTCATCCAGATACGATTAACCTAATCAATCAGTTAATTAGCAAAAAAAAGAATGGCAAGTTAAAAAGTTAAATATAAATAGAAGAGGAGAAGAAATGAAACCATTAACTGTAAAAGATATATTAGAAATTTGTAATGGAACATTAATTTGTGGAAATGAAGAACAAATATGTGAGAATTTTTCAAAAGATACAAGATACTTAAAATCAGGGGACGTCTATGTTGGCATTAAAGGAGACAAATTTGATGGAAGTTTCTTTTACGAAGAAGCAATAAAACAAGGCGCTAGTGTTTGCTTATTAGAAGATGTTGAAATAAAAGAAGAAATTTATCAAAAATATGAAAACATTACAATTGTAACAGTAAAAGATACCGTTCATGCACTACAAAAACTAGCAGCCTATAAGCGTAGTTTATATAATATACCAGTGGTTGCTATAACTGGTAGTGTTGGAAAAACAAGTACAAAAGATATGATTGCAAGTGTTGTAGCAACCTCTTATCATGTACAAAAAACAGAGGGAAACTATAATAACCATATTGGAGTACCGCTTACCATATTAGGCTTAAAAGACCATACTGCATTAGTCGTAGAAATGGGAATGAACCATTTTGGAGAACTAAGCGTATTAACCAATATTGCAAAACCTACAGTATGTGTTATTACCAATGTGGGAACTGCTCATATTGGGAATCTTGGCTCGAGAGAAAATATTTTAAAAGCAAAACTAGAAATATTAGAGGGGCTATCTAAAAACGGGACGGTTATCTTTAATAATGATAACGACTTATTACATAAATGGAAAGAAAAAAACAAGACCTACCAAGTGTTAGATTTTGGAATTGAAAATCAAAGTAAGCAAATGGCAGGAGATATTAATTTAAAGGAATATGGTAGTACTTTTGTAAGCAATATAAATCATGAAAAAGCAGAAGTAAACGTTCCAGTAAGCGGAATTCATTTTGTTTATAATGCCTTATGTGCGATTTGCGTTGGAACAACATTAAACATTTCGAAGGAAAACATCTTAAAAGGAATTCAAAAATTTGAGCTTTCCAAAAGCAGAATGGAAATTATCGAAAATGCCAATGGAGTAAAAATTATCAATGATTGCTATAATGCAAATTTTGACTCTATGAAAGCAAGTATCGAAGCACTTTCTAGAATGAATGTGGGACGAAAAATTGCTGTTTTAGGTGATATGTTAGAATTAGGAGAATATTCAAAAGAACTACACGAAAAAGTAGGAATGGAAGTTGCAAAAGATAAAATTGATATGTTGGTAACTGTTGGAGAAGAATCAAAATATATCGTAAAACAAGCAATTGCAGAAGGAATGAGGAAAGATCAAATTTATGAATTAAAAATGGTAGAAGAAGCAATTGATTTAATAAAAGAACAATCAAAAAAAGGAGATGCTATTTTATTAAAAGCATCTAATGGAATGAACTTTAAAAAAATACTAGAAGCAATCCAATAACCAATGTAGGGGGGACGCTCTCACCAATTTGTTCAAAAATACAAACCAAATTAAGGAGGAATGAAAATGAGCAAAACAAAAGTTGCTGTTATTTTTGGAGGAATATCAACAGAACACGATGTATCGGTTGTATCTGGAACCTCTGTTATCGAAAAGCTAAATAAGGATCAATATGAAATTTATCCAACTTATATTCATACAGATGGAGAATGGTATGTATATACAAAACCAGTAGAAGAGATAAAAGTAATTACAATTGGAACCAAATTAGAAGAATTAAAACCAGTAGATAACATCATAGAATACTTAAAACAAGTAGATATTGCATTTCCTGTACTACATGGATTAGGAGGAGAAGATGGAAGTATTCAAGGGCTATTTAAAATGTTAAATCTTCCTTATGTTGGATGTGGAATATTAGCATCTAGCGTAGGAATGGATAAAGTATATGCTAAAATAATTTTTGAAAAAGCAGGAATTCCACAAACAAAACATGTATACTTGAAAGTAAACAATAACGAATATACTTATGTAGAGCCAAACTTTGATGAGAAAAAAATGGGATTATCCAATATAGTAGAAAAAATTGATGCAACCCTTTGTTATCCAATGTTTGTAAAACCATCCAATTCTGGCTCTAGTGTTGGCGTTAAAAAAGCAATGAACCAAAAGGAATTAGAAGAGGCAATTCAATATGCTGCTAAATTTGATACAAAAATTTTAGTAGAACAAGGCATTTTAGGAAGAGAAGTGGAATGTGCTGTATTAGGAAATGATGAAGTTATTTCTTCGCCAGTAGGAGAAGTGTTATCAGCAGAAGACTTTTACAGTTTTGATGCAAAATATACAAATCAAGAATCAAAAACCGTTATTCCAGCAGATATTGATAAAGAAATCTCAAATGAAATTCGAGATTTGGCAATAAAAGCATTTAAAGCAATTGATGGAAAAGGATTATCTAGAGTTGATTTCTTTGTAGAAAATAAGACAAACAAAATATACGTTAATGAAATAAACACATTGCCAGGGTTTACAACCATAAGTATGTATCCAAAATTATTTGAACAAATAGGAATTACTTATCCAGAACTTTTAGATAGATTAATACAATTAGAAATGAAAAAATAAAAGGAAAAGAAATATGGAAATAGAAATAAAATCAGTACAAACGATGGATGGAAGAAAAGAAAGCATAAAACAAAGGGGAATGGTAACGATTGAAAAACATGAAAAAGGAACGATTCTTTTGTGGAGGATTCCAAAGGAACCATTACAATATCATATGACAATTTTAGAAAACAAAATCCTTATGAAAAATCAAAATCAAGCGATGACATTCGAATTAGGGAAAACCACGAAAGGTATGATTCAAACGGAATATGGCAATTTGAATATGAGCATTTTAACAAATTATATGGAAGTGATAAAGGAAAAAGATACAATAAAAAAAGTTCATTTAAAATATGAAATTTCAATCGAAGAAACCCAAAGCTATGAAAATGAAATTGAAATAACAATAAAATAAAGAAAAAGAACAATCAGTTTGATTGTTCTTTTTTAAAATGGAATGAGATTTAATAATTCTTGCATCAAGGCATCTTCGGTTTTTTCATCATGAAAATGAAATTTTATATCAAAATCTTCTTCGTCTTCATCAGAACGATTAATATCCTCGATAGCCTCACCTGCTAAAATGTGCTCTAATGCTTCGTCTAAAGCGTGTTCTATTTTTATTAAATCTTCTTTCTCGCTCATTGGCAATGTCCTCCTTAGTTGTTTATTACGATGCTTTCTTGCGATAATAACATTATAACATAATTCATATAAAATTTCAAATTGCACTTTTTCATACTCTTCTATTGAAATATAAGGACAATCTTGATATAATAAACCTACCATTTATATGGGAGGATGTTGAAATGATTTTTAAAGATTATTATAAAATATTAGGACTAGAAACCAATAAAATAACAACAGATGAAATTAAGCAAGCTTATCGTGAACAAGCCAAAAAATATCATCCGGATGTGAATGTTGGGAATAGATTATCAGAAGAAAGATTTAAAGATATAAACGAAGCGTACCGTGTTTTATCAGATGCTACTGCAAGAAGAAAATATGATAGAATGTGGGTAAGCCGTATTGGAAATAGAAGAAAAAAACAAGTTTATGAAGAAAGTAAGCGTAATAAAAATGATGTATTTAGTGACTTTTTCCATATGTTCTTTGGAGAGGAAGAAAATAAAGAAGAAGAGTCTACTACTAAAAAAAGCAAAAAAAATCCTCCAATAAAAGGAGAAAATATAGAAACTGCAATATCGATTTCAATCGAAGAAGCTTTTTATGGATTAAATAAAAAAATATCCTTAAGAACAGTAGATGGAAAAATGAAAACTTTTGATATTAAGGTACCAGCAGGAATACGAAATAATGAAAAGATTCGATTAATTGGACAAGGAAAGGCAGGACAATTTGGAGGAAAAAATGGAGATTTATTTATCAAAATTCAAATTGAACCAAATAGTAAGTTCGAATTAGTAGGATATGATTTATATACACATTTAAACTTAACTCCATGGGAAGCAGCTCTTGGAACAAGAGTAAATTTAGAAGGAATCGATGATACGGTTTCAGTATACATACCAGCAGGAATTGAAAGTGGAGAAAAACTACGTATACCAGGAAAAGGGTATAAAGACGGAAAAGGCGGAAGAGGAGATTTAACAGCTACCATCAAAATTATGGTTCCAAAACAGTTAACGGATGAAGAAAAAGAACTATATGAAAAACTAAAAGAAATATCAAACTTTAATCCTAGAACGAAAAATAAGTAAACATAAAATTTAGGCACAAATGTATTGACATTTAGCATAAAAGAAGGTATAATTATGTTTAGTGGTATAAAAAACGGACTACTATACATAGGATAAAAGGAAAAAGAGGGGTGTAATATATGGAAACATGGCAGGGAAAACATTTTAGCATAACAGACCCAAAAAATGTAAACACAGTAATTTATCAAATTAATAAAACAGGAAAAGAATTTTTAGAAGATTGTCCGAAGTACACAGTTCAAAGATTAGACTTTACCGAAGAACTACGAGGAGAATTAAAACAAAAGACGTTTTTTGTGGATAATCCATCAGATGATTATGATCAACTGGTTATATTATCATTTGGTAAAGAGAAAGTAGTAGTTAATATGGCCTTATTAGAAGGAACAAAAATAACAATATCAAAAAAACCAATGCCACTAAAATTCGACACAATTTATTCGGAAGATGAATCGGTATATAGAGAATTTAAATATACACCAAATTTAGAAAGACCGATATCAATTATAGATCCAGAAACTACAGAAGAAGTCAAGCCAATTGTTTACCTTGATGAAGAAACCAATGAAGTAAAAGGAAAATGCAAATTAAAAGCAAATAAGCCATATTTTGCATTTGAAATAAGAGATAAGAAAGAAGATTAGAAAAGGGAGAGGTAATTAATGAATACTACAAATGTAGAGAATAATCCAGGACCAGCATCAATGATAATTGTTAGCGGAGCAAAAGACTTAGAATTAGCATGTGGAGTAATTATGGGAGAGGGAGATGTATTAAAAAATCCTTTAAACATAACAGATGCAAGTGTACATACTTGTGAATTTGATGAAGATAAGAAAATAGCAAGAAGAAAATATGATGGGAAAGCTGGAAAAGCAAATTTTGACATCATGAAACTTGCAAGAGATAGTAGAATAGAACAAGGCAGAAAAATATCTGAAGCAGAATTTGTTAAAAAGATTGCTGAGATGGACCGATAATACCAAAGAAGAGGTGAAACCTTATGAACTATAAAGTAGAAGGTGCAATTAGAAGAAATAAAAATAATTTTATTATATTTATCATACTATGGATTATCCTATCCATAGTATTTGTTATGCCTATTAGTTATGCAATTGCAAATGCAACCATAAACGGACAATTTATGGTTGATCAATTTATTGGAGGAATTGCAGATGCTTTTACAAATTTAGGAACAGTTATTGGAAAAACATTTACCCCAGGATATCTTGGAACTTATGGTTCAACACTATTTAAATTTACTATCTTGTATGCGATTTTCGTGTTAGTAGGATTAATTAAAACAGCACCAAAACATGAATTTTCAGATATTGAACATGGTTCTAGTGACTGGTCAAAAAATGGAGAACAATATAGAGTTTTAAGTAACAAAAAAGGAATTATATTAGCTCAGAACAATTACTTACCATTAGATAAAAGAGGAAACGTAAACGTATTAGTTGTTGGACGGATCAGGTTCTGGTAAGAGTGCATCATACTCAATACCAAATGCATATCAACAATTAGGTTCTTATATCTTTACAGATCCAAAAGGGGAATTATATGATAAAACAGCAGGATACTTACGAGACAATGGATATGAAATTAAAGTATTAAACTTAGTACGACCAAACTTAAGTGATGGATACAACCCATTAATGCATATTTCAAGCGAATTAGATGTTGATGTTATTGCAAACACCATTGTAAAAGGACAAAAATCAGAAGGTGGAGCAGGCGCAGAACCATACTGGGATGATATGGCAGAAATGCTATTAAAAGCATTAATCTATTACCTAATTGCAACAAGACCAGAGGCAGAACAAAACTTAGCAAGCTGTGCAGAATTAGTAAGAGCTGCTAATGCTAATGGAGGAAGTAACTTATTAACAGAACTTATGAACCAACTTCCATATGACCACCCAGCAAGAACAAACTACAAATCCATTGAAATTGCACCAGAAAAAACCTATGGATCAATTTTATCATCACTACAATCAAAATTAGGTAAATTTGATTCCAAAGAAATTGCAGAACTAACATCAACTGATACCATCGATTTTGAAGAAATTGCAAAAAAGAAGACAGCACTATATGTTATCTCATCTGATACTCATACAGCATATGACTTCTTATTAACCATATTCTTCTCACAAATGATACAACAATTATATGATTTTGCAGACAAAAATGGAGGAGCTTTACCAGTACAAACCTTCTTCATCTTAGACGAGTTTGCAAACATTGGTAAAATACCAGATTTCGATAAAAAAATTTCAACCAGTAGAAGTAGAAAAATATCTTTTAGTGTTATCTTACAAAATTTAGACCAACTAGAGGCAGTATATGAAAAATCTTATGAAACAATCATTGGAAACTGTGATACCCATGTATTCTTGGGAAGTAACTCACAAAAAACAGTAGAATATTTTTCAAAAGCATTAGGAGAAAAAACAATCGATAGAGAAAGCATTTCAGTTAATAAAGACAAGCATAACTGGAGACAAGGACAAAGTGTATCAGATCAAGTAATGGCAAGAGCGCTTATGACACCAGACGAGCTTCGTAGAATGAATAATGATTTATGTATCATTTTTGAAAAGGGAGTAAAACCAATTCAAGAAAGAAAATTCTACTATTTTGAAACAATGATGGCTAAAAAATTAGCTACCCATGCAATTTCTCATAATGATATTTCAGAAATTGATAGAGGAGTATGGAGAAAATACAATCCATATAATCCATATGTAGAAGAAGACGACAAGAAAAAGCAAGTAGAAAACTTAAAAGTAGAATCATTAGATGACTTGTTTGAGGAGCCACAAGAGGAAATAAAACCAGAAACCAAAAAAGAAGAAAATGGATTTAATGAATTAAAAACAGAACCACTAACACAAGAAAAACAAGCACCAATTCTACCACAAGAATCCGAAGATGACGAATTAGACATCGACTTACAAAAAGAACTAGAAGCAAAATTTGATGAACTATTTGGTCCATTAGATGATAATAATTAAGATGATTTTAGGGACGGGGGTAAAAATCACCCCTGTCCCTAAATTGACTTTTTTTGGAAAAAAATATATAATAACAAAGAAATAACAAGAAAAAGGAGAAAACATATGAATTTTGTCCATATTGCCGATATGCATTTTGATGCACCATTTAGTGTATTAAACCAACATGATTTAGGAAATCAAAGAAGATTAGACCAAAGAGAAGTATTTCATAAAATTATTGAATATATTAAACAAAATGAAATTGATTATTTTTTTGTTTGTGGGGATTTATATGAACATGAATATGTAAGACAAAGTACCATTGAATATATCAATAATGGTTTTAAAGAAATTCCAAATACAAAAATATATATCGTTCCAGGAAATCATGATCCAAAAATAAAAAATTCATATTATGCAAAATTTAATTGGAATGAAAATGTTTTTATCTTTGATACTGAAATTCAAAAAATTTCAGAAGAAGATGTTGATATTTATGGATATGGATTTGATAATTTCTATATGAAGAATACTAAAATAAAGGAAATAAAAACTGAAAATCCAGATAAAATTAATATTCTATTAACACATGGTTCCATGGATGGAGGGGCAGATGAATTAAGAGAATATAATCCAATGAAAGAACAAGAACTAAAACAATTAGAATTTGATTATATTGCGTTAGGACATATTCATAAACCATATTTTAATAAAGAACAAAATCAAAAAATTATCTATCCAGGTTCCACCATAGCATTAGGGTTTGACGAACTAGGTAGCCATGGCATGATAGTAGGAAACATTGATGAAACGAAAAAACTAGAAATTGCATTTGTTCCAGTAGATAAAAAAGAATTTAAAGAAATAAGCTTAGAAGTAGATAATATCCTATCAAAAGAAGAACTAATTGAAACAATCAATGCACAAAATTGGAGTGAAAGTAGCTATTATAAAATCATCTTAACTGGAAAACGAAACTTTGAAATCGAGCCACTAGAAATTTTAAAATATGTAACAATCAAAAACATCATAAAAATAAAAGATCAAACAACACTAAAAATAGATTTAGAAAAAGTAGCAAAAGAAGAGAGTTTAAAAGGCATTTTCGTAAGAAACTTGTTACAACAAAAAACACCCGAAAACGAAGCACAAATTTTAAAAGCAATCGAAATTGGACTAGAAGCTATGTAGAAAGGAGGTCACCATGAAACTTAAAACCCTAAAAATAAATCAATTTGGAAAACTAAAAAATAGAGAAATTATGCTAAAAGACCACATAAACATCATTTACGGAAAAAACGAGAGTGGAAAATCTACTCTACTTAAATTCATATTATCCATGTTTTATGGCCTATCCAAAAACAAAAACGGAAAAAACTATACGGATTACGAAAAATATACCCCATGGCAGGAAGGCGACTTCTCCGGAAAAATAAATTATCAATTAGAAAATGGAGAAACATATGAAGTATTTCGCGAATTTAAAAAGAAATCTCCTAAAATCTATAACCAAAATTTAGAAGAAATATCAAAGAATTTTACCATCGATAAAACGATAGGAAATTGTTTCTTTACTGACCAAACAGGAGTAGAAGAAGAACTATTTACTTCTACTATTATATCTTTGCAAAACGAAACAAAATTAGAAGGAAAAGAACAGACATCATTGTTACAAAAATTATCGAACCTAGTAAGCACAGGAGAAGACAATCTATCTTACCAAAAGATAGTAAACAAACTAAATAAAAGACAATTAGAAGAAGTTGGAACACGGAAGAAGCCAAGATAGACCTATTAATCTAGTTTCAAAAAGACTTAATGAAATTGCAGAAGAAAAAGAATATTTAAACCAATTTGTAGAGAAAAAATATGATATAGAGGAAAATAAGAAACAACTAGAAGAAGAAATTAAACAACAACAAATGAATATTGAAGTGTTAAGAGAACTTAAAAAAGTGGAAGATACATATTCATTACAACAAGAGAAAATAAAAATTAACCAAAACACAGTAAAAGAATACAAAAGAAAAATAGACGAAATGACCTATTCAAAAAAACATACTTCAAACGAAGAAAAAAATAGTAAATATGACATGATACAACTAATAACATTAATAGTACTAATGTTATTTACGATATTATCAGTTATGGTAATTAAAAATGATATCATAAGTGCTATTAGTATTGTACTTACTACGCTCAGCATGATTTACCTAGGTTATACACAATACAAGAAAAAGGTTGCATTTCATAGTAAGAAAGAATCACAAAGTGTAGATAACCAAAAAGTAGTAGCACAAATAGAAGTTATGAAAGAAACAATAAAAACACTACAAAAAGAACAAGAAGAACTATCGAAACAATCGGAAATAAGCTATAAAGAAGAAATCGAAAAAATTCGAAATGCCTATATTGGTATTATTCCAATCAAAACAATAGATGAATTATTATCCAAAAGGCAAGCAAGTATTGAAATAGAAGTAGCAAACAATAAAATAGGTGAAAACAAATTAAAAATTCAAAGTATTGGACTAGATAAAAGTAATATCTTACCAAAGTTAGAAACACTTGCTAATTTAGAAGAAGAATATGCAAAACTAGAGGAAGAATATCAAGCGCTAATGCTTCAAAATGAAGCAATTGAACTTGCAAAACAGGAATTAGAAAAAGCATATGTTCAAATGAAGAAAAAAGTAACCCCTAAATTTACCAATAAATTATCCGAAATTATGCAAAATATATCAAATGGAAAATATACAAATATAAAGTTAGATGAAAAAGATGGATTAATTGTAGAAATTGAAAATGGAGATTATATTCCAGTAGACTATTTAAGTATTGGAACCATAGACCAATTATATTTATCGCTAAGACTAGGTGCAGGAACACAGATTTCAAATGAACCATTACCAATTATCTTAGACGAAGCATTTGCTTATTACGATAAAGAACGATTAGAAAACATACTAGAATTTTTACATACAGAATATAAAGACCGTCAAATTCTAATGCTAACTTGTACAGATAGGGAAAAAGATATATTACGAGAAAAAAATATTCCATATCATGAGATTGAATTATAAAAAACGAATCAGAAATGTAGATTTTTCATGCTAAAATTAAAATGAAATAGCAGTTGCTAATTTGCTAAAAATCGTGTATAATACATAGGAATTTAAAAATAAGGAGAGACTAAATTATGTTTCAAAAATTAGATGCTGTAGAAAAGCGTTATGATGAATTAACAAATCAAATTAGTGACCCAGAAGTGATTGCAAGAACCAGTGAATGGCAAAAGCTAATGAAAGAACATTCTGATATGACACCAATTGTAGAAAAATATAGAGAATATAAAAAAGTAGAGGCGAACTATAAAGAAGCACGAGAAATGTTGGAAAATGAAACCGATAAAGAAATGAAAGATTTAGCAGAAATGGAAATGTTAGAAGCAAAAGAAAAACTTCCAGGACTAGAAGAAGAATTGAAATTTCTTTTAATTCCAAAAGACCCAGATGATGACAAAAACGTTATTTGTGAAATCCGTGGAGGAGCAGGTGGAGAAGAAGCTGCTCTATTTGCTGGAACCCTATTTCGTATGTATACGATGTATGCAGAAAGAAAACATTGGAAATTAGAAATTCTAAATGAAAATGAAACAGGGCTTGGAGGATATAAAGAAGTATCTTTCATGGTAACAGGAAAAGGTGTTTATAGTAGACTAAAATTCGAAAGTGGTGTTCACCGTGTACAAAGAGTACCAGATACCGAATCAAGTGGAAGAATCCATACATCTACTTCAACTGTTGCAGTACTTCCTGTTGTAGAAGATGTTGAAATTGAAATTAATCCATCGGATATTAAAATGGATGTATACCGTGCATCAGGAGCAGGAGGACAACACGTAAATAAAACATCATCTGCTGTTCGTCTAACTCATATACCAACAGGAATTGTAGCAGAATGTCAAACCGAACGTTCTCAATTACAAAACCGTGAATATGCTATGAGATTATTACGTTCTAGATTATACGAAATTGAAAAACAAAAACGTGATTCCGAACTTGCAAACGAAAGAAAGAGTCAAGTAGGAAGTGGAGACCGTTCTGAAAAAATAAGAACTTATAACTATCCACAAGGACGTATTACAGACCACAGAATTGGGCTTAGCATTTACCAAATGGAAGATTTCTTAAATGGAAATTTAGATGAAATGATTGATTCCTTAATTGCAGCAGACCGTGCAGAACGATTAAAAGGAGAAGAACAATAAAAAGTGAATAAAAAAAACTCTTTTATCATAAGCTAGTATTAGTTTTTGGTAAAGGAGTTTTTTTATGGAATATGTCATCAGAACGACAATTATTGGGTTATTTTTTGGAACATTTGGAACAACCATTGGTGGATTAATTGGAGTAGCTTTTAAGAATGTATCGAATAAATTTTTAGGGTTTATTTTATCCTTAGCATCAGGACTAATGATTTCTATTGTATGTTTCGATTTAATTCCAGAAGGACTAGAAATAGCAGGAATCCCATTAATTGTGTTAGGCATGCTATTTGGAGTTATTGCTATGATTGCATGTGATGTATTAGTACAAAAAAAATTTAATACGAATGTACATTATGCGAAAAATACAAATACCTTATTAAAAACAGGAATTATTGTAAGCATTGGTTTGGCCCTACATAACTTTCCAGAGGGATTAGCCATTGGCTCTGGATTTGGAGCATCCATTAAACTTGGTTATTCTCTTGCAATTGCGATTCTTTTACATGATATTCCAGAAGGAGTGTCTATGGCAGTTCCCATGAAAAATGGAGGAATGAAGGTTTCAAGAGTAATCTTCTATGTTATCTTATCTGGTGTTACTACTGGAGTAGGAGCTTTTTTTGGAGCATTAGTCGGAACCATCTCACAAGAAATTATTGCAATATGCTTATCTTTTGCAGCAGGAGCAATGTTATATATTGTATCTGGAGAGCTAATTCCAGAATCCAACAAACTATATAAAGGAAGAATGAACAGTATTGGAAATATTTTAGGGTTTATGTTAGGAATACTAGCAACAATGGTATAAATTTTCAAATAATAAGTTAAGACATTTACAAAATCTAAATAATGTGCTTTAATAATAGAAGAAATGGAAGAGGAGTGATAGATTTGAGAATATTAAAAGATTTTAAAGTACCAAATTTTAAATTTCCAAAGTTAAAAATGGAAGGAATATCCGAAATAGATGAAGAAATGGTAGAACAACCAAATCAAAAGAAAAAAGAGATTAAGTATGGAGCCAAAGACTATAAAACCATAAAAGAAATTTTTCATAAATCTACAACAGAATTTAAAGATGAAGTCTTTATGTTAGAAAAATTTGATCATAAAGAACCATTTACTGAAATTCCTTATGCACAATTTCGAAAGGATGTCATTGGACTTGGAACAGGATTAACCAAATTATTAAACTTAAAAGATAAAAGAGTTGTTATTATTGGAGAGAATACTTACCATTGGTATGTATCTTATATGGCAATGCTATGTGGAGTAGGAATTGCAGTTCCTGTTGATAAAGAACTACCAGCAAATGAAATTGAAAATGTAGTAAAACGTGCCAAAGCAAGTGCAGTTATTTATTCAACCAAGAAAAAAGAAGTCATTAAAAAAATTAAAGACAACTTACCAGAAGTTGAATATTTTATCCAAATGAATTCAGATGACTCTATTTCTGGACAAGATGTTGGTGCAAATTATGTGATAGAACAAGGAAATCGAATTGTAGAATCTGGTGATAATAGTTTCATGGAAATCGAAATTGATCCAGAAGAATTTAAAGTATTAATTTTTACATCAGGAACAACCTCAAAAGCAAAAGGTGTTATGATTAATAACCGAAATTTAGCACAAAACGTAAATGTGGTTGCAGCCTATGTATACTTAAACGAACATGACAGATTTTTCTCTGTTTTACCGCTACATCATACATATGAATCTAGTATTGGATTTTTACTACCAATGTCAGTAGGAGCATCCATTGCTATTTGTGAAGGATTAAAACACATTGTTCCAAACCTAAAAGAAACACATCCAACAGCAATGCTTGCTGTACCATTATTAGTAGAAAACTTATATAAAAAGATTAATGCAAATATTGTTAAAAGCAAAAAAGATAAATTAGTAAAATCTATGATACATCTAACCAATGCTTTAAAAGGCGTTAATATTGATGTAAAACGAAAAGTATTTAAAGAAATATACGATAACCTAGGTGGAAATATTCGAATTATTGTATCAGCAGCAGCACCAATTGATGCTAAAGTAGGGAAATGGGTACAAGATATTGGAATTCAATTTTTACAAGGATATGGTTTAACCGAAACAGCACCAATTGCAGCATTAACACCAGAATTTGACCCAAGAGTAGGGTCTGCTGGAAAAGCAGTTACTTGTGCAGAACTCAATATTCATAATCCAAATGAGAATGGAGAAGGAGAAGTTTTTATTAAAAGTGAAACCTTAATGATTGGTTATTATGAAGATGAAGAAGCAACCAATGAAGTGGTACATGTCATTGATGGCGAAAGATGGTTTAATTCTGGAGATGTAGGTTATTTAGATGAAGACGGATTTTTGTATATTACAGGAAGAAGTAAAAATGTGATTGTCACACAAAATGGTAAAAATATTTATCCAGAAGAAATTGAACTATTACTTGGAAATGTTGAAGAAATAAAAGAGTGTATGGTATACGGAAAAGAAGAAGAGGATTCAAAAGAACTTGTGATTTCGGTAAAAGTAATACCAGATTACGAAAAAATAGAAGAAAAACATGGGAAAGATTTAACAGAAGAAGAAATTCATAAAATTATTTGGGAAGAAATCAAAAAAGTAAATAAAAAATTAACATCTTATAAAGCAATTAAAAATTTAGAAATCAAAAAAGATGAATTTGAAAAAACAACGACTATGAAAATCAAACGTTTTGCAGAATTGCAAAAAGATAAAAGTAAAAAATAAAAAATGAGGGATGCACTTTAACGCATCCCTCGTAGCTTTTATAAGCTACTGACATCTCCTACAGCATAAAAGTTCTATTCATGTCGCCAATTATGACTGTGAGATCAAACCAAAGATTATTTCGCCACTTCTCCGCTGCCCTGCTACACCCATTCTGGTGCCAACAGTAGCTGCCGCCACATCACTTTTCATAATCATTGAATTAGTTAAAAATACGTTAGTTCCACTTGATCCCAAAATAAAACCTCCTTATTCAAAACAAAGTCAACAGTTACAAAAAATAATATGAGGCGGTCCTCGGTTTATTTTCCGTACTACTTTCATAGTACTCCTTTCTGCGCCTATAACTAGCGCTTCAAAACAAACATTATTTGCTTACGTATTACATAATACTACACATTATGTAATGTGTCAAGACAAAAATGCAAAAATTATGTTAATTTTTGCAATAGTTAAAAGGTTCAAAATTTATATAGTGAAAAGTGAATAGTTAAAAGTACAAACTTGCTTATTATATAAGCTTTAAGTTTAATAGATACCCTTAACTATTCACTTTTCATTTTATCTCTTGCTGTCAAGCAAGTTTGGAGGCTGTAATCAGCAAGACAGACCTCAAATATAGCTTAACAGCTAGCTTTCAAAATCTATTACCCGTTTTTTATAACAATTTTATAACATTTAGTCTGAATTTTTAATTTTTCGACCTCTAAAACCTTTAAAAACACTGCATTCTTACTTTTAAATTAAAAAACACATAAAAAGCGATAAAATACTGATATTTCAACATTTTATCGCTTTTTCCTTGGAGGCGCCTATCGGAGTCGGACCGATCATCAGAGTTTTGCAGACTCGTGCCTTACCGCTTGGCTAAGGCGCCATAAATATATAATTTTTGGAGCGAAAGACGGGGCTCGAACCCGCTACCTTCGCCTTGGCAAGGCGACGCTCTACCAGATGAGCTACTTTCGCATAAGTTATCTGTAATCGACAAAGCCTCAACAGCTAACAGAACTTTCGCATCAACTAACTGTACGACTCATGATTCGTCTACACTTAGTAAAACTTTGGCATAAACTAAAGCAAATACTATAATAGCAAAAAAGTAGCCAGAAGTCAAGACTAGTTTTACAAAAAATTACTAAGTCAAGACTAATTTCATTTTATTCATAATTACTAAAAAATATGACTAAAATTTAAAAAACTTACGCATAGAAAGAAAAAACAGCAAATTTTACATAATGCGTTGAAAATATTACGAAAATGTTATATAATTGTAATATATGGGCTTTTTCAAAAGGTGCCTACTTAAAAAGTAGCTTCCGTAGAGTGTTTTTTTTATGCCAAAAGAAAAACGAAGAAATTGGAAAAACCTGCTATTGACGAACAAAACAGATGAAAGTAAAATATATGATAGTATCATTATAATTTTTATAAGGAAGGTAAGAAATATGAATCTGAAAAAATTAATCGGAATGTTTATGGCTGTTACGATGATCCTTTGCACAATGTTAGCAATAGGTGAAGGAACAACATATGCAGCAAATGCTAACTATGTATTAGGAATTACAAATGTTAGAGAAGCACAAAATGGAAAAAATGGAGGAGCTTATGGACTTGGCATAAAAAGTAATGGTATGCCAAATAAAAAAGTATGGAAAATTGTTTCCTATCCAACAACCAGTAGCACAAAAATCGATTACTCAAATGCTTTTTATTGTTTAAAAGCAGAACATGGTTTTATGATGGATAATGGAAATACCAATGTAACAACTGTTAAAAAAACATATAATCAAAAATTTGATATGAAATCTCAAAAACAAGAAGTATTAACAAGATTACAAGCAATTGATGTTTTTAAAACAGATGCGACTTCATACAATAAAGTTATGTGGATTTTAGATAATATGTATTTGCCAAAACAAAGTACGCAAGCAGAAAAAGTAGCATTATTAACAGCTGCAGGTATTATCGACTCAAACTATACAATAGAGCATGTAAAAATAACAGACGATGATATTGAAGTTGTTCAACAAATGGCGCTTTGGTATTTTACAAATCCAGAAAACAGTAATTATCATAATGAAGAATTACCAGTTCTATCGTTTAATAACTGGTCTGGTAAAGATGAAAAATACGAAACATTCGAAGATTTATATAACACAGAACAAGCAGATAACGGGTTATTTCGTCAACAAGAATGTGAAATGTTATATCGTTATTTCTTAACAAATGCAAAAACAAAAGGAACTTACGAATCAAAAGATGTCGTTTCTCCTTTAGCATTTGATAAAACAAGAGTAACAATTGTAGCAGATGATGAAAACTACCTTGTTGGACCATTCCGTATTAACCAAAATTCAGATTTACCATATACAATAAATAAATTAGGTTTTGCAGATGAAGCAGGAAATGCATTTAACTATACATTATTAGATGCAAACAAAAATCAAGTGGCAAATAACAATATACAAAGCCTATTTGGACAGGATTTTTATATCCGCATACCAGAAACTACAGAAATTGCAAGTATCAAATTTGATATTAGTATTACATATCAAAAAACAAATGCTACTTATTATACAACAGACGAAGCAACATACCGTAACGAACAACCAGTTGTATTAGTAGAAAAAGTACCAGTTAACTATGAAGATACTGTAACAGTAGCAATACCAACACCAAAACCATTTGACTTAGCTTTAAGAAAATTTATTTCTGAAGTAAATGGAGTAAAAGTATCAGTTAGTAGAGAACCAATCGTTGATGTATCTGCATTAAAAGCAGGAACCGCAACAACTGCTACTTATAAACATCCAAAAACACCAATTGAAGTAAAAGAGAAAGATATTATTACTTATACAATAAGAGTTTACAATGAAGGACAAAAAGATGGATATGCATCAGAAATAACTGATCATTTACCACCAGAACTTGAGTTTTTACCAAATGACAGTAAAAACATAGAATATGGATGGAAATATGATGAAACCGACACTACCAAAAGAACAATCAAAACCGATTACTTATCAAAAGAAAACGGAGAAAGTAATTTACTAAAAGCATATGATGGTGGAAATACACTAGACTACAAAGACATAGAAGTAAGATGTAAATTAAAAGAAACAGCACCAGAAGGAAAGCGAATTGTAAACATTGCAGATATTACAGACTTTACCAATAAAAATGGTAACCCAGTTGTTGATAGAGATTCACAAGCAGATAATGTAACATTACCATCTGATGAAAATCTACCAAATTATAAAAAAGAAGAAATTAACCGTGGAGATGAATACATTCCAGGACAACAAGATGATGACGATTTTGATAGTATCTATATTGCACCAAAACCATTTGACTTAAGTTTAAGAAAATTTATAAGTGCTGTTAATGGAAAAGCACCAGCTATTAGTAGAGAACCAGTTGTAGATGTATCTGGATTAAAAGCAGGAACTGCAACAACCGCTATTTACAATCATCCAAAAGCACCAATTGCAGTAGAAATAGGGGATATTGTAACATACACAATTCGTGTTTACAATGAAGGACAAAAAGATGGATATGTAACTGAAATAACTGACCATTTACCATCACAACTAGAATTTTTACCAGAAGATGAAGACAATATTGCAAACGGATGGGTATATGATGAAACGGATATGTCATTAAGAACAATTAAAACATCACACCTATCTGGAGACTTAGATAGTGACAACTTAATTAAAGCATATGATGGTGGGAATACATTAGACTATAAAGAAGTTAAAGTTAAATGTAAAGTAGTAGCAGACCGTAACTTTGATAAAAGAATTGTAAATATTGCAGATATTACTGGATTTACAGATAAAAACGGAAATACTGTAATTGATAGAGACTCTCAAGAAAACAATGTAGTAGTACCAAGTGACGAAAATCTACCAAATTATAAAGAAGAAGAAATTAACCGTGGTGATAACTACATTCCAGGACAGCAAGATGACGATGATTTTGATAATGTAAGAATTACATATTTTGATTTAGCTTTAAGAAAATTTATTACAGCAGTAAATGGAAAAGTACCAGAAATTAGTAGAGAACCAGTTGTAGATGTATCTGGACTAGTAGCAGGAACTGCAACAACTGCTATTTACAATCATCCAAAAGCACCACTTGATGTAAAAGTAGGAGATATTGTAACTTATACGATTCGTGTTTATAATGAAGGACCAAAAGATGGATATGCATCAGAAATAACAGACCATCTACCAGAACAATTAGAATTTTTACCAGAAGATAAGGAAAATATTGCAAAAGGATGGAGTTATGATGAAACGGACGAAACACATAGAACCATCAAAACAAATTACTTATCAAAAGAAGCAAACGAAAAGAATTTAATTAAAGCATTTGATGGAGAAACCCTATCTTATAAAGAAGTTAGTGTAAATTGCAAAGTAACAGCAGATGCAAAATACAGTAAACGAATTGTAAACATTGCAGACATTACAGACTTTACTGATGAAAATGGAAATACTATAAAAGATATTGACTCTAAAGAAGATAATGTAATATTACCAGATGATGAAAAATTACCAAATTACAAAGATGACGAAATTAATCGTGGTGATAAATACATTCCGGGACAAGAGGACGATGACGATTTCGATAGTGTAAAAATTGTATACTTTGATTTAGCTTTAAGAAAATTTATTACAAAAGTAAATAATTTAGACATTAACAATCGATATCCACAATTAAGTATGGGCGAAGATGGAAATATCAAATATACTCATACAAAAGAACCAGTATTAGTAGCAAATACAAATATTGTAACATATACCATAAGAATTTATAACGAAGGAACAATGAATGGTTATGCGTCTGAAATTACAGATGATTTACCAGAAGGACTATTATTCTTACCAGAAAATGAAACAAACGTAGAGTACCGTTGGAAAATGATTGATAAAGACGGAAAAGAAACAACAGATGTTGCAAGTGCTGTAAAAATAACGACCGATTATTTATCAAAAGAACAAGAAAAACAAGCAGGTGAAAATTTATTAAAGGCATTTGATGTAGAAGCAGGACTTAGTGATACAAACCCAGACCATAGAGATGTAAAAATTGCATTTAAAGTAACAGAACCAAACACATCAGATAGAATTTTAATAAACACAGCAGAAATTTCTGAAGATACCGATGAAGATGGCAAACCAGTAGATGATGTAGATTCAACTCCAGGAAATAATAAACCAGGAGAAGATGATATTGATATTGATAAAGTAAAAGTACAATATTTTGACTTAGCACTTAAAAAATGGGTAACACAAGCAATTGTTATTGAAAACGGAAAACAGACCATTACTGAAACTGGACATACAGGAGAAGAGAATCCAGAACCAGTTGTAAAAGTAGATTTAAAAGCAAAAGACTTAAAGAAAGTAACTGTTAAGTTTAAATACAAAATCAAAGTAACCAACGAAGGTGAAATCGAAGGATATGTAAAAGAAATTAAAGATTACATTCCAGTTGGATTAAAATTTGATCCAAAAGATAACCCACTATGGAAACAAGTTGGTGAAAGAGAAGTAACAACTGACCAAGTAAAAGACCAATTATTAAAACCAGGAGAAAGTACAACGGTAGAAATTCTACTTACTTGGGAAAATAGTGATAAAAACCTAGGATTAAAAGTAAACTGGGCAGAAATTAGTAAAGACGATAACGAATATGATGCACCAGATATTGACTCAACTCCAGATAACAACAAACCAGGAGAAGATGACATCGACAATGCACCAGTTATCCTAGCAGTTAAGACAGGTGAAGCAAGAATGTATATTACACTAACAGCAATTATATGTATTACCTTAGCAGGTGGCATTTACTTCATTAAGAAATTTGTATTATAATAAATAAAGGGACTTCCTAAAAAGGGAGTCCTTTTTTGGTAAACATATTTACAAGAAAAAATGCGTGTGATATAATTCCTTATGAAAGAAGAGGTGTAAAAACCATATGAATCAAATATTACAAACAGAAAATAAAAAAAATGGTCCAGTAGAAATCAATAAAATTGTTCTGTTTTTTGCCATTGCTATTATTATTTTAGGTGTTATATTAGTAGGACAAGGTTTATATGCCATGATTACAGGAACAAAAGAGAAAAGTGAATCAAAAGTAGAAAATGTGGTTCCAGATGTCAATATTCAAAGAACCGAAGAAAACATTTTAATTAATATTACACATACAAAATCAATTGCAACAGTAACATATCATTGGAATAATGAAGCAGACCAAACAATTGAAACAAATAATAGATTAAGTATTTCAGAAGAAATTTCACTACCATTTGGAAATAATACATTGTATTTAACAGTAATCGATAAAGATGGAAATGAATCAAACTATGTAAAAGAATATGTATTAGATGGAGATGGAAAGCCAGTTATTGAACTACTGGTAACCAAAGAAAACAAAATACGAATTAAAGTACAAGACACCAAAGGACTACAATATATTCGCTATACTTGGAACAATGGAAACTATGTAACAGTACAAGCTAATATAGAAGATTTAAAATTGATTGATGAACTAGTAGAAATTCCACTAGGACAAAACACACTAAGAGTAGAAGCAGTAAATACAGATAATATGATTACAACAAAAGAACTTGAAGTAAAAGGAGTAAGAAGACCAAAACTTATGGTAAGACAAGAAGGAAATGCATTGGTTATTCAAGCAGAAGATGAAGTGGCTATGAAAGTGATTTACTTTACATTAAATGGACAAAATTATCAAATGAATTGTGAAGGTAGAAAAGTAGTTTTGCATAAACAAGAACTAAAGCAAGGAGAAAATAAAATCGATATAACAGCAGAAAATGAAGAGGGTGGAATTACCGAATTAAAAAACGGTATCTGTATTGTACAATAGGAGCAAGAGAAGGTGAAAAATCCTTCTCTATTATGCTTAAAATAAAAAGGATGAAAAAACATGGAAAATTATCTATATCTCATAAAGCTAATTTCTTATTTTATTATCTATTCCTTTTTTGGATGGGTAATGGAATCAGTATTAAAAACATATTTACAAAAAAAGCCAGTTAATAGTGGATTTTTATATGGCCCCTTTTGCCCAATTTATGGATTTGGTGCCATCTTTATGTTCTTATTTTTACAAGGATTTAAAGATAATATCATTTTATTATTTGTGATTGCATTTTTTAGCTTATCTTTATGGGAATATATCGTTGGATGGTTACTGGAAAAAATATTTCATACCAAATATTGGGACTATACTGGGAATAAATTCAATATAAAAGGAAGAGTGTGTTTACTAAACTCCTTATTTTGGGGATTTTTAGGAGTCATATTCATTCATTATATGCATCCATTTATTGCAGAAAAGATTGATAGGATTCCAGCAAACATTCTAACATTTAATGTGATTATGATTTCACTTGCCATGATAACCGATACGATTGTTAGTTCTGTTAAAGTAAGTAATATTAAATCTAAATTAGAGAAACTAAAGGAAATAACAGAAAGCTTAAAAGAGAAAATAGAAGAATTAGAGAAAAAACAAGTTAACAAAGAAAGCTTACAAGCTGTTATTGAAGAATTAAAATATAAACAAACAAAATTAAAAAGAAAATTAATAAAACAAACCAATCATTTAAAAAAAGCATTCCCAACCATAAAATCCGATGCGATTGAAAGAATAAATGAATTTCTAAAAGAGAAAAAAGAAAATATAAGAAAGCCAAAAGATTAAAGGAGAAATATATGGTACAAGAAATTTATATTATTGATGATGACAACAAATTAATCCAAAGTATAAAGCAAATGTTTGAAAAAGAAGAAGAATATACATTTAAAAGTGTAAAAACAAAAGACATTGATATTGCTTTAAAAAACATTCCTTCTCTAATTATTATTAACGAAGATGGTACAGGAAAAGAAATTTTAGAATTGTGTAGGCAAATTAGAGACAATGAAGACAATAGCATTACTCCAATTATTGTGCTTAGTGAATCAAGACAAAAAGAACATCGTATTTCCATTTTAAGTTTAAATGTGGAATACTACATTGTAAAACCAGTAGACCAAGATTATTTATACTATACCATTAAGAACTTAGTAAGATTAATGTACATGAATAGAAGAATTAGTCCTTTAACAGGATTGCCAGGAAATGTTCAAATTCAAACGGAAATGAAAAAACGCTTACTGAAAAAAGAACGATTTGCCGTATTATATTTAGATTTGGATAACTTTAAATCTTATAATGATTTATATGGATTCACCAAAGGGGACGAAATGATTAAATTTACAGCAAGAACCATATCAAGAAATATTCATAACTGCAACTCTGAAAGTAGTTTTGTAGGACATATTGGTGGAGATGACTTTATTGCTATTGTATCAGAAACAGACTATGATGAAATTTGCAAAAATATTATTAAAGAATTTGATGAAAAAGTAATAGAATATTTTACAAAAGAAGATGCTTTAAGAGGATATGTGGAAGTAGCAAACCGTAGAGGAATTATGGAACAATTCCCATTAACTTCTATTTCAATAGGTGTTGTAGAAGTAGATGAAGACAGATTTAGTAACACATTAGAAATAGGAGAAGTTGGAGCACAAGTAAAACACATGACCAAAACAATGGTAGGAAGTAGTTATATTATTAATAGAAGAAATGAATAAAAAAGATGATTTTAGGGACGGGGTAAAAAATCATCCTTCAAACTAAGAAGGTGATTTTTTACCCCGTCCCTAAAATCATCTTTTTATAAATTCAATATAATTCTTATCTAATTTCGAAATTCTTGCGAGAGAATAAACTTCAAATCCCAGTTGTTCTAATTTATTTCTACCAGGCTGAAATGATTTTTCAATTACGATACCAATTCCTGCGATATTGGCACATGCCAGTTTCATTAAACGAATAGCACCAGATGCTGCTTCACCATTAGCAAGAAAATCATCAATAATTAAAACATTATCATTTTTAGAAATATACTTTTTAGATAATGTTAAAGGATAAGTAATGCCTTTTGTAAAAGAAGTAACATCAGTAGTATATAAATCGTTACTTAAAATTTTCGAAGCCGCTTTTTTCAGTATAATAAGAGGAACACCCAAAACCTGTGCACACATAAGAGCTGGGGCAATTCCAGAACTTTCAATAGTAACTACTTTTGTGATATTTTTATCTTGAAAATGATTTGCAAAATCTTCTCCTATTTTTTTCATTAAATTAGGGTCAACTTGGTGGTTCAAAAAGGAATCTACTTTTAATATGTCGTTACTTAGTGCGATTCCATCTATCTTAATTCTATCTTCTAACTCTTTCAAAATAAAGAAACCTCCTTAAAATGATATAAATTGACATTATTATATCATAAAATAAGAAACAAATTCAATTATTCATAATAAAAAGAAACAAAACATATACATATAAAAAATAGGAAAATAGGAGAGAAGTATGATTTTATTACAAAGAAAAAGAATAATGATTATCATAGGAGCAATTTTTATTTCAATATTTAGCTATTTACTTGGTTCAAACCATATGTATGAAACGGTTCAAACAGTAAGTCATCCAGTTAGTGGAAAAACAGTCGTCTTAGATGCAGGACACGGACGGAGAAGACCAAGGGGCGCAGTCAGAAAATGGAGTAACAGAAGCTGCGACAAATTTAAAAATTACATTAAAAGTACAAAAACTATTAGAACAAAGTGGATGTAATGTTATCTTAACACGTTCCGATGAGAATGCTATTTATGATTTAGATACAAAAACATTAAGACAAAAGAAAGTATCGGATATTAAAAATCGAGTAAAAATTGGAAATACGTCAAGTGCCGATATTTTTGTTAGTATTCATTTAAATAAAATTCCACAATCACAGTATTATGGCTGGCAAACTTTTTACAAAGACGGAAATGAACAAAGTAAATCCCTTGCAACTTGTATGCAAAATAGTTTAAATGAATCGGTTGGAAAAGAAAATAAAAGAGTGCCATTAAAAATTGATAATGTGTATATTATCAAAAATGTTGAGATACCAACTAGTATTGTAGAATGCGGGTTTTTATCCAATCCAGAAGAGGAAAAGCAGTTATTGCAAGAAGAATATCAAAATCGAATTGCGTGGGGGATCTACATAGGAATTATGAACTATTTTTATGAACAAAAATAAAAATAATGCTTGACGAAATCAAAAAACTATCATACAATAAACACAAACAAAAATTTGCCATCAAACCAAAGAATAAAAGGAGAAAGACATGAAGGAAATATTAGAAGGATTAAATGATAAACAATATGAAGCAGTTGTAAATTACGAAGGACCAAGCCTTGTTATTGCAGGAGCGGGTAGTGGAAAAACAAAAGTATTAACACATAAAATCGCTTATTTAATGCAAGAAAAAGGGATAAAACCATGGAATATATTAGCCATTACTTTTACCAATAAAGCAGCAAACGAAATGAAAGAAAGAGTAGAAAAATTAGTAGGGAAAGTAGCACGTGATATGTGGATTGGAACATTTCATGCTATTTGTGTGCGTATTTTAAGAAGATATATTGATAGAATTGGATTTGAGTCATCTTTTATTATTTTTGATACTTCAGACCAAAGAATGATGATTAAAAATTGTTTAAAAGACCTAAATATTGATGACAAAATGTTCACAGATCGAATTGTAGCATCTGAGATTAGTAATGCAAAAAATGAAATGTTAGAGCCAGATGCGTATCTTGCAAGAGCAAATGGAGATTTTAGAAAAGAAAAAATAGCAAGTGTATACACGTTATACCAAAAACGATTAAAAGAAAATAATGCTGTTGATTTTGATGATATTATTAATTTTACCATTAAAATATTAACCGAAAATCCAGATGTATTAGAATATTATACAGAGAAATTCCAATATGTATTAGTAGATGAATACCAAGATACCAACAAAGCACAATTTATGTTAGTATCACTTCTAGCATCTAGATATGGAAATATCACTGTTGTTGGTGATAACGACCAATGCCTTGTAGGAGATACATTAATTGCAACAGAAAATGGAAATAAAGAAATTAGAGAAATACAAATTGGTGACGTGGTGTTAAGTGCGTCTGGTAATGGGAAAATTCAAAAAGGTGTTGTAGAAAGAAAAAAAGAGAAGAAATATAAAGGAAAGATAATAAAAATTACAACACAAAAGGGATACTCTATTGAAGGTACAGGAAACCATATTGTTTTTGCAAATTTAGTTCCAGAATATAATAAATTTTATGTGTATTTGATGTATAAAGAGGGACTAGGATATAGAATTGGACAAACAAGTGGAGTAAGAAAAAATGACTACAGTGAGATTGAGAATGGTCTAAAGGTTAGAATGAGACAAGAGAAAGCAGATAAAATGTGGCTATTAAAAGTATGTGATAATTTACAAGAAGCAAGATACTATGAGTCATTTTATGCATTTACATATGGAATTCCAACATTAGTTTTTCACCCGAAAGGAAGAGAGGTGCAATGGACGCAAGAGAAAATTAACCAATTGTATTATAATATTCCAACAGAAGAAAGAGTTAATAAATTAATGGAAGATTTGCAACTATATAAAGAATATCCTATAGCAGTTCCCCAAGCGTCTATAAGAGGAGGAACACAAAGGAAAATTTTAAATTTTGCTATATTAGGAGGAGACGAAAAAAAGACAAAACCATGTAGTCATAGAATTTATATAAATTCATCTAGTAAAGAATTAAAAAATAAATTAGAAAGAAAGGGATTTATAACAAGGAAAGGAAAAGCTTCTACATGGAGAATTGAAACTACAAGAGCGAATTATGATGAAGCATATAAATTAGTAAAAGAAATTAGTAATGTAGATGAAGAGATTATTATTTCTAATAAAATAAAGTTATTAAAAGAAGAGTATTTTAATTTTATGCCATTGGGACATATAAGAGAAAATATGATTGTTGCAATAAACGATAATGGAGTATTGAAAAAAGACATTGTAAAGAAAGTAGAACGATATGATTACAATGGAACTGTATATGATATTGATATTCCTGAATATAGGCAATATTTTGCGAACGGAATTTGTGTGCATAATTGTATATATGGATTTAGAGGATCAGATATTTCAAACATATTAAACTTTGAACGTGACTTCCCAGGAACCAAAATTATTAAACTAGAACAAAATTACCGTTGTACAGGAAATATCTTAAATGCTGCCAATGCTGTTATTAAAAATAATGAAGTAAAATACGATAAAAAACTATGGACTGAAAATGAAAAAGGAAATTTACCAATCGTATATAAAGCAGAAGATGAATATGATGAAGCACGATATCTTGTGGAGCAAATTAATCACCTAAAAAGGGAAGAATACTATAAGTATTCAGATTTTGCAGTACTTTACCGAATGAATACACAATCTCGTGCCATTGAGGAAATTTTGGTAAGAGAAGATATTCCTTATAAAATTATTGGGGGATTAAAATTCTACGAAAGAAAAGAAATTAAAGATATTATCGCATATTTAAGATTAATCTTTAATCCAAATGATAACTTAAGTTTAATGCGTATCATTAATGAACCAAAGCGTGGAATAGGGAAGACAAGTTTAGAACAAGTTCAAAAAATAGCAGAAGAAAATTCGAAATCCATGTATGAAATTATTAAAGATGCCGCAAGCTACGGATTAAATCGTGTTTTTGTAAACTCAAGAGAATTTATTGAAACAATTGAGGAACTAAGAGGACTTGCTGGACAAATTGAAATTTCAGAATTAATTAAAGAAACATTAAATAAAACAGGATATACAAAAGCATTAGAATTAGAAAATTCAATTGAAGCAGAAAACCGTATCGAAAACTTAGAAGAATTTTTAACTGTCGCGATTGAATTTGAAGAACAATCAGCAGATAATACACTTGCTGAATTTTTAGAAAGTATTACATTATCTAGTGATATCGATAATTTAGAAGAAAGTGAAGATTGTGTTACCCTTATGACATTACATAGTGCAAAAGGGCTAGAATTCCCAGTTGTATTTTTAGTGGGAATGGAAGAAGGAATCTTTCCAGGGTATAAATCCATTGGTGAGCCAAAAGAATTAGAAGAAGAAAGACGTTTATGTTATGTAGGAATTACGAGAGCACAAAATAATCTATACTTTACTTGTGCGAAACATAGAACTATTTTTGGTTCAACTAGTTATAATGCAATGTCAAGATTTGTTGAAGAAATCCCAGAAGAATATTTAGAGGGATTAGAAGAAATACAAAACAATAAAGAAAATATGGTAAATGAAAGTCCATATGGATGGCAATATGGAAATAATAGAAGCAATATAACATCTTATAAAATGGACAGTGCAAAAGCAGAAAATGTAAAAAGTTCTATTAATAAATCAAATACATTTGCTTTTCGAACAGCCGAAAGCTTCTTAAACAACTTATCAAACCAACCAAAACAAGAAATAGACCTATCAAAATACGAAGCAGGAAAACGAGTATATCACAAGAAATTTGGAGAAGGAATCATAAACTATGTGGAACAAGAAGGAGATGACCTAAAAGTAGACATTACATTTGATAAAGTAGGACATAAACGCCTAATGGCAAAATTTGCAGGATTAGAAATAATATAACGTAAGGGTTGCACAATCTGCAACCCTTTTTGAAAATTTAAAAGCATTCGATGTGTATAAAAATCCAAAAATTCGTACAAACTAATAAAAGAAAAAATCAGAAAGGAAGGATTTTTATGGCAGATTTAAACCAAGTAGAACTACAAAATTTAAGACATTTAATTGGAGCACATGAAACAGTTTATCAAAAACTAAATACCTATTCATCACAAGCAGTAGATCCACAAATTAAACAAATCTTTACAAAATCAGCTCAAGATGCGTTAAACACAAAACAAAAATTGATGTCATTTTTAAATAATTAGGAGGTTATCATGGACGAAAAAACAATGGTAAATGATATTTTAGGTAATGTTAAAACCGATTTAACAACCTATCAAAATGCAATTTCAGAATGCGAAAATATGCAATTAAGACAAACACTACAACAAATTAGAAACAATGACGAAAGTTTCCAATATGAGCTTTTCAAAATTGCGGAAACAAAAGGATACTATAAACCAGCTGCAAAAGCAAGCGTTACAGAAGTAGATAGTGTTAAAACAGAATTACAAGCATAAAAAAGTAGACTTTAAAGTCTACTTTTTTACGTAAAATAGTGATACTCAAAAAGCATTGATTTTATTGAGTTTTCCTAAACGTAAATGTATAATAAAACAAAAAAGTAAAAGGAGACAAAAGAAAAATGAAAAACAAGGGAATAACACTTATCGCATTGGTTATCACAATTATTGTGCTATTAATTTTAGCAGGAATTACAATTAATCTAACAATAGGAGAACGTGGTATCTTAACCATGGCAAAAGAAGCAGGAAAAAATTATCAGAATGCAGCAGAATATGAGCAAGAAGCAATAGGAGACTTTTTTAACGAAGCACAAAATATAATTGTAGGTGGAAATGGAAACACACCAATAGTTCCAGTAGAAATAGAGACGTTAAAAACGAAAGTACAACCAGGAGACTACGTGGAATATAATGGAGGAAACGGCTATAATGGTTTGTGGAGAGTATTGTATAATGATGAAACATATGGAATACAAATAATAAGTGATGAAATACTAGGTGAAATGACAATCGGAAGCAACAATGTAAATGAAGCAAGAGAAGATTATAATCAAGGGGTAGAAAAATTAAATACATATTGTAGAAAATATGTGAATGATAAATATGCAATTTCTGGAAGGTGTGTAGGAAGTGATCCATTAAATCCAGATGATAATACAACAGAACATTATATGTTGTCAGCAAATTATAATGGAAGTAAGGATTCTGGTTGTAAAGTAGGAATTTCAACGTGGAATACTGATGACGAAGCGATGCGTAATGCTAAAAGTCAAGGAGGAGGCATTCAGAATAAAGGGGGAAAATATTGGTACGCTAGTAGGGCGGTGCAAGATCCCAATAGTGGGACTGATGTTATTTTTCTAATTACATATGCTTCGTATAATATGGTTGTTGAAACGATGACGGATGGAGAGTATTTGTGTCGAATATATACAGTGTCAGCTAGTGTGGTGCCAAATACAGCCCGCCGGAAAATCTATGACGATGGGAGTAAGACCTGTTATCAGTCTGTTTCCGGAGCTCAAGACGAATGGTGGAGATGGAAGTCAAGCAAATCCATTTAAATTAGTGGCGCAATAAAAAAATGAAATAGAAATAGTCAATCATTTATTGTTACAATGGATTGACTATTTTTATTTGCCATAATATGATAAATGCATATTTATATCAATTGTTTTATTCAAAAAATTAAATCAAAGAAAATCAAAAAGTATTCTTAAAAATTCTAAAACTTAGAAATCAAAAAAGAAAAAATTATGTAAAAAAGTAATATTCAAAAACCATTCATTTTATTGAGTTCTCCTAAACGTAAATGTATAATAAAACAAAAAAGTAAAAGGAGACAAAAGAAAAATGAAAAACAAGGGAATAACACTTATCGCATTAGTTATCACAATTATTGTATTATTAATTTTAGCAGGAATTACAATTAATCTAACAATAGGAGAACATGGTATCTTAATCATGGCAAAACAGGCAGGAAAGAATTATCAAAATGCAGCGGAATATGAGCAAGGTGCAATAGGAAATTTCTTTAACGAAGCACAGAATATCATAGCAGGTGGAAATGGTAATGGAACAGGAACAAATCCAGGAGATACGGGAAGACCAACTAGTGTAGTTGAATTAGGTGATACATTAATTTCAAATTATTATGGAGATAGAGTAAATTATAGTGCAAATGGAATTGAAGATTGGAAACTATTTTATAAGGATGCAAATGGCGAGGTGTTTATAATAGCCTCAGATTGTATACCTGCTTCCAAAGTACCAACTGCTTCAACAGGAAGTGTAACAAGTGGGGACTATAATGTATATTGGAATACAGTTCCAACATTTCAGTCAAATTGGTCAACAAATGCCAATTTATTTATTCAACCTTTTCAGTTGAGAAGTAATTACGATAACTCAAAAGTAGTATCAACATTATTAAATACAAATAATTGGGGTTCTTTTGTTAATACTAATTATGCAGACCTGGCTATTGGAGGTCCAACTGTAAGAATGTTTGCATCAAGTTATGATGAAAAGAGCGGAACAAATTATTTAGGTAGATTAGGGGCTTCAGATTACGGGGTTACCTATTCTAAAAACGCTCCTGATACCCCTTTGATTAATATAGATACGAGTGATGAATTGTATTTTCCACACACAGACTATGTTGGTACTAACTGTGGATATGTTTTAGCAACACCTCACGGTGCTGGCACTACGTTAAATAAGCCAAATGTAATTTGTACGGTTCAATATACGAATGGGTTAAATTCGATGTCTATTAACCTTAATAAGTTTGGAATACGCCCAGTTGTTCATTTAAAAACTGGAATCATGGCACAATGGAATGAAACTACTAATATGTGGAATTTACAATCTAAATAATAATGAGAAGGTATTTATAAAATACCTTCTTTTGTTATAAAATTTTTTAAAAAAATTGAATCTTTAAAAACTCTAATACTTTGACCAAAATAGAGGTAATAAAAATAGAAAGAAAATTGTTAAAAAGATATTAATACAAAGACAGATATTTATTATACGATAGGTAAACGAAAAGACATTAGTCCGCATAAGAGTTAATGGAAGTAAAAGGAATTAGTGAAGAATTTGCAAAGATAATCAAAGAGATTATGTAAAAATATTATACTTAAATTCTATTCATTTTATTGAGTTCTCCTAAACGCAAATGTATAATAAAACAAAAAAGTAAAAGGAGACAAAAGAAAAGTGAAAACTTGAAAAATATGAAGAAATGCTAAAAACAACAATAGAAAGACTAAAAAAATTACAATATACTTTTTAAAAAGAGGATACTAAGCAATACTACTGTTCTCTTTTGCTTTACTAATAAAAATTTAATAAATAAATAAAACACTTGACAAATATCATTAGTAACCATAAAATGATAGCATAGTGTTAAACAAGTATGAAGTTATTTTAAATTGTGCATACTATTCATACAAGTAGTAAAATACAAAACTAGGAAATTTAAGATAGGAGGAACAAAAGAAAATGAAAAGTAGAAAAGGTATTACATTAATAGCGCTTGTGATTACAATTATTGTATTACTAATTTTGACAGGGATTACAATAAACCTAACAATAGGTGAACATGGAATCTTAACCATGGCAAAAGAGTCAGGAAAGAATTATCAAAATGCAGCAGAATATGAGCAAGGTGCAATAGGAAATTTCTTTAACGAAGCACAGAATATGATACCAGGTGAAAATGGAAACAGTAATTCAGAAGGAGAAGGACCAGAAGACCCAGTAGGACCATGGAGGTTAGCAGATAAAGTAAATATAGGAGATTATGTAGCATATGATCCAACAGATGGAGTAACTGATCCATCTAAACTAAGTTATACATCGCCAAAAGGAACTGGAAGTTCACATGGGAATGGTTATCAAGAAAAAACTATTACTCCAACGTCGTATGCAAAATGGAGAGTATTAAGTAAAGATACTACAACAGGAGAAGTAGTATTGATGAGTAATGGAGCTGTAACTTCAAATTATTTTCAAATACAAGGAACGATTGGATACCTATATCTAGAGCAAGAATTACATTCATTATGTGCAATATATGGCTATGGAAAAGGAGCAGATACTACTAAAACATTTACTTATCAAACAGGAGGTCCACGAGATATATTAAAAACAGGAACGATAACAGGAAGTGGTGCAAGAAGTGTTACAATAGAAGATATTAACAGAGCATTAGGATATACACCAAACCCTACAGAAGAAACATGGGATAGCCGTTATGCATGTTTCCCTACAACCGCTACTGAAACAGGTATAAGTGAACAAACAGCAGATGTTACCCTTACGACAAGTAAAAATTACTCATATAAGCATACAGATGTCATAAGTTCCGACCATCCATTACATGATTTGATTTTTCAAGGGGGAATGTATTATATAGCTTCTCGTACTAGTTATATTGAAAATAATCGATACTATTTAGGAACTTTTATTCAATCTAGCAATTATGGTGGTATTATTGCACGGATATAATCTTGCTGAGGCTCAGTGGGCGACAGTTGGGGAAAATGATACTTGGATGATGGTTCCTAGAGCCGTTGTCTATTTAAAACCAACAGTTAAAACAAATGGAAAGAATGAAGAAGGAGCATGGACAATTATAGATGAATAAATAAATTTTGGATTGCATTTAATGCAATCCTTTTTTACATAAAAAAATAAAAAATTTTAATCCTTATAAAGCCTAATGTTTCGACAAAATATTACAATTTGATTACAATTATAAAATATAGAGAGATAGAAAGAGTAAAAACGAGTTAATCGAAGATAAAATAAAATAATTAACATATACAGAGCCACAAAGTCATTGTGTAAAAAAAATAGTTACGATAAAATGACACTAACAAAGAAAACATAGAAAAAAGTGGAATGTAAAAAGGCTTGAAAACAGGAGTGTTTTTAAGGATTTTTTATGAAAAGGAGTGTAGTAGCAAACATTATGAAAAAGCTATTAATACATATTAGATCTTGGGTAAAAGTGATTTCCCTAGTACTTATTGCAAGTATGCTAATAATAGCAGGTGTTACTTTTATCTATAAACCAACTTATAGTGTAACATTAAACAATGAATTTATTGGATACACAAAAAATAAGAGTGAATTGCAAAGTAAAATTAATGACTATATTGATAATGGTGATGGAGAAAATATCGCATTTGTTCAAGTGGATGATTTACCAGAATATAGCTTATGCTTATTAAAAAAGGATATTCAAACAAATGATGACGAAATTTTTAACACAGTAAAAGAATCGGGAAAAGCATATTATAGATATTATGCAATTTTAGATAACCAAGAAGCAAAATTATATGTAGCAACATTTGAAGAAGCAGAAAAAGCTGTACAAGGATTGAAAGATAAAAATAGTAAAAATAAAGATACTATTTCAATTGAAGTAAAATATGAAGCAGAACCAAAAGATATTGTATCTTCAGAAGAAGTTATTTCAAAATTATATGAAAAAGTTGAAACAAAAAAAGTAAAAACAAATTCATCATCTTCTTACGTAAAATATGCATCAGGATATAATAGTACAAATCAAAAAATAGCGTTAGGAGTTAATTTAATAAGACCAATTTCAGGAACAGTTACTTCAAGATTTGGAGGAAGATGGGGTTCAACTCATAAAGGAATTGATATTGGAGCACCAAAAGGAACACCAATTAAAGTAGCAGCATCTGGCACAGTTATTTCAGCAAGTACAGGATATAATGGAGGATATGGAAACTATATGGTAGTTTCACATGGGAATGGTGTAGAAACAGCCTATGGACATTGCAGTGCATTATATGTAAAACCAGGACAAAAAGTATCACAAGGACAAGTAATAGGAGCTGTTGGAAACACAGGACGTTCCTATGGAAACCACTTACATTTAGAAATAAGAGTAAATGGGGTAGCACAAAACCCACAAAATTATTTATACTAAAAAAGGAAGCTTTCGCTTCCTTTTTTAGTTCTATAACAAACTTATTTTATAAAATGTTTTAAACATTCACGAATGGCATGGTCTTTAAAAATGATAGTTCCATATTCTAACAACTTGCTTTCAAATAAATCTGAATCTTCTATAAAACGTGCAAATTCTGTAATAGAAGATGCAAATGATTTTAACAAGTGATCATTCATTTTAATATCTTCCAAAACAAAATAATAGTTATCACCATATTCATATAAACGAGTATGAGAAGTAAAATCTTCAATATATTTTAATATGTCATTTTTTAAAAATTCACAATAAGCTAAAAACTCATCAAAATTCTCAAAAGCATAAATTACTTTCTTTGAATCAATATTTGGTGTCTTTCGCTTTATATTTAATCTTTTAGGTTTATATGTATTTTTGGATTTTTCAGGACAAATACGAGTTACCGTTAAAACAAAATTGCCATTTGACATAGCAAGAGCTTCAATCATAACACGATAATCTTGTGTAACAAATCCAACTTCCTTTTCTGCTTTTTCTAACATATCCATAAATAAATCTTGTGACTGGATAGGGTTAGACATAAAAGAATGAAAATCAATATCGTTTTCTTTTAAATCTTCCATATTTAATGTAATTCGAATCTTGTCGTCATTTAACTTTTCAATTTTCATAAAGCCTCACATACCTCCCAAATTTTCTTATAATACTATTATACTACGAATTTTACTAATTTGAAAGAAACAATTTTTGGTAAATCAATATAAAAAAGTTTAAATTTCCAATTAATATATGATATGAACGTATACTAAAATTGGTACTAATACTATAGCATAACAAAATAAAAAAGAAAAGAAAATAAGCTAAAAAAAATAAAAAAAATGGAAGCGATTACTTGAAAAAAATGCCATATGCATATATAATACTAAAAGATGATAAAAACATAGGAAAAAATGGAATTTTGAAACATAAAAGGAGAAAAAATATGGCAACAAGAGAAAAAAATATATGGATATTAATGGTATTTATCTTATCAGGATTAGTAATAGGGGGATTATTAGGACAATTAGCATCTAGTGTAGACTTTTTATGGTGGTTATCCTATGGACAAGAATTTGGACTTACTAGTCCGTTAACACTAGATTTAAGTATCGTAAAACTAACATTTGGGCTACAATTAAAAATTAATATTGCGAGCATTATTGGAGTTGCAATAGCAATTTTTATTTATCGAAAAGTCTAACAAATAAAATATGGGGGTAAAGAAAGGATGAACTTATATGAGTTTAAAAATGAAAGAACTCCCAGAATCAGAAAGACCCTATGAAAAGGCACAAATGTATGGAACAGAGATGTTATCCGATTCCGAATTATTAGCAATTATTATAAAATGCGGAACAAAAGAGGATACCTCTGTTGGACTTGCACAAAAAATACTAAACTTACAAAACGCAAATGGAGCAAAAGACCTACGATTTCTACAAGATATATCAATGGAAGAACTAATGAAAATCAAAGGAATCGGAAAAGTAAAAGCAATACAAATCTTAGCTACTTGTGAACTTGCTAAAAGAATGTCAAAACCAATTCATTCCTTAAAAACAGTGATTAAAACGACAAAAGATGTAGCAGACTTATTAATGGACGAATTAAAATATGAAAAAAGAGAAATCGTCAAACTCTTAATCTTAAATTCCAAAAACGTAGTACTAAAAAATATCAATATTACACTTCGGTGGTACAAGCTTTGCAAGTATTGAGCCATTAAATATTCTTGCAGAGCCTATCAAAATGAATGCACCTAAAATTATCTTGGTGCATAATCACCCAAGTGGGGATCCATCACCAAGTGATGCAGACTATAGAGTAACAGACCGAATTTATGAATGTGCAGATATAATGGGAATTACTCTATTAGACCACGTTATTATTGGAGATAATTGTTTTGAGAGCGTATTTAAAAAGAAAGGAAGATAAAAATATGATGAAATTGTTTGGAATTGGCAGTAAAGATATTGGAATCGATTTAGGAACAGCGAATATGCTAGTAACACTAAAAGGAAAGGGAATTGTTTTAAAAGAGCCATCTGTCGTGGCGATTGAAAAAAGAACAGGAAATATTGTAGCAACAGGAATGGACGCAAAAGAAATGTTAGGAAGAACACCAGACCAAATTAAAGCAGTAAGACCATTAAAAGATGGTGTGATTGCTGATTTTACAGCAACACAATTAATGTTAAGAAATATATTAGAAAAAGTTTGTAAAAAATATAATGCAGGAAAACCAAGAGTTGTGGTTGGTGTTCCATCTGGTATTACAGAAGTAGAAGAAAGAGCTGTAAAAGAATCTGTTATTCAAGCAGGAGCAAGAGAGGTTTATTTAATTGAAGAACCAATGGCAGCAGCAATTGGTGCTAATCTGGATGTTGCAGAACCAAGTGGAAGCATTATTGTAGATATTGGTGGAGGAACAACAGAGGTAGCAGTTGTATCATTAGGAGGAATTGTTGTTAGCCATTCTCTAAGAGTTGCAGGAGATGAATTAGACGAAGACATTGTAAATTATATTAAAAGAGAATGTAATTTAGCTATTGGAGAAACAACAGCAGAAGAAATTAAAAAAGAAATTGGATGTGCTCTTCCACTTATGAGCGAAATGTCAAAAGAAATTAGAGGAAGAGATTTAACAACAGGACTACCAAAAAATGTAGTAATTACATCTTCACAAATACAAGATGCTATGGCAGAATCGATTAATGAAATTGTAGAAATTGTAAAAACAACTTTAGAAAAAACACCACCGGAATTAGCATCAGACATTATGGAAAAAGGAATTGTTCTTGCAGGAGGGGGAGCACTAATTCAAAACCTAGATAAATTATTAAGCACGAAAACGGGAATGCCAGTTTATATAGCAGAGGACCCATTAGATTGCGTTGTAAAAGGAACGGGAAAAACGCTAGAAGATTTAGATAGGCTAAAGAACGTCTTATTAAATGCTAGAAGAACCTAAAAAACACTCTAAAATTAGGAGGAAAACATGAATAAAAAAAAGACGGGAATTGTAGGAATTATTATTACTGTTATCATATTAATTATGTTAGTATTCATATCCAACATGAACCTAGAAAATTTATCCTATATTGAAAATGCAGTTTCAGCGGTAGTTATGCCAATTCAAAATGGATTAACATATTTAAAAAACAAAATAAGTAGAAACCATACATTTTTTGAGGATATTAATAAATTACAACAAGAAAATGAAGAACTTAAAAGCAAGAATGCAGAATTAGAAAAAAATTTGCGAGAACTTGAAATTGTAAAAAATGAAAACACAACATTAAAAGAATACTTAAACTTATCCGAACAATATGGAAATTACGAAACAAAAGCTGCTTATATTATAAATAAAGACTATAGTAACTATAGCAATATCTTTATTATTAATATAGGACAAAAAGATGGAATAAAACCAAATATGACGGTTATTTCAGAAAAAGGATTAGTAGGTTATGTCATTTCTACAACGGATCATACCTCAAAAGTACAAACCATTATTGATACAGCAAGCACAGTAAGTGCAACACTATCTTCTTCCAAAGATAATTTAATTTGCAAAGGAACATTAGAAGAAAGTGGAAGTCTAAGGGCAACTTATGTTCCAACGACAGCAAGTATCGTACAAGGGGATAAAATAGAAACCTCTGGAATGGGTGGAATTTATCCAAAAGGTATTCATATTGGAACAGTTAAAAAAGTAGTATCTACCAAAAACATCTCAGACCGTTATGCTATCATTGAACCAGCCGTTAATTTCGACAAAGTAGATACTGTACTAGTTATCACCAAATAAAATGTAGAGGTCGGGCGCTTTTATCGACCCAATAAATAACACATAGAAAATATATACAAGGAGACGGTTATGAAAAATACCTTAATTGTAATAGGAATCATTCTATTATTCTTAATCTTATATTTTTTACAAATCAATTTTTTTAATTGGTTTACCATTGCAGGAATTTCTCCGAATCTTTTTGTGATATTTGTTTTATTTATAGCTCTATTTGGTGGTAAAAGAATTGGAATTCCACTTGGATTACTAATGGGACTTATGTTAGATTTTTTTATTAGTAAAAAAATAGGAGTATCTGCAATTATGCTAGGAGTTATAGGGGGATTAGGAGGAATTCTAGATAAAAACTTTTCCAAAGATAGTAGAATGACGATTATCTTAATGACAGCAGTGGTTACATTTGTTTATGAATTTGGAATGTATATACTAAATCATTTCATCCTATCATCAACTATTGAAATAATACCGTTTTTAAAAATTATTATGATAGAAATTGTTTATCATATACTTCTTGTCATTATCTTTTATTCTTTGCTACAAAAAGCAGGATATTATATAGAAGAAGTATTTCGTCAAAAGAAAATCTTAACCAGATATTTTTAAAAGAAGGAGGGCATACAAGTGAAAGTATCAAAAACCAATAAACCAAACTATAAATTTCGCTATAATATTGTCATAACTGGCGTTTATTTGGTTGGAATTATTTTGCTTGTTCAACTATTTAATCTCCAAATTATTCATGGGGAAGAATATAGACAAACCTCCAATACCAGATTAACTAGAGAAAGTACTTTAAAAGCAGCAAGAGGCTCTATTACAGATCGAAGTGGAACCGATATGGTAGGAACCACTACTAGTTTTAGCTTAGAAATTTATAAAAGTAAGATTGATAATAACACCTTAAATGAAACCTTACTTAAAATTGCAAATGTATTAGAACAAAATAACAGTAAATATATTGATGATTTTCCAATAACAATTAACCCATTTGCATTTACTTATCAAGATGAACAAAGACAAAAAAAGTGGAAAACAAGCAATAAGTTAGATGAAAATTTGTCGCCAGAAGAAACTTTTTATAAATTTAAAGAAAAATATAAAATAGAAAATGACAATATTGAAGAAACAAGAAAAATAATTGCAATGAGATATCATATAGCAGTAGAAGGCTATAGTGCGACAAAATCGGTTACAATAGCCAACAATATTAGTTTAGAAAGCTTTAATATATTTAATGAACAAAAGGATTCATTTCCAGGAATTAATACCATAACACAACCAATTCGATACTATCCAAAAGGAACGTTGGCATCTCATATTTTAGGATATACATCAAGAATTACAGATGAACAATATAAGCAAGAAAAAGAAAATGGCTATACAATGAACGATTTTTATGGACAAGCAGGAATTGAAAAAATAGCAGAAAAATATTTAAGAGGAGCGGATGGTATTAAACAAATTGATATGGCGGTAGACGGAACGGTAACTGATGAATATATACAAAAAGAAGCCATACAAGGTGCAGATGTTATTTTGACAATTGATGCTAATTTACAAGCTGCCACTGAGCAAGCACTAAAAAATAATGTTGAAAAAATAAGAAACGGTGGCTTTAGTGAAACATCTAATGCAACAGGTGGAGCGATGGTAGTGATGGATGTAAAAACCGGAGAAGTTTTAGCAATGGCAAGTTATCCAGATTATGAGCCTTCTAAATTCACATTTGGAATTGATTCAGCAACATGGAATGTTTATAATGATGCAATCAATAAACCATTACGTAATCGTGCTCTTCAAGAGATTTACCAACCAGGTTCTATTTACAAAATGGTTACTGCAGTAACAGGATTAGAGACAAGAGTTATTAACAAAAACACAAGAATTAACGATGTAGGAAGATATACGTATTATAAAGATTATCAACCATATTGCTGGAATCGTAGAGGACATGGTCCAATGAATGTAACATCAGCAATACAACATTCTTGTAACTATTTCTTTTATGAAACGGGACGTTTAGCAGGAATTGATAATTTAGCAAGATATACCAAGCATTTTGGTTTAGGAAAGAAAACAGGAATTGAACTTCCAGGGGAAGAAAAAGGAAGAACAAATGAAAGAAAAGAAGGAGTT
This sequence comes from uncultured Clostridia bacterium, assembly GCA_949948835.1. GTDB lineage: Bacteria > Bacillota > Clostridia > TANB77 > CAG-508 > RGIG8482. The sequence continues at coordinate 42,161 of CATLHF010000005.1, read as the reverse complement.
ACTTGGAACCCAGGAGATACCATCCAAGCAGCAATTGGACAGATTAACAATTTGTTTACACCAATACAAATGGCAAAATATACAAGTATGCTAACAAATGGCGGAAATGTCATTAAACCAACTATTATTAAACAAATCAGAAACGTAGATGGTACAGAAGTGCCAAAACAAGAATACGAAGCATACTTTAATGAAAAATTAGGAATAACAGAAGAAGAAAATGACGGAATTACCATTAACCCAGATAATTTAAAAGTTATTCTAAATGGTATGAAATCCGTTACGAGTGATAGAGGAGGAACAGCATATTCTTACTTTAGAAATTTCAATATCGAAGTAGGAGGAAAAACGGGTTCTGCACAAGCAGGAGAAGACAAACAAGGAAATGAAATTACTCATGCTTGGTTTATCGGATTTGCACCATTCGATAATCCAGAAATTGCAGTTGTTATTTTAGTAGAGAATGGTGGACATGGAGGATATACAGCAGAAGCTGCCCGTGATGTTATGGCACAATATTTTGGAATGAATGCGGAGCAAGTAACAGAAGATGTAACAGCAACACCATATACCCAAACACAAAATTAAAATATACTTAAGTGGCGAGCACGTTCGTCCATGGAAACAAAAATAGCAGATAATAATAAAAAAGGAGAACAAAAAAATGAAAAATTGTGTAAGCATTGTCTTAGGAACAGAAGAAATCACCTTAAAAATAAGTGAAATAGCAAAAACAAAAGAAATTGAAGAATGTCTAGAAGAAAAAATCCCAGAATTAAAGAAACTATACCAAGATGAAAAAACACCAATTTTTGTTACAGGCAAAGTATTAAAAACAAAAGAAATGGAAATGGTACGCTTAAAAATACAAAAAGAGATTGATGTAAAAGTGGAATTTGATAGCCCTAAGGTACTAGGATTACACGGAATTAAAAAGGCTTTTTCAGAGGAAATCGAATCATCTGAAACAAAATTCTACAAAGGTTCTCTACGTTGTGGAAGAAAAGTAGAATTTGAAGGAAGTATTGTAGTGTTAGGAGACGTAAATGCAGGTGCAGAAGTAATTGCAGGAGAAAATGTTGTTATATTAGGAATTCTAAGAGGAGTGGCACACGCAGGAGCAAAAGGAAATAAAAAAGCTATGATTGCAGCAACATCCATTGAATGCCCACAAATTCGAATTGCAAATGTCGTAAAAGAAATGGAAAAGACAGAAGAACAAACAAGAAAAACATATGCATATATAAAAGAAAATGATATTATATTAGAATAGTATGGGCGGAATTAATTTCCGCCCTAGTACATTTTTAACTCAATAACAATAAAATTAATGCCATAAATAAACTCTCGTCTTTTACACCTTCTTGATATAAAAAGAAGATAAGACAAACAAGTAAGATATCATCAAAATATAAATTAATACCAAAAATTTGAAATAAAGGGGAATCTTCAATATCAGAAAAACAGTCGTCTTTTTTTGTGGTATTCTCCTTTTCTTTATGTATTGTAGTTTTAACTTCTTTTTTCTTTGTATTTGCATGCTCAAAGTTGTGATTCATACTAGAATTAGGATAACGATATCCATACCTCGAATAACGTTGATAATAAGGCATGTTAAAATAAGGATAAGAAAACATCATTTAATTTTCTCACCGCCATTTTCATTAAAAACTTCCATGATTTTTGTCATATTTAATAGCTGAACATATTGTTCTACTCGAGATTTTCTGCTTTCTTTTAAATATGGTTTTAAAGAAAGTAGTAAGTTTGACCTAGGGTCATTTTTAGAGGTTCCGCATTTTATCCATGATTGATTTCATTTTTAAAATAGTATTCATATCAATAGAAGGATTAGATTGATTTGTATTTTGAGACTGATTATTTTCATGATTGTTGGAGGAACTCATAAACATTTTCATTAAATTTTGCATCATTTCAGGGTTCATGGTATTACCAGAAGAAGTGGTGTTTTCGGAGAAATCATTTGTAGGATTACTATCTTCATCATTCGAATTTTGTCCGTGCATTTTGATTAAAAAACTGATTCATTTTAGTTTTCATCTCATCAGGGATATTTCCATTTTTTAACATATTTGCTAAATTATTCATAAAATCTGAATCCATTCTAATTCCTCCCGTACGATTAAATTAAATCCTTGTTACTAGTATATGCAAGAAAAAATAAAATGTTCTAAAATATTGAAATTAACCTGTAGAGGTTGGCACTCTCACCGACCTGTGGATATGAAAAAATAATAATGATAAAACAGGCCGATGGAGGCATGGACCCCTACAGCACAAACCCCAAGCATAATAGCGCATTTTATGCCTTTTTGTAATAGAAATTTAATATAAAATTCATAAAATGTTATATACAAACTAGAATATTGATTTCCCTAGATAAATATATATATAAACAAAAGAAAATACTTATCTTATATTCTTGAAAATAATAAAAAAACTTGTAAAATAATATATAAATATATATAAAAAATGCAAAAGCAAAATTATTTTACATAAAAACTTTGTTTTTTAGGACAAACCCTTGAAAAAAGCCCGAAAAAAGCGTATAATAAGAGTATATGTGTAAAATAAAAATAATGAGGAGGATCATTACTATGAATCAAAAATTATGGACAAAGATGCTAGCAAGTTTACTAGTTATGACGCTAACATGTGCAAACTTTATCTTACTAGGAGTTTATGCAAGCAAATCTTATGCAACAGAAGATTCTTTAGAAAAGCAGGAAATTGTTACAAACAACGAAAATGTAACATTTAATGCTTATTTTAAAGACGAGAAAGGAAAAGCTATTCATACACTAAGAGAAAATATAGACAAACAAGACCTAAAACTGTATGTGGCAGTTAGCGTGAAAAAAGGCTATTTAAAAAATGCGACAATACAAGTATTAGGGCAAAACAATGGAAGTAGCAATTTAAAACTAAAAAATAGTAATGAAGTTTTAGAATATATAGAATCAATTGATGAAACGGCAAATGCAATTAAATTAAAACAAATAAACGGTGGAACACAACTTGTTTTAGAAATCCCAGTAGTAGCATCAAAAGATGATGTGTATGATATATCAAACTTTAGTAAATTAAATAACATCACATTAACAGGAAACTATGTAGGAGATGCTGGAAAAGAAACCAAGATCCAAAAAGCAATTGTTACAAGAAACGAATGGGAAGGAACAGCGACACCTGTTTTAGAGCAAGAATTGCTTCGTTTTATTCCATTTAGAGTATCTAATAAAACAGGAACAATTGTACAGACAGTTGTAAGAAGTGGTCTTAGTAATAATACCTTACCACTAAAAGAAACTAAAATTGTATTACAAGTTCCAACTGTAAACGGAAAAAATCCAGTAAACGTTAATGTAAACCTAGGCTTAGATGCTTGGAACTATGATGCTTCAACAGGAACTATTACAATTACTGCTAAAAATGAAGCAAATGATAATAAAGTAGCTTGGTCAAAAACCAACAAAGATGAATTCATAGTAACTTATATATTTGATGAAAAAGTAGATACAGTAGAAACACTTCAAAAAGCAACCGCTGAGATAGAAGCCTATAATAGTGTGGAAACAAAAGTATCTGCTAACCATGAACTAAGTATTTCACAAAATAAAACATTAGGACAAATTGTAACAGGAACAATTGATGTAACAAACGCATTAAGCAAAGGATATTTATATACAAACATTGAAAAAGAAACAACATACGCAGAAAAGGTAACAATCGATATTTCTTATCCAGAGTTAGTAGATAGTTTAATAGTAAAACAAAACATGGACTATTTTGTAAGTGAAGAAGGAGTAGCACCAACAACAATAGGAAATACCAATTATGCTTATTACAAAACAACAAAAATAAGCAAAGCAAATTTTGAAAAGCTATTAGGAACAGAAGGAATATTAAAAATAAGAACATTAGAAGGACAAGAACTTTGTGTGTTGAATAAAGATACGAAGGCTGATGAAAATGGAGATTACGTATTTAACTATGAAGGACAAACAAACCAAATCGTAATCGAAACAACTTCACCAGTACAAATAGGAAGATTAGAAATAAGACATGAAAAACAATTAAAAGGAAATACAGATTATAGTAAAGCCCAAGTAGAAAGCTTCAAAACATTAAAAGTAGTAGCAAATATAGAAGCATACGCAGGAGAAACTGCCATTTCTAATGTAGAAACTTCAAAAGAAATGACACTTGTAGCACCAATGACCAAAATAGAAGTAGCAACAAGTAATCCAAATTTATCAACAGTTGTTACAAACGAAAATGTAGAATTAAGAGTTACATTAAAAACAAATGATATTACTTGCGACTTATACAAAAATCCAACAATAGAAATAGTATTACCAAATTATATTAGTACATTAAATATAAAAGATATTAACTTATTATTTGATGATGAACTAAGAATAAAAGATTACAATACTTATATAAATGAGAATGGAAATATTGTGATTCGAGTAAACATCCAAGGAGAACAAACAAAATACAGCCAAGACGAGATTTCTAAAGGTGCAAACCTTATGATCAATACAGATATTACATTAAAACAATTAACACCAACGATAGATGAAGTTATGAAAGTATATGTGACAAACGAAATTGCTACAGCATATGAACATCCAGAACAAACAAGAACGAGAAGTGCAAGCCAAAGAGGATATGGCCAAACACCATTAAGAGCAGTAGCACCAATTGGAATGGTAACAACAAATGCTATTTCTGGATACAACGCAAAAAATGAAACAGTAACATCAATGAGTTCACAAGAACAAATCGGAAAACTAGATGTGAAAAAAGAAGCAAGAACTGCAACGGTTAAAATGAATGTCATTAACAATTATCAAAATGTTGCAAAAAATGTAAGTATATTAGGAAGAATTCCAACAGCTGGAAGTAAAAATGCAGATACCTTAGAAGAATTTAATTCAAATCTTGCATCTATCATGAAAAGCGCTATTCGTGTAAATGGAATGAATGCAGAAGTATACTATAGCGTAAATCAAGACGCAACAAAAGATTTAAATTTAGATACCAATGCATGGACAAAAACACCAGAGAATTTAGCAAATGTAAAATCATATTTAATCGTACTTACAGGGGATATGGCAACAGGAACAGTAGTAGAAGCGTCTTATGAGCTTACCATACCAGAAAATGTAACATACAATATGCAAGCATATAGCAATTATGTTGTATATTTTGATAATGTAAAACAAGAAGGAACTATTTCCGAAAAAGTAGTTGCAACAAAAGTAGGACTAGAAAGTGGAAATGGACCAGAGCTTGAAGTATCAATGAAATCTGATATGGAAGGAAAAAATGTAGAAGAAGGTAAAATTATTACTTATACAGTAACTGTTAAAAATACTGGTAAATCAGAAGTGAAAAATATAACAGTTTCTGGTAACATTCCAGAAAAAACAGTATATACCTACTTAAGAGGTTCCGGAGAAGGTGAAGACACGATAGAAAGAACCTATGATAGCAAGAAGAAAACATATGCAGAAGTAATACAATCAATTAAACCAGGAGAAACTAAAACAATTTCATACCAAGTAGAAACAAGAGACTTAATGGTAGGATATGATGAAAACGGAAATGTTTCATATGTAGAAGAATTTGTAATTAAAAATAATGCAAAGGTGGCAGTAGAAGGATATGATGTAGAATTTGCATCAAATACACTAGAAAATAAATTAACACAAGGATATGTAACCCTTGTAATGGAAGTTGCAACCACTTCAGCAAATTACCCAAGAGGCGAAGGGGATAAAGTAAACTATGTGATTACTTTAAAAAATGCAAACACAGTTCAAAAGAAAAACTTGAACCTAAAAACAACATTACCAGAAGGTTTAATTTATGAAAATTCAAGCAATTCTGGAACATATCATGAACAAACAAGACAAATAGAATGGAAAATCGATACACTTAATGGAAAACAAACAGCAAAATATATGTTTAGTGTAACAGTAGATAAATTACCAGAAAATGTTCACGAAAAAGTAATTACAACAAAAGCAACACTAGCAGGTGAAAAAGAAGTTGAATCTAACGAAATTGCAATTAATGTATTAAAAGCAAAATTAACATTAACGCAATCAAGTGATACCAAATCACCAGTTTCAGCAGGAGATATGATTACTTATAACTTTGAAATTAAAAATGAAGGAAAAGGAGATGCAGCACTTGTAGAATTTGTAGATTCTCTTCCAGAAGGATTACAATATGAATCTGCACAATATTCATACAATGGGAAAACATACAATTCAAAGTTAGAAGCAGCCAATAGTGCTAAAATTACAATTGGTGGATTAAAACCAGAGCAATCTCTAATGATTTCATTAAATGTAATTGCAAAAGATTTACCAGAAGGAACAAACCAAAAACAAGTAACCAATAAAGCAAGCGTAAAAGCAGAAGGAATAGCCGAGATTATTTCAAATGAAATAACACATACTATTGTTCCAAAGAAAACCTCAAGTGATCCATCGACAGATCCAGATAATCCACAAGAAGGAACCTATGTTATTTCTGGTATTGCATGGTTAGATAAAAACCAAGATGGAAAACGTGATGATGATGAACAAAGAATGCCAAATATTCCAGTGATCTTAATTGATGCAGATAATGGACAAATTGTAAAAGACATTACAACTGGAAATGACAAAAAACAAGAAACCAATGCAAATGGAGAATATACTTTTGCAAACTTAAAACCAGGAAACTATATGGTAGTATTCTTATATGATGCAGGAAACTATGGAGTAACACTTTATAAACAAGCCGGAATTAATGATGATAAAAATTCAGATGCTGTTCAAGTAAATATTACATATGAAGGAAAAAATAGAGTAGCTGCAGCAAGTGATAAATTAAATATAGCTTACGAAAACATGAAAAACATCGACTTAGGGTTAGTAGCATCACCAAAATTTGATTTAAAACTAGACAAAGTAATTTCTCAAATTACAGTAAGCGATGCAAAAGGAACAGATGTATATAACTATAAAGACACAAAACTTGCAAAATTAGATTTAAATAGTAAAACAGCAATTGGAAGCACTGTTATGGTTGAATACAAAATTAGAGTAACCAACGAAGGTGGAGTAGCAGGATATGCAAAGAAAATTGTAGATTATTTACCAAGTGATATGAAATTTAATTCTTCATTAAATAAAGATTGGTATACAGGAGATAATGGAGCAAATCTTTATAATGCAAGCTTAGCAAATACACTAATTCAGCCAGGTGAAACAAAAGAAGTTACTTTATTATTAACAAGAAAAATAACAGCTTCTAATATGGGAATTGTAAATAACACAGCAGAAATTGCAGAAAGTTATAATGACCTAGGATTAGAAGATATCGATTCTACTGCAGCAAATAAAGTACAAAATGAAGACGACTATAGTAGTGCAGATGTTATCATCGGAACAAAAACAGGTGAAGTATATTTATACATTTTACTAACAATCACAACAATTGGCATATTTGCAGTAGGAATTTACTTTATTAATAAAAAAGTTCTAAGAAGAATATAAGGAAGGGAGGTAAATATAGAATGAATAAAATAAGAAAAATAGCATGTGTAATACTAATTATATTAATGGCCATCACAACATCAACAATTTCTCAAGCATTGGATGTATATCGTGAAGATGCACAAGGGATTATTATCGACCATCATTTCTATCCAAATACCCAACTTCCAGGAGGAACATGGTTTTGTATAGGACCAGGTGCCGAATTCCATGTACAAGAATTGATGACACAAGGAGAAAATGCAAGATATCCAGCAGGATACTTAATTCCAGAAACGGGAGCATATTTATGTGAAGATCCAGAATGCTTTCCAAACTTAGAAAATGAATTACCTTGGGATAATTACGTAAAATATTTTTATCGTTACCAAGCAGGGCAAACCTTTTCCTTTTATGAATACCCAGATGCTGCCTATGTATTAGCAGAAATGACAGAAAGAGGAAGTTTAATTAGCTGGGAAACGGCATATGGAATTTGGAATTCCAGAGTAAGTAACCCAAAAAGAGTAGGAGATTACCAAATTGTTGGGGAATCACAAGCATACAAAACATTTTATGAAACAATTCATGGTGGATTAACACCAAACGATATCTTTGAACAACTAATTAAAACAGATACAAGTAATATAAAAGTAGGAGTAAACCAAGATGAAGGTTCTTATACAATCGGTCCAATTCCTCTTGATTACCCAGACGGCGTATATGATGGACAAAACAAATTCAGTTGGATTGATGATATTCAAGCCATTACAGATGCAGGAAATTTAAAAGTAGAAATTTTATTAGGAAATAGACAAAGTATCAGTTTAGATGAATTAAAAGAAAAAGGAACAAAAACGTTAGATGGAAAAGAATTTTACGTAAAATTTTATACAAGAGATGCATTAACAGCAACAATACAAGTGGACTTTGGTTATGTAGAACACTGCGATGCCCAAATGACAGAATATACAGGTACGAGAGTTTATCGTAACTGGATAAGACAAGTAAATGGAAAACATCAACACACAAGAAAAGTATGGGATGGATGGCATGATGGAGATGTGAATGGTGATGGAATTGTAGATCCAGGTGAAGGATGGAATCAATATCACGATGAACATTATGGAGTAGATAGAAGAAGATATATGGCTGTTGATGAAACAGGCTCTACGTCACAACCATTAATGCTTCTTTCAGGAACAGCAAGTAAAGTACGTAAAAAAGTAACAAAATACTTTACAGTAGGATTGCCACCACAAGACACACCACCAAAACCAGGAATTGATTTAACCATGAAATTAGGTGGAACGGTATTCTTAGATGAAGATACTGGAAAAATCAATGAAGGAAATAACAAACTAGATAATGGTGAAGGATTATCAGGAGTAGAAGTATACTTACATGAAGTAGGTGGAGGAGTAGTAGCAAGTACACTAACGGATGGAAGTGGAAACTATCTTTTCGAAAAACTAAACTCTCAAAAGAAATACTATGTTGAATATGTGTATAATGGAATGTTATATACTAATGTAGAAAGATTAGCAGGAAATGCAGACGACATTTCAAAAGCAACAGAAGAGGCACAAGGACATAGTGGAAACCGTCAAAGATTTAATGATGTATTTAAAGAAATCGGTTCTTGGCCAGAAAACTATAAGAGCCCATCACGTGGAGCTTATAACCAAGTATTTTTACAAGAAGATATAGCAGATACTTTTAAGACAATTGCAAATAACTTTGGTTCACATGGAAATTCAGATAAAGAAGTATATGCATATGATAATAGAATCCATGCTTATAGTACAGAAGTATATCCATTAATTAATATCTTTACACCAGATTATAGCTGGAATAATATTGCAGGACAAAACTATAACCCAATTTATAGTGGAGCATATAACCAATTACATGTTAACTTAGGTATTAAAGCAAGACCAACATTTGATTTAGCATTATATAAAGATGTATTTAATGCAACATTAAATATCAATGGACAAAAAGAAGTATATACCTATGATGCAAGAAAAGATTGGCAAAACCAAGGATTTAGTTATGGAGTAAATGAAGATTACTACTTAAATGAATTAAGAAACAAATACCTAGCAGGTAAAGATCCTAATATTCAAACAAAAGAAACAGTAAATGAAGGTGAATATTCACATGAATATAGAACCGAAGAAATTATTAATGGTAATAACATGAATGAAAATTACCAAAGTTGGTTACAAGAAGATCCAAATTACTTAAACACACTATATGGATCTGATAGTAACAAGCAATATGCTTGGAGAGAGATTAATCACCAAGTAAAACCAGAAGATAGATTACAAATTCATGTAACCTATAAAATAGCAATTAGAAACCAATCTAGTGTAGTAGGTTCTGTAACAGAAGTAGTTGATTACTATGATGGACATTACCAATTTGAAAATGCTTATGTAGGTGATAAAAATGGTAATGAAATTGCAGGAACAAAAGTAGATGCAAGTGAATCCTCAATGTATGGTGAAGGAACTAGAATGGGAGCAAATGGAAGCTGGACAGTAGGTTCCGAAAAACGTGGATATAAAACAATTTATTTAAGACCAACGGAAAAGAAATTATACACAGATGATAAAGAACAATATATCTATGTAACATTTGGACTAATTGAGCCAGAGCTTACATTAATTAATGCAGGATTACCACAAGGAAAAACCTTCTATACCTATAACTTAGCAGAAATCAATGGATACAAGACTTATGGCACAAACATTAATGATAACAATTCTATGGGATTAGTTGATAGAGATTCAAATCCAGGTAACTTTAACCCAGGAACTTACGAAATGGGAGTTACACCACTAGAAGACGATACATCAAAAGCACCAGCATATGCATATTCAATTCGTACATCAAGAACTTTAGAGGGAAATGTATTTGAAGATGCAAATACTGGAAAAGCAAGTAAAGATGAATACGAAGTAAAAGTAAATACAACTAGATTTGGAAATGGAACAATTGATGATGTTAAACTTGATAAGAGAATTAAAGATGTTAAAGTAGAATTAGTTGAAATTAAAGATGGTAAGTTAATAACTCGTCAAGAAACAAGAACCGATGAAAACGGTTGGTACGGATTTGGAGCATTCTTACCAGGAAACTACACCATTCGTTTCACATATGGTGCAGATGATAAAACAGCGTTAACAAAAACTTCACAATATAGCCAAGGCTCAAACGAAACATCTTACAACGGACAGGATTATCAATCTACAACATTTGCAACAAAACAAGGAGAAACTGTTGGAGCACATCTATATAAAGTAGATACAGCATTACAAGATGTTTACAATAACAACAATAAGGCTAAAAACAAAGAAGAAAATAATGTTCTAGTAGAAGACCAAAGAATCACAAAATACGAGAGTGACAACTACTACTGGTTCGATGATGCAAGCATTGCAAATAGATCGGATGCTACAGACGATAATGCAAGAAGAAATCAAGTAAATTCTTATGCAAAATCAGAATATGGAAGAGCAATTACAAATCACAAAGCAGAAGTATTTAACTCATACATTAATCAAGCTACATTAAGAGAGCAAGAAAGTAAAAACAAAAACTTCAACGAATTCACACAAGCACAACCAATGGATGGCGATAAAGCAATTGATAATAAAGAAACAAACAGAGCACTTGTTAATGAACTTGAAAGAAGAACATACATGTATGCCTATACTCCAGAAATTAATGTTGAAGTAGAATACACAACAAAACAAATTGGAGGAAACTTAAACCAAACAAAACCACAAGGAGATAAAGACTACTATGAATATAAAATTGTTGGTGTTGACTTTGGAGTTGTAGAAAGACCAAGAGCACAATTAACTATTGACCAAGATATTAAACATGTTAAAGTATTAGCTTCTGACGGAACTACATTGTTAGAATTAAACAACAACAACGGAAAAGTAGAAGTGGTCGTAGATAATGGAAACAACTATCAATGGCTTAAGACTGGAAAATTCGGTGAATATGACCAAGATGAGTTAATTAACATTATTCTAGATGATGAACTATTAAGTGGTGCAAAACTAGAAGTAACCTATAACATTACAGTAACAAACAATAGTGAAGTAGATACTTCATCAAATCATCAAACCGATAATAAAACAAGAGCAGTTAATATCATTAACTATGTAGCAAATAACTTAAACTTTGATTTAGCAGATAACAATGGATTATGGGAAGTTGTGAAAAAAGAAGATATTCAAACATCTTCACATGCAACATGGATTAACAATGGAGTAAGAGCCAATAATACAAAATTAGTAGACCTAAGTACACAAACTACTGTATTAAAAGCAACAAAAGAAAACCCATTGACTAAGGAATTAAAACCAGGAGAAAGTACCGAAAGTACTTTAACCTTAAAGAAAACCCTATCTGCAGAAAGCTCAGCAGACGACCTAAGCTATGCAAACTTAACAGAAATTGTTGAAATCGACAACGTAGTAGGTAGATATGACCATGGAGCAATTCCAGGAAACCAAAGCCTAGAAGAGCAACCACGTGAACATGATACCTCAGGTGCAAGTAGATATGACGAAATTGACCAAGATGCAGGAACAGATAAAGTAAAAGAAAGATACCCACAAGATGGTAAAATTATTGTAACACCACCAACAGGTTCTACACAAATTTACTATATCTTAGGAACCGTTGCAACAGTTATCTTACTTGTAGGAGTTGCATTAATCAAAAAGTTTGTAATCGATAAAAGAAAATAAACTTTAAAATAAAAATAGTACACATGAAAATGTGTACTATTTTTTATAATCCATTGAAAAAAACGTCAAAATGTTATAGAATATTAGAAGAAAAGTCATATAACAGATTAACGTATCACAAAACGTCAAAAACTTTTTTAAATAAAGTACTAAATATGACAAACTATTCAAAAGATTAAGATTACAATAGATACCGATATTTAAAAAAGTAAGAGGTGGTAAAAATGTTTCAGAATATACAAGGACAAGCAAGTTACAACGACGAATATGAAGAAACAAGTTATAAAGAAAGTAAAATAAAGAGATTTTTAAAAGTGGCATTAACACCACAGAAAATCTTAGTATATATTGCATGTTTTATGCTATCTAGTATTGATTGTGCAGGAGGAATTGCACCATTTGCTTTAGCAATTTTTGCTGCCTGTTTTTCGAATCGAATTCCAACCTTAATCGTATATATCTTAACCCTACTTGGTACATTTGTAGGATTAGGTCCAGAAAAGACATTAACCTATTTGTTAACATCACTTGTATTTATTGTAATGACCTTAATTATAAAACCTAGAGAAGGACTAGAATACGAAAATGAAACATTAAAACTTGGAAAATATGTATTTTTATCTTCATTTTTGGTACAAGCAGGTGGACTATTTTTTGGAAATTTTATGGTATATGATTTACTACTAAGTGCAATGGCTGGAATTTCTTCTTTTATCTTTTATAAAATTTTTGCCAATTCCTTAATTGTAATGAATGAATTTGGAAAGAAAAAGGCATTCGCGATAGAAGAAATAATAGGAGCAAGTATTGTAATTGCAATCTGTGCTTCTAGTTTTCGTGGATTCTCCATTTTTGGTTTTGAACTAAGAACCATATTAAGTATTTTAGTGGTATTAGTATTGGGATGGAAAAATGGTGTATTAGTAGGAGCAACAAGTGGAATTACCATAGGAACGATTTTAGGATTAATTGGACAAGATGAGCCAATCATCATTGCATCTTATGCAATATCGGGAATGATTGCAGGAATCTTTTCAAGATTTGGAAAATTTGGTGTCATTGTTGGATTTATTTTAGGAAATGGTATTTTAACCTATGTAACCAATGGAAATACTGGTTCTATTATCTATTTAAAAGAAATTTTAATTGCATCATTAGGACTATTATTAGTTCCAGCAAGTATTGAAATTGATATAGAAGAATTAGTAGGAAAATCGAAATTACTACAATCTGGACCTACAAGAGGGTTACAAGAAAGTAAAGAAACCATTTATCGTTTAAACAATGTATCAGAAACCATATTAGACATTGCAGATACATATAAAGAAGCAGCAGCAACGATTATAGAAGAAGAGGAACAAGAAGAAGCAAAAAACCTTAAAATCTTTACAGATGAGCTATTTGCAAATTTAGATGGATTAGAAGAAAACATCCTATATGACGATATGCAAAACATAGAAGATACAAAAATAGCAGAAGATATTTTTAACATATTAGTAGAACATCAAAAAATCACAAGAAAAGATTTATTAGATATCTTTGCTAGTCATAATAATTACATTGTTGGATTTGATAATATAGAGACAAGCCTTAGTCTAGAAAAAGATATTGAAACAATCGTTAATATGATTAATGAAGCATACCGAGTAAGTAAAGTAAACTTCATTTGGAAACACAAAATGGATGAAAGTAAAAAAACAATTGTGAACCAATTAGATGGCGTATCCAAAGTCATTTCTTCTTTGGCAAATGATATTGAGAAAAAAGAAGATGAAGCAAATGAATTTATCATTGAAAAAGAAGAAATTATAAAAATTGCAAAAGAGAGAAAAATCGATATAAAAGACCTAAAAATAAGAAGAGAAAAAACAGGAAGGTATATTGTAAATGTATATGTAGATTCTTGTTGTGACGAAAATGAAAAAAGAGGATGCACTATAGAGGCAGTAGAAAGAATTTTATCAAAAGTATTAGAGGATAAAATTGTTATTCAAAAAAACAACTGTGGGCAAAAAAAAGATACCAATCTTTGTATTAACACCTATGCATCACAAGATAGATACATGTTACAACTTGGCATATCGAGAAAAACTAAAGAAGGTTCTCCAATCTCAGGAGATACCAGTAGCAGTTTAAAACTAGAAGATGGAAAATACTTACTTGCCATCAGCGATGGAATGGGAACAGGGCCAAAAGCAAGACAAAGCAGTAAAATTGCTATCAAAATGCTAGAACGCTTATTAAGTAGTGGGTTTGATAAAGACAGTTCCATTGAACTAATCAATTCAACCTTATCTGCAAGTTCACGGAGAAGATGACACCTATGCGACTTTAGATATTGCAATTTTAGATCTATATGCAGGAAATATGGAATTCATCAAAAACGGAGCTTGTCCAACCTATATTAAACAAAACGGAAAAGTGCAAATCATAAAAGCACTATCACTACCTGCAGGAATTATTGAAAACATAAGCTTAGTAGTATACGATAAAGACATAGACGATAACGACATTATCGTTATGTGTTCAGACGGAATTATGGAATCAAACACCGAATATCAAAATCGAGAACTATGGGTAAGAGACATTCTAGAAAGTATTGAAACAGACAACGTACAAAAAATAGCAGACATCATCACAAAAGAAGCAATCGACAACGGATATGGACAAATCAAAGACGACATGACCATCATCGTCGCAAAAATAATAAAAAGATGATTTTAGGGACGGGGGTAAAAATCATCTTTTGAAAATTAAATATTGGGAGAAAGATGTACAATTTTTTATTGTAATATGGGGGCTATAGTAAAACGAAAGCAAAAAGAAAGGAAGTAGATAAAATGCCACGTATTGCAAGAAAAAATTTTGAAACATCTTTTTTTCATGTTCTGGTACAAGGAATTAATAAAGAATTTATATTCAATTCAAACAAAATGAAAAAGGAATATCTAAAATTATTAAAAAAATGCAACAAGGAAAATCAAATTCAAATAATAGCTTATTGTATTATGAGTAATCATGCACACTTACTAATATATGTGGATGATATAAAAGCAATGTCAAAATATATGCACGAAGTTAATACAAATTATGCAATATTTTATAATTATATTAATAAACAAAGAGTAGGATATGTATTTAGAGATAGATATAAAACACAAGCAATTTTTAGTCAAGAGCAACTTGGAAAATGCATTAACTATATTCATAAAAATCCAGTAAAAGCAAAAATGGTAAAAAGCTGTGAACAATATGAATATTCAAGCTATCAAGACTATGTAAAAACAAAGAACTTAGCACCAATTTTAAAGGAAATGGGATTAAATGATATATATCAGATTCAAAAGATAGAAGATAGTGAGGAATTCTTAGAAGAGGAAATAGATAAAGAAAAAATTTTAGATGACAGAATAAGGGAATTTTCAAAAAAGTATGAGGGTATCGAAGAAATTAAAAAGAACAAAGAAAAATTAACCAAACTAGTAAAATATTTAAAAGAAGGATATCAAATACACTACACAGATATTATGAAAAAGTTAAACTTAACAAAGGGACAGATGGAAAGACTAAAAAGATGATTTTTTACCCCGTCCCTAAAATCATCTTTACATTTTTAGTTAAAAATGATATAGTAGATTATGTAAAAATAAACGGCGGAGGGAATTTTATGAGTAGACGGAAAACGATATGATACCGAATCAAAGTTAAATATAAAAAAAGTAATTGCAGTAATTATGGCGTTTGCTGTTATTGTTATGTTTGTGATTGGTATTAAAACATTACTAACAACAGATACAAAAGACAAAACAACGAAGGTAAGCAATTATTACCCAGTTTTTACAAACGAAAAATGGGGAGTAATTGACCAAACAGGAGCGATTGTAATTGAGCCTACTTATGATGAAATGATAACAATTCCAGATAGTAAAATGGATATTTTTATCTGTGTGGAAGAAATCAATCATGAAACAAATACATATAAAACAAAAGTATTAAATGCAAAGAATAAAGAAATATTTAATGCCTATGATGTAGTAGAGGCAATTGAAAATACAGATAATAACAATAATATGTGGTATGAAGAAGGCGTTTTAAGGGTAAAAAAAGGGGAATGTTATGGTTTGATTGATTTTTCTGGAAAGGAAATAGTAAAACCAGAATACCAAGAAATTACCGCGTTATTAGGAACTAAAAATAGCCTATTAGTGAAAAAAGAAGATAAATTTGGATTATGTGATAATAAAGGGAATATGGTTATAAAACCAGAATATAAAGAAATTAAAGATATTGAAAAAGAGTATCAAAAAGGATATATTGTGTTAAATCAAGAAGGAAAATTCGGTATCATTGATTTTACAGGAAAAGTGGTTTTAGAGCCAAAATACGAAGAAATAAAGCAACTTTCAGGTAACAATATTTATGTTGCGAAACAAGATGGAACATGGAAAGTGATAAATGACAAAGAAGAAACATTATTAGAAAATACATTTGAGGATATTACTGGTATTACAGAAGATAAATTAATCATTGTAAAAAATAAGAAATATGGTATTTTATTAACTTCAAAAGAAGAAAAAATGAAACCACAATATGAGGAACTTTCTTTTCTTTTTGGAGATTATTATTTAGCAAAGAATAAAGGAAAATATGGAGTTATTAACATTTCAAATGAAACGATATTACCATTTGAATATAGTAGTATTGCTTACCAAAAAGAAGCAGATTTTGTTGTAGCAAGTAAGAATGGACAAACAACCGAAGAAATTTATAATAACAAATTTGAAAAGCAATTAGATGCTATTGTATCTGATATTAATGCAAAAGACGGATACATGAGAGTATATGTAGAAGGACAATATAAGTATTACAATTTCAAATTTGAAGAAAAGACCTCACAAGAAGTATTAACTCAAAATACATTATTTTTAAGTAAGAAAGATAACAAATATGGATATGTAGGTAAAGAGGGAAATGTAGTAATTGATTACATCTATGAAGATGCAGGAGAATTAAATTCTTATGGATTTGCGCCAGTAAAACAAGATGGAAAATGGGGAGCAATTGATAAATCTGGAGCAGTGATTGTTCGTCCAACCTATGATTTACAAAATCATATTATGATTGACTTTATAGGAAAATGGCATTTAGCATTAGATTTAAATTCATATTACTATACTGATAAATAAAGGAGTAAAAATGGAACTAAAGACAAAATACCAATACACGTATTTTATTTACCCATACGTGATTCATGAAAACAAATATGATAAATATTTACTAAAATTATTAAATCATAAACATTGTAAAGTAAAATTTTTTGAACGAGAAAAGGACATGGATTTATATCACTATTTTTTACCAAACATTCAAGAATTCATGTTTCAAGGATTTGAATTTAGTAAGGAAAAAATAAATAGTTTTGAGAGATTTAATAAAGAAATGCAATCAGTCATTCTTTCTAAATACCCCACTACTATATTTGAATATGATTTAGGTAGTGATATGCAAGGGAAGGCAGGAGATACAGAAGGTATCTTCTTTCACATGCAAAAAATGCAAATTGTATGCTTCCATACAGGAATTTGCTTTTTAGTAATGAAAACAAATATTGAAGAAAGCAAAGATTTTCACGATGTATTAGATTTTAATTATAAATTCCGTGACATTTATGCAGAATTAAATGGATTAAAACAATATGAAAATATTCGTTTACAAACAGCAACTTTTAGTGATGTACAAAAGTTAACGGACTTAATTAAAGACTTAACAGGAAATGTAGAAGATGCGAAAGCATTAAATATTGATACGAATCGTTTTCTTACTTATGCTTATACTTGTATTGAACAAGAACATTGGAATGATGATAAGCAATTTAAAAATATCGAATTTGAGTTCTTTAAATATGCCAATATTTTTCCAAGTTCATATAAATCCAATTTCGATAAAAAACATATGGAAATATTATCAAAATGGAAGTTTATTCGTACTGGATTTACCAAAGCTGGAATGGGACTTTTAACATCTGGAATCGATATTCATAATTACACGAAATTGCCATATCTATATGAAAATCAATATCTATATACCTATTTATTAGTACAATATCAAAAAATATATCTAAAAAAATTAGAAAATGAATCCAAAAACAAAAATATGGCAGCAAAAGCAAGAGATAAATTTATTAAATTTACCAAAGATCTTTGGATTGGTGAAATTACCAATGATGACGTAGGAAGTCATATTTATAAAAAAACAAGACAAGTGTGCGAAACGCAAAAATTATACGAGGATGTTAAAAATAAATTTGATATTGCCTATAAAGAATTAAACATAGAAAAAGAAAGCAAAGTCAATAAGATTATTTTAGTAATACTAGGAATTTCGTTATTACTAAATATCATTAATTTTATTAGCTTAATTAAAATGATGTAGGAGATTAGTTATGCAAATCAAGTGTGGAGTCGATATCATCGAGATTGCAAGAATTCAAGAATCGATAGAAACTACAAATGGAAAATTTCTAGAAAGAGTATATACCAAATCTGAAATGGAATATTGCGAATCAAAAAACAAAGCAAAATATCAACATTATGCTGCAAGGTTTGCCGCAAAGGAAGCATTTTTTAAAGCAATTTCAGAAAATTTTAACAACTATGAAATTACATGGAAAGATATTGAAGTGACCAATGATGTAAAAGGAAGGCCAGAAGTTCATTTGTTAAATAAAGAAATTCCACAAATAGAAAGTATAGACTTAAGTTTATCCCATTGTAAAGAATATGCGATAGCAAATGTGGCTATTTTAATCAATAATTAACCGTAAGGGTTGCATACCATGCAACCCTTATCATAAAAATAAAAGGAGATATTACATGGAATTATTTGATTCACATTGTCACCTAGATGACGAAAAATTTGATGAAGATAGGAAAGATTTAATAGAAAAAATTTTTACTTCAGATGTCACAAAATTAATTAGTGCGGGATACAGTTTAGAAGGTTCTAAAAAAGCATTAGAACTTGCAAGTAAGTATCCACAAATTTATACTGTTTTGGGAATATCACCAAATGATATTGGTGAAAATGTGGAAAACATTCAAGGAGAAATTAAACAAATTGAAGAACTAGCAAAAAATGAAAAAGTAGTAGGAATTGGGGAAATTGGATTAGATTATTATTGGAACAAAGAAAATAAAGAATTACAACAATTTGCCTTTATCAAACAAATTGAACTTGCAAACAAACTTGATTTACCAATTGTTATCCATACAAGGGAGGCAGTAATGGATACAATAGAAATACTAAAAAAATATCTTGTGAATCAAAAAGGAGTATTTCATTGTTGCCCATTAAATCTAGAGCTAATAAAAGAAGCTTTAAAATTAGGGTTTTATATTTCATTTGCAGGGCCAATCACATTTAAAAATGCAAAAAATGCAGATGAAGTAATTAAGCTTGTACCGGATGATAGAATGCTAATTGAAACTGATAGTCCATATTTAGCACCAGAACCAAATCGAGGAAAAAGAAATGATTCAACCAATGTAAAATATATTGCCCAAAAAATTGCAAACGTAAAAGGGTATTCTATTGAGCAAGTCGCAAAAATGACTTATGAAAATACATGTCGAATCTTTAAAATAAAAGGAGAATGAGAAAATGTTAGAAAATAAAAAAGTAATTATATTTGATATGGATGGAACATTAATTGATTCTGTTTGGATTTGGAATGTCATTGATGAGGAATTAATTAAACAGGCAGGAACAATTCCTCTTGGTAATGAAAATATAGCAAAACAAAGAGATGATGCTTTAAAGAGATTTAGGGATATACCAGATAGCTATTTAGCATATTGTGAATTTTTAAGAGAAAAATATGAGTCAAAATTAACAAAAGAGGAAATAAGAGCATTACGTTATGAAATAGCAGATGATTATTTAAAAAATAAAGTAGACTACAAACCAAATGCTCCAAAAGTATTAACAACTTTAAAAGAAAAAGGATATACACTAGCGATTGCTAGCACAACGTTAAGACATTGTATTGATATTTATACCACACAAAATAAAAATCTAATGGAAAAAGCAAATTTTAAAGATATCTTTTCATTGATTTTTACCAAAGAAGATGTAACAGCAAAGAAACCATCTCCAGAAGTGCACCAAAAAATAATGGAAATATTAAATGTAAAGCCAGAAGAATGCATCATCATAGAAGATGCATTAATTGGAGTAGAAGCAGCAAAAAATGCAGGAATTGAAGTTGCAGTAATGTATGATAAATATGCAGATGAAGACAGAGATAAAATAAATGAACTTGCAGATTATACCTTTAACAATTTTAGCGAAATGTTAGAACAAATAAAAAAAGAACAGTAGAACTTGTGCTTTTCACAAATCCTACTGTTCTTTTTTATTTTATATTCCTTAATGCTTCAATACGGTCGTCTGTACTTGGGTGAGTAGAAAACCAACTGGTTTTTCTTTTAGTACGAGCATTTTTCCTGAAAGGTTCTGAAATAAACATGTGTGATGTTGCACTACTTGCTGTTTTTAACTCATTTGGATCAGAATCAATTTTTTGTAGTGCAGAAATTAAACCATCTGGGTTTCTAGTAAATTCTACTGCAGTTGCATCTGCTAAAAATTCTCTTCTTCTTGACACTGCAAGTTGCAACAGTTTTGCAAAGATAGGCGATAAAATCATAATGAAAAGACCTATAATTGCCATAATACCACCAAATTTAGAGTCGTTATCATCATCTAAATTTCTCCACAAAAAAGAACGACTAAGCCAATCGGTAATCATAACAATAAAGCCAACCATAACAGAAATGACACAAGATAAAAGGATGTCATAATTTTTAATGTGAGAAAGCTCATGAGCAATAACACCTTCTAATTCATAATATTCTAATTTTTCTAATAATCCTGTTGTAACACAAATAACAGCATGTTCTGGATTTCTTCCTGTTGCAAATGCATTGGGTTGAGCATCTTCTACTACATAAAGTTTTGGTTTTGTGGTAAGTCCACTACTAATTAATAAAGCATCTAAAATTCCAATTAATCTTTTATCTTCTTCCATAGTAGCAGGTCGCGCTTTACAACTTGCAAGAACGATTTTATCACAATTATAATAAGTAAGAGCAGTAGAAATAATAGAAAAAGCAAGAGCAATTACAATAGAGACACTACCTAAATCAAATGCAATACCAATATAATAAATAATTAATGTAACAAGTAAAATAAAAATAGAGACAATAAAACCTGTTTTTATTTTATTTCTTCTAACATCTTCAAACATGAATATCACCATCTTTCTTAAAAAAGGAGTAGGTTATCCTACTCCTTACTATTAGTTATCAAAATCTACTTTTACATTTTTTCTAGCTTCTTCTGATTCTGCTTTAAATAATTCAGCTGGCTCAAAATGAAACATAGAAGCAATAATATTAGAAGGAACAACTTCTAATTTTGTATTGTAAATCGTTACGCTATCATTGTAGAATTGTCTAGAAAAAGAAATTTTATTTTCTGTATTTTGAAGTTCTTCTTGTAATTCAGAAAAATTTTGATTTGCTTTTAATTCTGGATAGCTTTCAGATACTGCCATAATGGTTTTTAATGTACCAGATAATTGATTATCTAATTCTGCTTTTTCAGAAACACTAGTTGCATTTGCCCAAGAAGTTCTAAGTTCAGCAATCTTTGTTAAAGTTCCTTCTTCATGTTTCATATAACCCTTTACGGTATCTACTAAATTTGGAATTAAATCAAATCTTCTTTGTAATTGAACATCGATTTGACTCCATGCATTTTTAACTTTTTGTCTTAATCTTACTAAATTGTTATACATACTAATAATCATTAAAACTAGTAAAATAACAATTGCGAGTATTATCCAACCCATATATAATCCTCCTTTGGAATTTAATAACATTATCATAGCATAGTTTTAGAAAATATACAAGAAAATTTAAAAAACTCTTGTACATTTATTTGTGTCATGCTAAAATAGAAAAAATGTCGAAAGGAAGAGAAAAAATGAATGTACTAAAATTAGATGATTTTACAGTAGAAGAAATTAATCAAATCTTAGATTTAGCAGAAGAATTTAAAAATGGAAAACAGGTAGATTATCAAGGTAAAAAGGTAATAGCAAATTTATTTTTTGAGCCATCTACAAGGACACACTATAGTTTTGACATGGCAGCATTAAAATTAGGTTGTAAAACACAAAACTTTGATGCTGGCAATTCAAGTTTAAAAAAAGGAGAAAGCCTATACGATACGGTAAAAACATTTGAAATGTTTGGCGTAGATGCGCTTGTTATAAGACATGTTGAAAATGAGTATTATAAACAATTAGAGGGGATTCATATTCCAATTTTAAATGCAGGAGATGGAACAGGAAATCATCCATCACAATCTCTTCTAGACTTACTAACGATCAGACAAGAATTTGGAAAATTTGAAGGGCTAAAAGCAGTAATTGTAGGAGATATTAGACATTCAAGAGTAGCTCATACCAACTTTAAAATTATGCAAAGATTAGGTATGGAGGTATATACGTCAGGACCTCTAGCATATAAAGAGGAAGGATATAATTATGTGGAATTAGATGACGTGATTGATAAAGTAGATGTTGTTATGCTTCTTAGAGTACAACACGAAAGACATGCAGAAGAAATGAAAGAAACCATACAAGAATATCATGAAGCATTTGGATTAAATCAAAAAAGAGTAGAACAAATGAAAGAAAATGCAATTATTATGCATCCAGCACCATTTAACAGAAATGTGGAGATTGCAGATGATGTAGTAGAATGTAAAAAATCACGCATATTTAAACAAGTACAAAATGGAGTGTTTGTAAGAATGGCTCTAATCCATATGGCTCTAAGTGAAAACGGATAAATGTCGGCAAAAAAATATAAAAAAAGTAATATTTTTTAAAAAATATTGCTTTTTTTTGTAACAAAATGGTACTTTTTATACTCTTATTATATGAAGGGAAAAATAAATTGGAGCAGAAAATGGAAGAAATTTATCAAGCACACTTAGAAACAGTGAATAAATATTTATTCTGCTTATGTCATGACAAATCTTTGGCTGAAGATTTGACACAGGAAACTTTTTATATTGCAACAAAAGAAATAAATAGTTTTCGTAATGAAAGTAAAATTGAAGTATGGTTGTGTCAAATTGCTAAAAACTTATGGTATCAAGAACTGCGAAGAAAGAAAAAGCTAAGCATTATTTCCATGGATACAGAAATTGGGGAAATACAATCCGATTTAAATTTAGAGGAGAATTTCATGGAAAAAGAGCAAAGAGTAGAAGTGTATAAGCAAATAGAAAAATTAGAGGGTACCGAAAAAGAACTTATACTTTTAAGGTTAACAACTGAGTTAACATTTAAAAACATAGCTGGAATAATCGGAAAGTCCGAACCATGGTCACGAGTTACATTCTATAGGTGGAAAAGAAAAATGGAAGAAATGAATCAAAAGGAGGAAGTAGAAAATGGAGCAAAACAAGAGAAAATGTAAAATTGTACAGGATTTATTAGCAAATTATGTAGAAAATTTAACAGATGAGGTTACAAATGAGTACATACAGGAACATATCAAAACGTGTGATGAATGTCGTAAAGCATTACAAAATGTAAATACAGAAATACAAGTAGAGGATCTTCATCAAGATAGGGAGATAAAGTATTTAAAAAGAGTACGAAAAGAAACACAAAGAACAATAATGATTGTGTCATTAGTTATCATTATCATTGCAAGTTGCATAGTATGGTATGTTTATACTCACGCAGAAATGCAAGTAAATGATTATAGATTTTTAAGAGCTAGCTATGTATCTGAAAATGAGGAAGAAACAAAAGATGGAAAATTTATGGTACAGTAATTGCCATGATTAATAAAGAAGCTGTTTATAAAAGTGTGAAAATTTCAAGAGAAGGCTATACAAAAGAAAGTATCGAAGATATACTATGAAACATAGTAAAAAAACTAGTGATAGTCAATTTTAGATGAATGCAACAATAAAAGATGAAAGATTACATTGATAATGCAAGTGGCAATAGTTGATTTTTGAGTTTTCTTCTCTTCATAATGCTTCTCCTTTTCTTTGATGGTTGATTAATAGTAACTTGTGTTTCATATTTCCCCAAAGACAAAAGGGCGCTAATCAGCACCCCTTCATCCTTGGAATTTTGTTGCACTTCCGATCTGTCTGGAAGTATGGATTTAGTTTACTACCAGAAGAGAATACACACAATTTAAATGGAGTAGAGTGGAAAAAAATGTCTAAATTTAAAAAAAATTGTAACAAAATCGATAAAA
Source organism: uncultured Clostridia bacterium (assembly GCA_949948835.1). Lineage (GTDB taxonomy): Bacteria > Bacillota > Clostridia > TANB77 > CAG-508 > RGIG8482. The sequence goes on along the minus strand of CATLHF010000005.1, from coordinate 17,471 downwards.
ATAGTCTCTTATATAATAGAGGAATAAAATAAAGGAGAGATAAAAATGAATCGATTAGCAATTTTAGAAGATAATTTAGAATTTTCAAGAAGTTTATTAAACTATATTATTAGGAGAAACAAAAAAATACGTTTATCAAGTTTGGCAATTAAAGGAGAAGAGATGATAGAAGAAATTGATACTTTAGAAGACAATGATATTTTATTATTAGATTTAGGATTGCCAGAAATTAATGGACTTGAAGTAATTAATAAACTAAAACAAAAGAAACAGCACATTCCATACATCATCGTTATGAGTGGAGATTTAAGTTTACTAGAAAAATCAAAAGAATATGCCCCTTACATATATACAACTTTGAAAAAGCCATTTGCTTTTAGTAAAATAGTAGACATTATTGAAGAAATCACACATACATCAGAACAAAAATGTTATGAAAAATTTGTAAAAGAAGAATTAAGAAAATTTGAAATTAATACGACAACAATGGGATATTCTTATATTGTAGATGCAATTACTTTTTGTCTAGAGGACGAAATATTATTAAAAGATATGAAAAATGGATTATACAAGAAAATGTCAGCTAAAAATAATGGCGTTAGTATATCCAATATTAAATGGACAATGGAAAAGAGTGTTAAATCGATACAAAGATATACAGCTACTAGTATTATTAGACCATATTTTCGTGTGGAATCTGGAGAAAAAATCACACCAAAACTTTTTATTGCTACTGTAATTGAAAGATTAAAACCAAAAATAGAAGAAGAAACAAATAAGAATGATTTTTTGCAAGCTTCCCATAAAAATATATAAAAAAGCTTGTACAAAAATAATATCTATGATATATTTATCATGAGTATTTTAGTTTTAAGAAAAGTTGAGGTGTAACCTTATGGAAAACGAAATGATGGATAAAGACAAAAAAACAATTTTAATTGTAGATGATGAGCAACATATTGTAGATATTTTAGTGTATAACTTAGAAAAAGAAGGATATCATACATTACAAGCAAATGATGGTGTGACAGCAGTTGATATTGCATTAGAAAAAAGACCAGATTTAATTTTATTAGATATCATGCTACCAAAAATGGATGGACTTGCTGTTTGTAAAAAAATACGTCATACATTAAATGTACCAATTTTAATGTTAACAGCAAAAGATGAAGAAATTGATAAAATTCTAGGATTAGAATTAGGTGCGGATGATTATGTTACAAAACCATTTAGCGTAAGAGAATTAATGGCTAGAATTAAAGCAAACTTAAGAAAAGCAGAAGTTTCTTCAGGGGTAGTAGAAGAAAAGCAAGAAAATACAAATAAAATAATTGTTGGGGACTTAACATTAGACTTAGATAAATTTGAAGTACAAGTAAAAGGAGAAGTTGTAGATCTAACACTAAGAGAATTTGAAGTGTTGAAATATCTAGCAAATCAACCAGGACAAGTTATTACAAGAGAAGTGTTACTTGAAAAAGTATGGGGATATGAATATTATGGTGATATTAGAACTGTAGATGTAACTGTAAGAAGAATTCGTGAAAAGATTGAAAAAGACACATCTGCTCCAAAAATTTTAATTACAAAAAGAGGAGTAGGATATTATATTGCATCAAAATAAACGAACAAAATAAAATTTTAGAGGTCGGAAATCAGATAGAATGTTCTGATTTCCGGCTTTTAAAATGCAAAATGGGGGAGAAAAATGGTAAAAAATGTGCAGTTTAAAATCATATTAATATTAACAATAATAGCAGCAATCTTAATTGCAGGAGTAGGGAGTTACTTTTTAATTAGTTTACAGACAACCTATATAAATATCGCATCAACCAATGATATACAAATGCTACAAAGCGATTTATTAACAATAAAAAATAACGGAATGATGTTATCGATATATGCAGTATTTGCATTTATTATTATTGCCGTTAGTATTGCAATTTATGTTGTGACGAAAATAACGATGCCAATTAATCGATTAATTGATAGTGCAAAAAAAGTGGCAACAGGAGAGGAAACGAAAAAACAAGATAAAAAGGCAGCCAAAGAAATAGACGAAATTGCAGGAGCAATCGATTTAATGACGAATGAATTAAGAGAAAACTTGAATGAAGTTTCAAGACAAAAAAATCAAATTGAAACCATTCTATTACACATGACAGATGGAATTATTGCATTTAATATGGAAGGAAAAATTATATTAGTAAATCCATCAGCAACAAGACTCTTAAGGATTATGCCAGAAGAAGATAGTTTTGAAAAAATATTTGAAAAACTAAATGTAGAAATTAACATGGAAAAAATTATATACTTAGATAACTGGACTTCTTCAGAAGAAAGAGTTACGTTAGGAGATAAGCATATTAATCTATTTTTTGCACCACTTAAAGATGAAAATGAAAGACCAAATGGCGTTATGGTAGTAATTCAAGATATTACAGAACATGTTAAACTAGATAATATGAGAAAAGAATTTGTAGCAGATGTATCACATGAATTAAAAACACCAATTACGTCAATTATGGGATATGCAGATACTCTATTAGAGGGAGAATACGATAAACAAACACAGGATAAATTCTTAAATGTAATTGCATCAGAAGCAAGAAGAATGGCAAAATTGGTAACAGATCTTTTAGCTTTATCAAGGTTTGATAATAACCAAGTAAAACAAGAAAAAGAAGAATTCGATTTAGGAGAGTTGGTGAAAAAATGCCAAGAAAAAGTACAGCCACAGATTAATCAAAAGAAACATCAAGTAGAATGTTTTGTAACAGCAAACGTCCCACCAGTATATGCAGATAAAGACGGAATCGAAAGAGTTGTTCTAAACATACTAACGAATAGTATCAAATATACAAAAGAAGGTGGACATATTAAAATATATGTAGGATTTGTGTATAATGATGCTTATATTAAAGTGATTGATAATGGAATGGGAATTCCAGAGGCAGATTTATCTAGAATTTTTGAGAGATTTTACCGTGTGGATAAAGCGCGTACAAGGGAAATGGGAGGAACAGGACTTGGACTCTCTATTGCCAAAGAAATATTAGACAGGAACAATGGTAGTATTGATATGAAGAGTGAGTACGGACATGGAACTGAAGTCGTTATTCGTATTCCAACAAAATAAGAATCGATAGGAGGACAACATGAACGAAGAAGGAAAGTGGAAACTAAAAGAGATTTTAGAATGGGTATATTGTATTATAATAGCTATTATATTGGCATTATTAGTGCGTTACTTTGTAGGAACACCAACAATTGTTCAACAACCTTCTATGTATCCAACATTAAAACAAGGACAAAGACTAATTTTAAACCGAATGATTAGAACCACAAAAACAATGCCTGAAAGGGGAGATATTGTAACATTTGAAGCACCAAGTAAGTCTTATGTATCTGTGATTGATGCTAATTTAGAAAATCCAGTAGCAACTTATGATTATAACATAAACAATGTCTTTTCAAAATTTCGATATTATGTATTAGAAATTGGAAAAACAAGTTATATAAAACGTGTCATTGGTCTGCCAGGAGAACATGTAACAATAGAAAATGGAAAAGTATATATTAATGGAACAGAGTTAGAAGAAAGCTATTTACAAGAAAATGTCACAACAACTTCATTAGAGGGAGTATATACTGATATTACGGTTCCCGAAAATTGTTTATTTGTAATGGGAGACAATCGTTCACAAAGTACCGATTCAAGAAGATTTGGCTGTATTCCACTAGAAAAAGTAGAAAGCAAAGTATGGATACGCTTCTGGCCATTTGACTTATTTGGAAAAGTAGAATAGATGATTTTTACCCCCGTCCCTAAAATCATCTTAAAATTGAAGAAAATCCATTGAAAAATCAATAAAAATAAGATATAATGCTATGGAAAGAGGTATTGTATGGCTTTTGAAAAATTAATTGGAAATGAAACAATAAAAAGTCTATTAACCAATATGGTAGAACAAGATAAAATTACACATAGTTATTTGTTCTTAGGACCAAGTGGGGTTGGGAAAACACTTTTTGCAAAAGAATTTGCAAAAATGATATTATGTATGGGAGAACAAAAACCTTGTAGAAAATGCAAATCTTGTTTGCAATTGGAAGAAAATAATCAACCAGATTTTATTCTGATAGAACCAGAAGATGGTACAATTAAAATTGAAAAAATAAGACAGATGCAAGCCAAAATATTAGAAAAGCCAATTATTTCTTCTAGAAAAGTATATGTGATAAAAGACGCAGATACCATGACAAAAGAAGCTGGAAACTGTTTATTAAAGACACTAGAAGAACCACCAGCATTTATTACTATTATTTTAATTGCGTCAAATGAGAGCTTATTATTAAATACCATTCGTTCTCGTTGTATGAAAGTGTTATTTCACAAGATAGAGCAAGAACTTCTAAAAAAGTATTTGCAAGAACATCATATAGCAGAAGAATTAACCTTAGAACGTTTAAAAAGTTTTGATGGAAGTATTGAAAAAGCACTTCAAATAGAGGAAAAAAAAGAAGTATATGATGAAATACAAAAGATTTTTGGAAATGTAGAACAATATAGTTTGTTAGATGTAAAAGATAGATTAGATTGCTTGTATAAAAATAAAGATATGATATATGAACTATTAGATTATATCAATCTTATCTTTCTACAAAAAGCAATTGCGAGTACAAATTATATTAGCTATATTGAGACCATAGAAGAGGTAAAGAAGAATTTAAAATCCAACAGCAATTACGATATGAGTATTGATAAGATTTTATATAAAATATGGGAGGAATAAGTTTGAAAGAAATAATTGGAGTTAGATTTAAAAGACCCGGAAAGATATATTTTTTTGACCCAAAACATTACAAATTAAAAAAGGGACAACATGTTATTGTTGAAACCCAAATGGGACAAGAATTTGCAGAAGTTATCATTGAAAATAAAATGATTCCAGAAGAGAAAATCGAAAATGAACTAAAATCAATTTTAAGAGTAGCAGGACATAAGGATTATAAACATTATGAGGAAAACAAACAAAAAGAAAAAGAAGCATTTGCAATTTGTGAAGAACAAATCAAAAAGCATAAATTAGAAATGAATTTAACCGATGTAGAATATAAATTTGATAATAGTAAAATTCTATTTTACTTTACAGCAGATGGGAGAATTGATTTTAGAGAATTAGTAAAAGACTTAGCAGCTATCTTTAAAACAAGAATTGAGTTACGTCAAATTGGAGTAAGAGATGAAGTAAAACGAATTGGGGGAAATGGAATTTGTGGAAGACAATTATGTTGTACAGCATTCTTGCCAAACTTTGAAACCGTTTCTATTAAAATGGCAAAAGAACAAAATATTTCATTAAATCCATCTAAAATATCTGGTAATTGTGGACGATTAATGTGTTGCTTAAAATATGAAGAAGAAGCCTATTTAGATAAACTTAAAAAATTACCTAAAGTAGGAGCTATTGTAAAGACAAAAGAAGATGGAGAAGGAATTGTTGATTCTGTTGAAATTTTAAAAGAAAAAGTAAGGGTTAAATTTAAAGATAAAGAAGGATTTTATTATAAAAAACTAGAAGTTGGTGATTTGACAATCATCAAAGATGTAGAAGAAAAAGATGACATAGAAGGCGTTAATAAAGAAGAATTAAGAGAACTACGCAAATTAGAAAAATTAGAAGAAGAAGACAAAAAGAATCAAGCAGAAGATTTATAAGATAGTCTTAAATATTGAATAAAATAATATATATAGTAATAAAGGAGGTAAGTCAAATGGCATATAAAATTACAGAAAGTTGTATCAGTTGTGGGGCATGTGCTGCAAATTGTCCAGTAGAATGCATTAAACAAGGAGAAGAAAGATTTGAAATTGACCAAGATGCATGCATTGGATGTGGAACATGTGCAGGAGTTTGTCCAGTAGATGCACCAGTCGAAGATGAAGCTGAATAAAATAAATACATAGAAAGATTGCTTACTAAGCAATCTTTTTTTTGTAAGAAAAATTTATCGAAAAATATAGAAAAAAATAGGAATTCATGGTATAGTGTAAAATAGAAAATGAAAGGAGAATGAAAAATGAAAAAAACATTAAAATCATTATTTTTACTAGTTTGTTTAAGTCTATTATTGATAGTGCTAACAGGATGTGCAAATGTAAATTATGAGATTAAATTAGAAAAAGATGGAAGTGGAGATGTATCCTATATTATGGGATATGATAAATCTTTCTTAAGTAGTATGCAAATATCGGTTGATGATATAAAAGAAGATGATTCTTTTGATGAAGTAAAACAAGAAGCAACTGATGAAGGATACACAATTGAAGAATATGAAGATGAAAACACTTATGGATTTAGAGCATATAAACATGTAAGCAATATTCAAAATGAATTTAAAATTGATGAAAATACAGATGTAGATGACGGAATTAAATATGAAAAAACATTATTTAAAACAAAGTATTCTCAAAATTTAGCATTAAACTTATCGGACATGATAGGAGAAGAAGATGCGCTTACAAAAGCTGTGTTAGGACAAATGAAAATAAGCTATAAAATTGTATTACCATTTAAAGTAGGAGAGAATAATGCAACAACAGTTTCAGAAGATGGTAAGACATTAGAATGGACATTAAAAGCAGGAGAAGCGAATGAAGTTAAATTTGTTGCAGAAGAAGATAGAACAGTATTTGTACTAGCAGGAATAGGTGTTATTGTATTACTTGTTGCTATAGTAGCTATCATAGTTATATATAGTAAGAAAAAAGAAACAACAAAACAAGATAAAAAAGAGACCTCAAAAAAGGAACCAGAAAAAACGCAAGATTCTAAAAAATAAGAGGAGAAATAAATTAAAAGCGGAGTATAATGAAGTACTTCGCTTTTTTGTGTATAAAGAGTAATAGAAACGTAATATAAACGTAATGTAAAATAAAAAATTATATAGTATAATAAACTTATAACATATTAAATGGGGGAATATTATGAAGAATAAAGTGCAAAAAGAAAAGAAACACTTTTACAAAATGTGGCTATTAATGATGATTATGATTATTACCGTTTTGATAACACCAAACATATATGCACAAACAGAAGTAGAAAATATTGGCGAAGATGTATTCAAAAGAGAATATTGGGATTGGCACACAAGGACAACAAAAAATGATAAAGCATATAATGGAGAACATATTGCAATAAATGATAATGCTATTACTTTTTATGGATATGGACAAACATCATATAAAGACTTTTTGTATAAAGAATTTTCACATACAGGAAAGAAAATATTTAGAATTGTCATTGATGAAAAAGCAGCATCTTATCATACATTAGAAGGTGCAGGTTTTATTATTAATTCTAGTATAAAAGAAAATACCATATCTGGATATATCATGTTATATGGACAAAAGACAATTGATATTTATCGAATAGATAATGTTGATGTAGAACAATTAAAAACTAAAAGAAATATGAAAATAAGCAACTATGGAACATTAATAAAGTCAATGGCAAAAAAAACATCTGGAATACACAATGTAATTGTAGAAACAACACCAACTTATATTAAAGTAACGGATAATGACCAAAGTATGGATATTGCATTAGATTCTAAAAAACATTCTGGAGATAGCTTTGGACTGATTGCCTCTTACTTACAACATGATTGCAAAATTTTAAGTAAAATTATATTTGAAAAGTTTGAATTACAAATTGAAAATTACACAATTCCAGTTAAAACAATAAATCCAGAAGAAGAGCCATTACCAGGTGCAAATTATCAAGTAAAAGATAGTTCAGGAAAAGTAGTGAGAACGGGAAATTCTAGCGAAGAAGGTATTTTTAATATGGTAGGACTACAAGAAGGAACCTATACGATAAACCAAGTATCTGCACCATCTGGCTATAAACAAAATACGAATATAATTACTTTTAAGATAACGAATGAAGGAAAAGCAATTAATATTGATACAGAAGAAGAGTTTGAAATTGTATTTATTAATGAACCATTACCAAAAGAAGAAGAACCAAAAAATGAAATAAGTAATACCATTCAAAATACTACCAATATAACAAATACAACAAATATAACAAACCAAGAAAAACTACCAGATAGACTTCCACAAACAGGAATTAATTCAAAACTTATTACGGTATGTATCGCTTTTGCTGTTGCAATCATATACTTTGCTGTAAAAATAAGAAAATATGATTACAAAGAATAAAAAATAAAGAGGTTACCCTCTTTATTTTTTATTCTTTATTTGTGATTTCTTCTAAATCAAGAAGTTCTTGCCATCTTGCATCTACTTCTTTTTGGAATTCTTCAATCATCCATTCATTTCCTGCTTTAAACATATGTTTAAAACGTTTTTGTGGTTTTAAGAATTCCTCAATTGGTAATTTTTTAGCAGGTTTATAATTTACTTTATATTTACCATCAATTACTTCATATAAAGGCCAATAGCAAGTTTCAACAGCAAGTTTATTAATTTTCATTAAATCTTCTGTTGCATATCCCCATCCCCTTGGACATGGTGCAAGTACATTTACAAAACATGGACCTTCTGTATAAATTGCTTTTTCTGCTTTTTCATATAAATCTTTAAAATTATTTAATGCAATGGTTTGTGCAACATAAGGTAAGTGATGACCAACCATAATTTTAGCTAAATCTTTTCTAGATTGCATTTTACCAGGAATAATGGTTCCAGCAGGTGTTGTTGTTGTATCTGCAAATTTTGGTGTTGCACTAGAACGTTGAATACCAGTATTCATATAGGCTCCATTATCATAACATACATATACCATGTCATGGCCTCTCTCCATTGCTCCTGAAAGAGATTGAAGTCCAATATCATAAGTTCCACCATCTCCACCAAATGCAATAAATTTGGTATGTGAATCTTCTGGTAATTTTCCTTGTTTTTTCATTGATTGATAACAAGCTTCTGCTCCAGATAAGGTAGCAGCAGCATTTTCAAATGCAGTATGAACAAAAGAATCAGTCCATGCTGTGTATGGATAAATAAAAGTAGAAACTTCCATACATCCGAGTTGCACCAGCAATAACAGCATGATCTTCTTCTTTTAGTGCTCTTAAAATCATTCTAGCAACTGGAGGGGCACCACAACCAGCACACATTCTATGACCTGATGTAAATCTTGATGGTTTATTTGCAACCACTTCTTTTAAATTATATGCCATAACAATTCCTCCTTTCTAACCTCTTAGTCCCATATAACGATATGGATTTTGGATATCACCAGTTTTTACAATTTCTTGTAAATCATTAAATACTGCTTCAATATCATTTGCTTTGGTATCTCTACCACCAATACCATAAATATAGTTTATACATGGCACTTGGTTTTTATTTACATACATAGCAGATGTAACATCTGTATATAAAGCGCCACCTGCAGCGTTTAGAGAATCTGCTTTATCAAAAACAGCAACTGCTTTTACATGAGATAATGCTTTTGCAATTTCTTCTGCAGGGAAAGGACGAAATACTCTTAATTTTAAAAGTCCTGCTTTTATGCCTTTAGCACGTAACTCATCAACAACGAATTTAGTCGTTCCTGCAGTTGAGTTCATACAAACAATTGCAATTTCAGCATCTTCTAACTTGTATTCTTCAAAGAAAGAATATTTTCTTCCTGTCATTTTTTCGAAATCTTTAGCAACATCTAAAATAACTTGTTTTGCTTTACACATTGCATCTGCTTGTTGTTTTTTATGCTCAAATAAATAAGCTTGTAAATCCAAAGGTCCCATTGCAATTGGTTCTTTTTGGTTTAATAAATAATGTTCTGGAGTATATTTACCCACAAATTCTTTTACCTTGTCATCTTCAATTAATTCAATATTTTCAATGGAATGAGAAGTAATAAATCCATCTTGACATACCATTAAAGGAAGTAATACATCTTTATGCTCAGCGATTCTATGAGCCATTACTAAATTATCATATGCTTCTTGGTTATTTTCTGAAAATAGCATAATCCAACCCGCATCACGAACTCCCATAGCATCGGAATGGTCATTATGGATATTTAATGGACCAGATACAGCACGGTTTACTAAGCTCATAACAATAGGAAGTCTCATACTAGAAGCAATATAAATCATTTCCCACATATAAGATAAACCATTTGCAGAAGTTGCAGTCATTGCTCTTCCCCCTGCTGCTTGGGCACCAACACAAGCACTCATAGCACTATGTTCACTTTCTACTGCAACAAACTCGGTATCAACAGCACCATTGTTTACAAAAGTAGAAAAATATTGAGGAATCTCGGTAGATGGGGTAATTGGAAAAGCTGCTACAACATCTGGGTTAATTTGTTTCATCGCAATAGCTGCTGCCTCATTACCACTTAAACGTTCACGGATACTCATTATTCATCACCCTCCTCTTTCATTTCGATAGCACCAAAAGGACATACTTTTGAACATACACCACATCCTTTACAGTAATCATAATTAAAATCTTCTCTTTTTTGATCTTTATTTACAGGGATTGCATCATCTGGACAAACAGGAAAACAAAGACCACATTGTTTACATTTATCACTTAAAAATACAGGTTTTACACTTCTCCAATCACCTGTTTTAAATTCCATGGCATTTCCTGCTTCATAAATATTTCCGCCAATGGTTAGTTCTTGCCAAGGGGTATCTTTACTTATTTTACATTCTGACATAATTTTCTCCTTTCTTATTGAACCTTATGAACTTCTTGTAAAGCGATTTCTAATGCTTTCATATTTGGTTCAATGACTTCTGGTTTCTTTGCAAATTTATGTTTAAAAGAACCTTTCATATCATCTAATAATTCTTGGTCTGTCATAACACCACTAACTTTTACAATAGCTGCAAGCATTGGGGTGTTTGGAAAATACTTTCCAAGAGTCTCCATAGATACTTTTCTTGCATCAATGGTGTAAATATTTCCATGATATCCGTTTAATACTTTTTTTAAATAATTGGCATCTTTTGTAGTGTTAATAATAATTGCCCCATCTTCTTTTAAACCTGCTGTAACAGGAACTGATTCTAACAATGTATCATCAACTACCACAACATAATCTGGTTCATAAATATTACTATGAATTGTAATAGGATGATTACTAATTCGATTATAGGCAGTAATAGGAGCCCCCATTCTTTCTGGGCCATATTCAGGAAAACCTTGAATAAATTTTCCAGTATTAAATGCTGCATCTGCAAGTAGTAATGAAGCAGTTTTAGCACCCTGACCGCCTCTACCATGCCATCTAATTTCAATTAAGTCTTTCATCTACTAAAAACCTCCTTTATTCTAAAATTTTGAAACTGTTAAATGTATATAAAATCTAAAACAAGTATATGCTTAAAAACAAAGGATGTCAAGCAAAAAACTTGTATGAAATAGTCTTTTTTATATAGGATATTGGGGAATACAAAATATAATTTAATTGTAGGGGTTGCATATCATGCAACCCTGAAAAAACCAAAATCACAAAGGGGTTGCATATTATGCAACCCCTACAAAACAATTGATAATTCAAATAAGATGGTATATAATATTTTAAGAAAAAAGGAGAATTTTATGGAGATAATTAAGATTGCAAAAACCATACAAAAAAACGGCGGAAGGCTATATTTAGTAGGCGGAGCAGTTCGTGATCAGCTAATTGGAAGGAACATTTATGATAAGGATTATTGTGTGACTGGCATTTCAAAAGAAATGTTTATAAAATTGTTTCCGAATGCTAAAATATTAGGAAAAAGTTTTGAAGTATTTGAAATAGAACATGCTCAATTTGCGCTTGCAAGAAAAGAGCAAAAAAATGGGGTTCGGACATAAGGAATTTGAAATTGAGACTGGCGAAGAAATTACGATAGAAGAGGATTTGGCAAGAAGAGATATTACGATTAATGCTATGGCAAAAGATGTGTTAACAGGGGAGATAATTGATCCATTTAATGGTAGAAAAAATATTGAAAATAAAATGATTCGAGCAACAACAAATCATTTTAGGGAAGATCCACTTCGTGTATACCGAGTAGCAAGAATTGCTGCACAAACTGGTTTTACAGTGGAAGAAAATACTTTAAAAGAAATGGAAAGCTTAAAAAAGGAGCTTACGACTTTATCAAAAGAAAGAGTATTTGTGGAATTTCGAAAAGCATTAGAAACTTCGAAACCTTCTATTTTCTTCGATGTTTTAAGAAAAGCAAATGTATTGAGAGTACATTTTAAAGAAATATACGACTTAATTGGTTCTTTACAACCAGAAGAATATCATCCAGAAGGAGACAGCTATAACCACACCATGATAGTAGTTGACAAATCAGTTGAATTAACAAATGATGTAGCTATCCGATTTGCATGTTTAGTTCACGATTTAGGAAAAGGCGTAACTCCAAAAGAAATGTATCCACATCATTATGGACATGATGAAAAAGGAGTAGAGTTAGTAGGAAACTTAGGCAATAGAATCCGGAGTTCCAAATATATGGAAAGCATATGGTAAGATAGCCACAAGTGAGCATATGAAAGGTGGAATTTTTTCGAAAATGTCACCACCCAAACAAGTCCAATTTATAGAAAGAGTAGCAAAATCCAAATTAGGACTAGATGGACTTCAAATCGTTGTAATAGCAGATAAATGTAGTACTAGAAATACGAGTATGGAAAACATCTCATTTGCTGAATTAGGAAAAGAATGCTTAAGCAAAATAAATGGACAAGCGATAAAAGAAGAATATCCAGAATTAGAAGGAGAGAAATTTAAAGAAAAGCTACATCAAAAGAGAGTAGAGTGGATAAAACAAGCATATAAAATTGACCATAACAAGAAAAAATGATATAATAATGAATAGAAAACTCAAGAAAGAGAGGTAGCAAGATGACTCTAAATGTTGTAGGATTTATTCTTATAGTATTAGGTGGATCTGGAGCATTATTTTTTAGCGCAAAAGCTGACGAAAAGGGGATTTTTTCCCAAAAAAGGCGTCGGGAAGTAGGAATAGCGCTTGTTTGCGTTATCATACTACTTATCGGCATAAGTATGTTTACAAAAGCATGATGCTAGAAGAGACAGATTAGTGTAAAAACTAAATCTGTCTTTTCTTTATAAAATACTTGAACAAAAAGTAGAGGTAAGATATAATAAAAACAACCTATTTTAGGAGGAAAACGGATGAAAAAATTAAAAGAAGAAAAAGGTTCAATGAGCTTATTTGTTATTGTATCAATGTTGTTTTTTGTACTATTCTTAACAGGAGTGTATATGCTAAGTTCTTTAGGACAACAAAGAGGAATTAGCGAAACAGCAAAGATTAAAGAAATATATGAAAAAGATGTTAATCAAGTTGATGATGTATATGAGACATTAACAGCAGACGTAATAATACCAGATAAAAGTGGTGCTAATATTCCAAATTTAAAAAGGTTTGCGCAAAAGACATTTGTAACATGGAAACTAAATGAAGATGGTACAGAATATGTAATAAATGATAGTGAAGAGACTGCTCCAGCAGACTGGTATGATTATGATAATGGTAATTGGGCTAATATAAAAACAACCAATAAAGTAAGTAATACAGAAACACTAGAAGCTTATTGGGTGTGGATACCAAGATATGAATATATTGTGCCAACCAGCACAACAGCAACCCAAATAGAAGTAAAATTTATCCCCAAAACGCAAACAACAGCAGATACAGGTTATACCATCCATCCAGCATTCACTAATGAAGGAAATGGTGGTTTTGGAGAATTAGATGGAATTTGGGTAGCAAAATTTGAAGCAAGTAGTAATACAACAACACCAGATACAAACCGTGGTGGAGGAAATAGTACTACATTAAAAATACAAGTAAAACCAGGAGTACAAAGTTGGAGAAATATAACAACAAATAATATATTTACAGTATGTAGAAAAATGACGGATGATGGTGAAGTACTAGCAGGTTCAAAAGTAGATAGCCATATGATGAAAAATACAGAATGGGGAGCAGTAGCAATCTTAAGCCAAAGCAAGTATGGAATATTTAATCCTAAAAGTAGTACAGGCATAAATGGAGATAAGACATATCAAGTATGGAATAACCCAAATGGATATAATAGTTACAAAAATATTTATACAGGGTATGTAGGTGACAGTAAAGATACATTAACAACTTATGAGGACAAAACAGCACCAATAAATGTATATGCCTATAACACAGCAAATGGACCAAAGGCAAGTACAACAGGAACAGTATATGGAATATATGATATGGCAGGAGGAAGTTGGGAATATGTAGCAGGATGTTTAAAAGGACAAGAAAATGCTAAATTTGGAGTAACAGCAGAAGAAAATAAATATGTGGATCTATATACAAATTCAAGCAATTCTGTTTCAAATTATGATGGAGCAAAAGTAGGAGATGCAACAAGGGAAACAAAAGGATGGAACAGCGACTATTCTGAATTTATATATTCCTCTTCTCCAGTTTTCAAACGTAGTCGGTGTTTGCAATGCTGGATTAAATGCAGGCGTTTTTGCCTTTGGAAACAACACAGGTGATGCTTTTGGTGGTAGCAGTTTTCGTGTGGTGTTAGTTCCATAAGAATATAAATAGTATTAAAAAAACCATAAATTAGATTTATGGTTCTTTTTGTGTTTGAAATTTTGTAAAAATTTGTAAAATGTATTGACTTTGTATAGAATAAAATGTAAAATAATGTTAATTTTTAAATCTGGTCTGAATTACAGCCTGTAATTTAGTTTTTCCAAATACTTGAAAAATAAAAAACAAACTGATATAATGGAGGTGACATTTTGCCAATAATATCACGCAAAATACCACCACTAAATTAGAGGGAGTGAATGAAAATGTATGAGTCTTATATAACACCAGATATAATTGAAGTAAGGGCAATGGAAGATTATAAATTATATTTAAAATTTGATAATGGTGAGGAAAAAATTTATGATATGAAACCATTATTAAATCACAAATTTTATCAAGGATTAAAGGATAAAGAAAGATTTAAAAAGGTAAAGCCAGATGGCATTAGTATAGAATGGGAAACAGGAGAAGATGTTGCACCAGAGAATTTGTACTATGATAGTGTACCAGTAAAATAGCACTTTACAAAAAAAATTGCATATGGTAAAATAGCAAAAGTAAAATATAATTATATTTTACTTTTTTATTACATACCTATTAGAAGGTGATTATTATGTTAAAATTTACAAAAATGCATGGGCTAGGGAATGACTATGTCTATATGGACTGCACAAAAAATGGGGTTCCAGACAATGTCACTTCGCTAGCTCAATTTGTTAGTGAACGCCACTTTGGTGTTGGTTCAGATGGTCTTATTTTAATTTGCAAAAGTGATAAATGCGATTTCAAAATGAGAATGTTTAACTTAGATGGGTCTGAAGCCCAGATGTGTGGCAACGGAATCCGTTGTGTTGGAAAGTTTGTCTATGATAAAGGATTAACGACCAAAACAGAAATTACAATAGAAACTTTAGCAGGAGAAAAAAAGCTGAAATTACAAGTAGCAAACGGAAAAGTACTAATGGTAGAAGTGGATATGGGAGAACCTATTTTAGAAGCCTCTAAAATTCCAGTTGTTGCATCTACAAGCCCTGTAACCGATTTAAAATTACAAGTAGAGGAAAAAGAATTTACATTTACTTGTGTATCTATGGGAAATCCACATGCAATCACAATTGTGGATAATGTAAAAGAATTTGATGTAAAAAAGTATGGAAGTATATTAGAAGTTGATTCTCATTTTCCAGAAAAAGCAAATATTGAATTTGTAAAAATAATTGACGAAAGAACAATTGAAATGAGAGTATGGGAAAGAGGTTCAGGCGAAACCTTTGCTTGCGGAACAGGAGCATGTGCCGTCGCAGTAGCCTGTCACCTAAACGGATTAACCGAAAATGAAGTAACAGTAAAATTATTAGGTGGCGATTTAAACATAAAATGGAATAAAGAAAATAACCACATCTATATGACAGGACCAGCGGTTACGGTATTTGAAGGAGAATTACTGTAGGGGCACCGTTTGTGGGAATACTGGCAAGACAGACACCACTGTGCCCAAAATAAGAAAGGATGATATGATGATAACAATTAACGAAAATTATTTAAAATTACAAGATAGTTACCTATTTTCAACCATTGCAAAAAAGGTAGCAAAATTTGGAGAAGAACATCCAGACAAAAAAATAATCAAACTAGGAATTGGAGATGTAACATTACCAATTGCAAAAGTTTGTGGAGATGCCATAAAAAAGGCGACTGACGAAATGCTACAAAAAGAGACCTTTCGTGGTTATGGACCAGAACAAGGATATGATTTCTTAAGAGAAAAAATTGCAAAATACGATTATGAGAAATTAGGAGTTCATATTGAAAAAGACGAAATCTTCGTATCGGATGGTGCAAAATGCGATACTGGAAACATTGGCGAAATCTTTGGAAACGATAATGTCATTGCCATAACTGATCCAGTCTATCCAGTATACTTAGATACGAACATCATGGCAGGAAGAACAGGAAATTATGATGAAGAAACAGGAAAATATGAAAAAGTAGTTTATATTCCAACAACTGCTAAAAACAACTTTATACCAGAACTACCAACTAAAAAAGTAGATATGATCTATCTATGTTTTCCAAATAACCCAACAGGAACCGTACTTACCAAACAAGAACTTGCAAAATGGGTAACCTATGCAAAAGAGAATAAAGCAATTATTTTATTTGATGCAGCCTATGAAGCATTTATTACAGAAGAAGGAATTCCGCATAGTATATATGAAATAGAAGGTGCAAAAGAAGTAGCAATCGAATTTAGAAGCTACTCAAAAACAGCAGGATTTACCGGAGTAAGATGTGCCTATACAGTTGTTCCAAAAGAATTAAAAGCGTATACAAAAGAAGGAAAAGAAGTATCTTTAAATAGCTTATGGAATCGTAGACAATGCACCAAATTTAACGGAGTACCATACATTACTCAAAGAGCAGCTGAAAGTATCTATTCTGAAGAAGGACAAAAACAAATAAAAGAAAATATTGCTTACTATCAAGAAAATGCAAAACTAATTAGAGAAGGATTACAAGAAGCCGGCTACACTGTATTTGGCGGAAAAAATGCACCATACATCTGGCTTAAAGTTCCAGAAGGTTACACCTCATGGGAATTCTTCGACTACCTATTAGAAACCGTAAACATAGTAGGAACCCCAGGTTCAGGATTTGGCCCAAGTGGAGAAGGATATTTTAGATTAACCGCATTCGGTTCAAGAGAAAACACCATAGAAGCCATGGAGAGAATTAAAAACATAAAATAATAAAACATCCCCAGATTAGATTACTAACTGGGGATATATTTTATTGTTTTAAAATCAATAAATTAAAAAATGTGTAAAAATATAATAAGAAGTAAAAAAAAATGA